>NZ_JAQIFT010000068.1:0-311889 GCF_027857615.1 Holtiella tumoricola
TCTCATTTTTGCCCTATCTATTCCGTGCTCTTCTAATGCCTCTTTGACAGTTCTATATCTCTTAATCACTTCACCTGTCTCATAATCTAGTTGTTCAAACTCTCTGATTTTACCCATTAGCTGATACCTCCCAGCATCAATTGCCCACTTTCTTTTCTTGTAAGTTCATGTTTAAACTTAGGTTTTACTCGTTCTCTCTTTGCTACTTGCTGTACATCTGCACAATATTTAGCAGCATAAACATGCAATGCTACATCCTCAATGGAATCTTTTTTATTCCATAACTTGATGGTGTTCATAATCTTATTTAGAGCCTGTTCGTTCCCATGCTCTTTGATATGCCTTTTAACAATGCTTGTCCATTCTTCTTTGGTTAGCTTAGTGCCATCCATGAGGTAATAAAACCACGCTTTGTTTATTTCTTCTCTGCATCCCAATTTCATATTCATGCGCCTACACCTACGCTGCTAGTCTTATTGCTTATGCTCTTTGCAAATATATCTCTAAGATTTGCTATATGCTCTTTGTTGTTAGCAATCTTTTCATCATTTAATTCTGCCATCTGTCTATTTTCTTCAAGCTGCAATATATTCTTAGATTCTAGTTCTACCTTGTTTTGGTACAATGATATCTGTTCAAATAATGTATTCCCAAGAGTAGCTTCTGACCTTGTACGTATATTCACAGATGCCATTGCCTTGTTAAACTGTCCTCGTATGACTTCTTTTTTCTCTGCCTCACATATGGATTGGAACCCTCCCATGTATGTAATAGCTTTTTGTACTTGTACTGGCAAACTGTTCATTGCTTCATCTGAACGCATGTACCCATAGAGCCTTATCGCTTTTTCTACTAGCCCCCAGCCTTCTTCATTGTCAATTTGAACTGGCATGTCTAGTTCTGCATAAGCTTGTTTAATATTCTTTATGGTTACAAAGTCACATGTACCAATCACTTTTTTTACTGCAAGAACTGCTTTAGCATCATCCATGTAAGCTAACTCATTGAACCAAACCTCTACAAGATCTTCGTCCTCGATGTTAAACTTAAAGTTCATAAAAGCTTTTTCAAGTATATTGATTAATCTCTCAAATGTTCCAACTGTCATTGTTGCACCTACTCTCCATACTTTTCTCGTAATTTGTCAAAAGCACTTTTGCTTTCAACTTGTCCAGTTTCTACAACAGTGCCATCATCTAGTTGAATGGATTGCATTGCTGGTAATGCGTAACCTTGTGGAAGTTCAAATATTCCTTTCCAGTTGTTTTGAATGCTACGATTTAGAATGGCTATCTTAGTAACTCTATCTGTACCTAACTTATCTAATTCTTTTAACATGAGCTCAGCTGCTCTTTGTGTCATCTTCCCATTCTTTAATTCATTACGCATATCGTTAAAAGCAATTAATGTTTCAAGAAGTTCTACATCTTGTCCTGCATATGTACCAAAAAGATTTAAAATGTATTCCTGCACCTGTGCAGGTTTATTTTTATTTGTTGTAGTCTTCTGTTGTAATCTACTGTAGTAATCTACTGATATATGAGGAAACGGGAAATTCCCATCTGTGGAAATCGGGTTTTCTTGTTTCTGTAAATCAGAATTTCCTGTTTCCAGAGGTTGGTTTTTACCCTCTACACAGATTGTATTTTCCTGTTTGCTAGAAATCGGAATTTCCTGTTTCTTAGAAATAGCTTTTTCACGTTTCTTAGAAATGGGAATACTCTCTTTATTAGAAATCCACTCTTCTAATATTTTGTCTACAAAGTCATTATTTCTAAAATAATATGTAAGTCGCTTCTGACGATCATAGTAAGATGCATATAATTTACCTTCAAATAAGTTGCCATCCTTTTGATTTACAAATTGGCTCTTGCTCTTATAGCACTTGCCAATCCTATTGAATGCACCTTTAAATTCTTCCTTACCAAAGTTAAGTTCTTCTAACCAACTATCACCTTCACGGTATAAGTCATGTTCACAAGGCTCTGTAAATTTGAAGAACATCCCACCTTCTTGCTTTGCAAACCAATATTCTAGCTGCATCATCAAAATGCTAGCCGTTACAGAACCTGTAATTTCATTTAAGCCTGGGTAATAAGGGATTACATTCGATACTTTTGCAAGTATGTAATTCTTCATTTTAGACATTGTATATACCCCCTCATATCAAAGCCTCCTTTTAATATTTATTAAATACAGCACCAAAGTCCTATCATAAAGCCTGTACCAAGTACAACTACTACCGAAACGTCTAAAGCCCCTTTCATTGCTTGGTCAAACCATCTGTTGAGGTTATTTTTAAGTGCTCTTTTTTCTCTGACTGTCATTATTTAATTCACTCCCTTTGACACCAATATAAAAACGTGCTATACTGGTGTCACCAATTTAGTTTTACTAAGCATTTGCTCTTACAAGACTGCAATCTTGTGAGGGCTTTTTTATTTCTGTGAGTAACAAGGACATACCTGCTCCTACAACTTCTTCTATTTCCTTCGTTGAACTCCTCCAATCTTCTTCCTCATCTTCTGTGATTTCATCATCATATGCCATACGTACTAAATCACGTTGTATATCTTCTAGATCATCACACTCCTTCTTGAACATCAAAGTTAAATGCCCTACCTTACGCCTATAGATTGGTGGCAAGATTGCTTTACCTATCTTTGTATAAGTTCTTAAGTATTCATAACCTAGCCACTTTGCCCCATAGACGTGCATCATTTGGAACACCATATCATCATTTGGTACTACTTGGTCATTTTCATATCTCCCAAGTGTTGTTCTGTCCTTAATGAGTAATAACCCTGTTGCGACTTCCTGTGTTAACCCAGTCTCTTTACGTGCCAGCCTAAAAATATTGCCATACTCCTTGTTCATCTACTTGCCTCCTTATATGTAATTGATCCAGTCACATTCTAAATAAAAATGTGACTCTATCAGCTCTTCTTTTATCAGTTACTTCCAGTTATACTAGTCCTAACTTCTTTTGATATACGTTTAAATATGTACTAATCATTAGGTACTTCTACATCTACATCCTCACTAAGAGGTGTGGTTAAGAAGCCTATTCTAAAGAGTCCTCTTTCTCTGGCTTCTTTAACAGCTTGTCTTGCTTGCTCTTCTGTGTAGATACCCATTTTAGCTAATTCTTGACGCCTAGCCTCACGTTTTACAAAATCTACTTGTTTATTTTTCATTACTCCACCTCTTTATTCCATTTTGGACACCTTTATTCAAAAAAAAGATGTTCAATTGTATCATTGAAATAGTTAGCAATTTCTTTTGCTTCCAACAGTGTAAACTTTACAAACCCATTTTCTTTTTTACTATAGGCTGACTTAGTACTTAACCCAAGAATTTGTGCCATTTTTTCGCACGATATTCCATTAGAAATTCTCGTTTTTTTTAAGTTCTTAAACATTTCCCACCTCCTAGTGTCCATTTAAGACACTTTCATTCTACATCACATCATGTGTCCTGTCAAGAAACTTATAATAAAATATTTCTATTTTGGAAACTACACTATAGTTTCTAAAATAGATACTATAAAATAGAGATGAAAGAGGTGAATTCCGATGATTAGGATAAAAGAACTAAGAAATGAAAAAGGGTTATCTCAAGAAGAACTAGGTAATTTTTTAAACATACAAAAATCTGCAATCTCTAAGTATGAGCGTGGTGCTCTTGAGCCAAATAAGACAATGCTGATTAAAATGAGTGAGTTTTTTAATTGCAGCGTTGATTATTTATTAGGTTTATCTGATGTTCGTAATGCTGATAGAATCCTGAATTCTGTATCTGACGATAAAGTATTAGCTGATTTTACAAAAGAACTTATGGAACGTGAAAGCATGCAATTACTATTCAAACAATCTAAAAATCTTTCAGACTCTGATATCAATAAAATTATTAAAATTATCAAAGCTATTGAAGATGAAGAAGATAAACAAACCGGGGTTGAATAGTCATGCAATGTAAGACTTTAGGCACTAGAGTAAAAGAATTAAGACTTTATCATGGATTGTCTCAGTCTGAACTATCCAAGATATTAAACATAGGTAATTCAACTTTATCTATGTATGAATCAAATAGTCGAATACCTGGTGATGATGTTAAGCAAAAAATTGCTGATTATTTTAATGTATCAATAGATTATTTACTTGGTAGAGATGGAGAGTATATAGGTACTCCCCCATCAGGATATCAGATAGAAAATATTGAACTTCTACAATTTGCATATAGGCTTGGTGAGTGTAAAAACCTAAGAACTCTATTTAAGCGTGTTAAGTCACTATCAGATTCAGATATAGAGAAAATAATTAAATTTATTGATATTATAGAAGATAAAACGAACTAAACGAAATCGTACAAAAGAATAAGCAAGGAGTTGCTAATAATGGATAAAATACAATTACTAGATGAGCCACTGATACGCTCATTATTAGATGAAACCATATCTTTTTATGAAGTAATGAATGCTTACAATATACAAACACAGGTCGCCTTTGTACTCCCTCCCAGTGTATATGGGTTTGTTTTCCTAAGCAAAAATTCAAATTATTATATTATACTAAATGGGAATATCAATTACGAAACACAGGTCAGAACCTTTGTGCATGAAGTTAAACATATTGTTGAGGATTGTCCAAAGCATAACTACATAATAGGTATTGATATGCAACACACCGAATTAGAAGATGATTCAAACTTACAAAAAATATTTAATGTATAGATAGAGCCTATAGGGCTCTTTTATTTTAGAAAGGAGTTATAACATGAAAGCTGCATTATACATCCGTGTATCTACACACTTTCAAATAGATAAGGATTCTTTGCCATTTCAGCGCCAAGAATTAATTAACTACAGCAAGTACGTTCTTGGTAATGACAACTATCAAATCTTTGAAGATGCTGGGTACTCTGCTAAAAACACAGATAGACCTTCCTATCAAGCTATGATGTCTAGAATTAGATCTGGTGAGTTCACACATCTTATTGTATGGAAAATAGATAGGGTATCTCGTAATCTTTTAGATTTCTCTAGCATGTACGAAGAACTTAAAAAGTACAATGTAACATTTATTAGTAAAAATGAGCAATTTGACACTTCTTCTGCTATGGGCGAAGCCATGCTTAAAATCATTTTGGTCTTTGCAGAGCTTGAAAGAAAGCTTACTGCTGAACGTGTAACTTCTATTATGCTTTCACGTGCAGAAAAAGGCCTCTGGAATGGTGCCACTGTACCTTTAGGCTACAAATGGTCAGATGAGATTAAATTCCCTGTAATAGATGAAAATGAAGCTTCTACAGTGCGATTAATTTATGACCTCTATCTTAAGCTACGTTCTACTACTAAAATTGCTCAGCATCTGAATACCAATCATATTCCTACTAAGCGTAATGGAACATGGGTAGCAAAAACGGTTAATGATATTTTGCGTAATCCTTTTTACATTGGAACCTATCGCTATAATATGAAAGATCAAAAACGTAGACTCAAAAAAGAAGATGAATGGATTATCATTGAAGATAACCATGAGGGCATTATTGATAAACCTACCTTCAAACAGGTTCAACGTATCTTAGAAGATAATTATAATGGGAATAGCCAATATCAAAGAGAAAACATACATACCCACATCTTCTCTAGTCTTGTTTACTGTAGTAAATGTGGCACTCGCTTTTGGGCTGGATTAGATAGCCCTCGAAAAAAAGACGGCTATAGACCTAGCCGATATGTATGCTATAAAAATAATAATGGCTGCCAAAATATTATAAGTGATGTAACACTCTTACCTTTTATCCTTAACTTCATTGCTAATTTTATTAGACTTAATCACTCTACTTTAAACAATCTATCTCTAAAGAGCATTGAAAAAACACTCTTAAGAGGTAAAGCATTTGTGGATGTTATAGGAATTGATCACTTTGCACTTGAAAGCACCTTTAAACGTATGGCTACTGGTTTACATGATGAGCTAGAACTAAATAGTGACACTGCTACAGAATCAAAAGTTATCCAAACAGATGAAATGGAATCACTGGAAAAAGAAAAGAAAAAATATGAGAAAGCATTAGAACGTTTAGAATCCTTATACCTCTTCTCTGAGGATAGCATGAGCCAAAAAGACTTTATCTTTAAACAAAGAGATTTAAAACAACATCTTGAACAAGTCAATGCCAAATTAGCAGCTCTTAATATCCCTCAGGCAAAAGATAATCTTGCAGATCTATCCTGGTTAGATGATATTCAGTACTTTATCCTTATGGATAAGATACAAAATACTATAGGCATTGATTATCGTGAAATATTAAACCTTATTGATATAGAAGTGTTAAAAGAATTTATTAGTAAGATCGTGGAAGAAATCCACGTACAAGATAAAAAAGTAATGTCTCTAAAACTTTCTAATGGCATTACCTACAAATTTGCTTACAAAGAACATACACAAATTCCTACCAGAGAACATTTACTCTATAGAAAATATGAAGATACACTATTAGAACTGTTAAAGACAAAAATTCAAGTAACAAGAAAAGATGTCGAGGAAGCTGTTCCACTTGGTCGTGTAACCATTGGAAAGCTTATCAATGAATTTATTGAACGTGGCATTATTGTACGCTGTGGTGCTTCTACTGCTACTTACTATACTTTAGTAGAAAATAAGGATCTTCCTAGAGAAATACTATAAAATAAAAAGTCGTCTATCCATTATATACCAATGAATAGACGACATCATATGTACTTTCACTTTATGTCACCCTAATGTATACGTCGCTATATATTTATTTTCAGTATTTTGATTCATTTTTTTCTCCTCTTAAAACTTATTCTACGATTCACTCATTACATATTGACACTCTACCATATTCCATATATGATACAATTAACATTGTAAGGAGGAATAAGCATGACATCTGTAACCATTAGTTTAAACTCAATAGAAAAAGTAAAACAATTTGTTAATCTAATCAGTAAATATGATGGGGACTTTGATTTAACCTCTGGTAGGTACGTCATTGATGCAAAATCTATAATGGGTATTTTCAGTCTTGACTTAAGCAAACCTCTTAAGCTTGATATTTATAGCGATCAAACAGCGAGTGTGCTTATGATGCACCTAAAAGAATTTGTGGTTTAATCTAAAAAAGATAACTATACATTAAAAGTCTACTTTTTCAAGTAGACTTTTAATTTTTTGCTCAAAATCTTTAGAAACCTGCTTATACAGTAACAACTTCTGTATCGTCAATTGCTTTTTGAATCATTTCTTCGATACAATCTGCAAGCTGAAGTTCTGAGTGTTGAATAATCTCAAGTTTTGGTTTTGTCTCAGGATGCTTTGGTACAAAGATTGTACAACAGTCTTCATATGGTAAAATAGAAGTTTCATAAGTATCAATCCTTTTAGCAATTTGAACAATCTCTTCTTTGTCAAAACCAATAAGTGGTCTAAATACTGGCATACTACTAGAATCATCTGTTACAACCAAACTATGCATTGTTTGACTTGCTACTTGCCCAATACTTTCACCTGTAATAAGCGCTTGACTGCCACCTTCACGTCCAATGCGTTGTGCAATTTCCATCATAATACGACGCATAATAATTGTAAGTTGTTCATGTGGACATTTTTCATAGATTGCCATTTGGATATCTGTAAACGGTACAACATGTACTTTCATTTGACCAGTATAAAGCGCTACTTTTTTTGCTAAGTCAATAACTTTTTGTGTTGCACGTTCACTTGTGTATGGTGGGCTATGGAAGTAAACTGCATCAATTTCTACACCACGTTTTGCAATCATCCAACCTGCTACCGGACTATCGATACCACCTGAAAGAAGAAGTGTGGCACGACCATTTGTACCATAAGGCATACCACCTGCACCTTTGTAAGTTCCCGCATAAACATAAGTTTCATTTCTAATTTCAACATTTAAAAGTACATCTGGATTGTGTACATCTACGGTTAATTGCTCAGGAAATGTATCTAATAAATAGCCACCAAGTTCAGCATTTACCTCCATAGATGATACTGGGAAACGTTTATCTGCTCGTTTTGTATTTACTTTAAAAGTTAAACGTTCTTTTGTTTCAAACTCTTTTTTCATATGCGCTACTGCTAAAGTTTGAATAGCTTCCATAGAACGTTCATTCATTTTAATCCCATATGAAATACCAATAATACCAAAGATACGGCTTAATCTTTCCATAATTACTTCTGGTTCAATACTATTATCCGCAGGTTCTACTGTAATACGCCCTTGTTCTTTTCTAACCTCAAATTTCCCAATCGGTTTAAGATTTTTTCTAATTGTTGCTACTAATCTATTTTCAAAAATAAATCGGTTCTTACCTTTAATGGCAAGTTCTCCGTATTTGACTAAGAAAACATTTGTCATCTTTTCTTTCCTCCTAAAGTAAATTTTCTAAGTAAAGCTACTTGTTTCTTAAGTATATCTATACAATAATCTAGGTCTTCTTTTGTAATATCCTTACTAAAGGAAAAACGAATGGCACTATCTAATGCTTGATCCTTAAGACCTAAAGCTGCTAGCGTACCGCTTTTAGCTACTTTATTTGAAGCACATGCTGAACCTGATGATACATAGATTTGATGTTGCTCAAGTGCATGTAAAAGCACTTCTGCACGTACATCCTTAAAACCAATATTTAAGATATGTGGTGCACTTTTATCAATTGTATCTCCATTTAAATAAGTTTCTTCGATTTCACCTAGAATATGTTCTGCTAAATAAGTTTTTGCCTCTAAATAACTTGCAAGAAGGGTTTGTTGATTTTCCATTGCATAGCGTGCGGCCACATACATCCCATAAATAGCTGGAACATTTTCAGTTCCTGAACGTAAGTTCTTTTGTTGGCCACCTCCATGTAATTGATTGAGTACACGTACCTTCTTACTTTTATAGAAAAGGCCTACACCTCTAGGGCCATAAAACTTATGACCACTTATAGAAAGTAAATCAATTTGAGCTTTGCGTACAGAAATTGGAACTTTGGTAAATGATTGTACAGCATCTACATGAAAGAATGTCTTTGGATTTTTTGTTTTAATGAGCTTTCCAATACGTTCAATATCTTGTATCGTACCAATCTCATTGTTCACATGCATAATGCTTACTAAAGTCGTGTCTTCATTAATTGCTTCTTCTAAAAACTTCTCACCAATGTAGCCTTTTTCATCTACTGGAATTACTAATACTTCAAATCCTTGTGTTTCTAAATGTTTAAAAACATCTCCAACAGAAGGATGTTCGATTGCTGTTGTTAGAATTCTTTTACCTACTTTATGATAAGCCCAAGCTGTTCCTAATATGGCTAAATTATTACTTTCTGTACCACCAGACGTATAGTATATTTCATCTTCTGTACAACCTAATACATTTGCAAAATAAGTTGTACATTCTTTTATCTTATTTTCCGCTTCAATGCCCTTTTTATGCAAAGAAGATGGATTTCCATAATAATCACGCATAACAGTAGACACAGCTTCTATGGTTAAGTCTAACGGCTTAGTTGTTGCTGCATTATCTAAGTATACTTCTTTCATCCTTTTTCCCTCTTATTCCGTTAAAATCATTTTTATTCCATAAAAAATGGGGGAAGTATTCCCCCATTTAAAGATTTTTTACATTTTCAATCGCTTGAAGAACTCGTGCTTTTTCAAAAGGCTTCACAATAAAGTCCTTAGCACCTCTTTTAATGGCTTCAACTACTCTAGACTGTTGTCCCATGGCAGAGCACATAATAATCTTAGTATTTGGACTTACTTGTAATATAGCTTCAATTGCTTGAAGCCCATCCATCTCAGGCATCGTAATATCTAAAGTCATCATGTCTGGTTGAAGTTTTTTAGCTAGTTCAATGGCCTCTAAACCATTTCCCGCTTCTCCTACAACCGTATAAGATGCCTCAACTAACATCTTTTTTAGTACTGTGCGCATAAATACAGCATCATCTACTACCAAAAACGTGAGTTCACTCATTATCCCATCTCTCCCATTTCGTACATTATATTGGTAAGTGTTACTAAACTTGCCGTTTCACTACGTAAAATACGATTACCTAAGCTAACTGAGTGAACATGATTACGAATTGCTTCTTCAACTTCCTCTTCTGTAAATCCACCTTCTGGACCAATATAAAGCCCAAAACTCGTAGATGATGTATTTTGTAAAACTTGTCTGATACCCTTTTCATGCTCCTTTTCATAAGGAATGATGGTAAATAATTTATTATTAGCAGCAAATGCAAGTGCTTCTTTAAAGTTCATAGGGGCAATGACTTCTGGTACAATTCCCCTACCACTTTGTTTAGCTGCTGATTCTGCTATCTTATTCCATCTTTCAATCTTAGAGGCCATTTTTTTAGGACTATCTAATTTTACGACACATCGTGTTGTACAAAGAGGTACAATCCTAGTCACTCCTATTTCAACAGCCTTTTGAATCACCCATTCCATCTTTTCCCCTTTAATAAGAGATTGAAAAAGAGTGACTTCAGTAGAAGGTTCACTAGATGAATCCACTACACTATTGATACAAGCTATAATTTTACTACTTTCTATTGCACTTATTATACACTTATAGTCATGACCTTGTCTATCATTTATTATAATTTCATCGCCCATTTGTAATCTGAGCACATTTTTCATATGATTAACATTTTCGTCATCAATAATAATTTCTTTTTCGAATATATTTGCAGGTTTTACAAAGAACTTTGGCATTTTACTTGCTCCTTTTACTTACAATCGCTAACCATTCTCTTTGTTGTTTGATTTCGACAATCTCAAAATGGTTCTTCTCAATTGCAGCAATAACATCTTCTTTTCTCATTTCAATGATTCCAGAAGCAATCCAAAGTCCATCATCTTCCATTACTTCATTTACTTCTTCTGCAAGCATAATAATTACATCTGCAATAATATTTGATACAACAATATTACCTTTTTGCTTAACAACATCTATTAAATTACCTGCATGTACTTCCATTTTATCTTCTACGTGGTTATATTCCACGTTTTCTTTTGCAACTTTTACAGCTACTGGGTCGATGTCTACACCAATAACACGTTCTGCACCCATTTTCGCTGCAATGATGCCTAAAATCCCACTACCTGTTCCAATATCAACGATTGTTTGATTTGGTTGCATATATTTTTCCACAAGCTCTGCACACATAGCTGTTGTTTCATGTGTTCCTGTTCCAAATGCCATACCTGGATCCATTTCGATTACTAAATCTTGTGCTTGTGCATCGTATGCTTCCCATTTTGGTTTAATAACAATATGATCACCCAGTTTAACTGGTTTATAGTATTTTTTCCATTCATTTGCCCATTTTTCTTCTGGGATATCTAATAACGTCATTTTACCTGTTCCGACATTTAAAAACTCACTAATATGTTTTAAATGTCCTTTAATCGCTTCTACTTTTTCTTCTATATTAATTTCAGTTGAAAAATAAGCTTTCACTACCACAGTGTCCATATCCTCACTGATAAGGCTGTCATCAATTAAATCAAAAAGTACTTGGCTACGATCTTGTGTTAATACATCTTGTGGATCACAAATCTCCACTCCACCTGACATTTCCTCTACTAAAAAATAACTGATGGCCTCTACTGCTTCTCTTGTTGTTTCAATAGCTATTTGAATATAATCCACTGGGTAATCCTCCTACTTGTTCTTCTTTAGTTTTTACCAAAGAACTTCTCTAGTTTTTTCTTAAAATTCATTTGTTCAGGCTGATGGTCAACAGTACCATCTGCAAATTCTTTCAATAACTCTT
The DNA here is from genome assembly GCF_027857615.1 of Holtiella tumoricola. Lineage (NCBI taxonomy): Bacteria > Bacillati > Bacillota > Clostridia > Lachnospirales > Cellulosilyticaceae > Holtiella > Holtiella tumoricola. The sequence continues at coordinate 11,819 of NZ_JAQIFT010000068.1, forward strand.
TTTGTTTAGTTGTAAGATTTTTAGGTACTTCTACATAGACTTCAACATATTGGTCACCACGTTGTTTCTTATTACGTAAGCTTGGAATACCTTTACCTTGTAATCTAAATGTTGTACCTGTTTGTGTACCTTCACTAATATTAAACTTCACGTTTCCATCTAATGTTGGGATAGAAAGTTCTGCCCCTAATGCAGCTTGAGCAAAGCTGATTGGCATACGCATATAAACATCCATTCCACGACGTTCAAAAAGCTCATGTGATTTAATATATACAGTTAAAAGTAAGTCACCGTTTGGTGCACCCACATCTCCTGCTTCACCTTTACCTTGAATACGTAAAGTTTGACCATGGTCAATACCTGCTGGAATGCTTACTGTAATATTTTTACTTACTCTTACTTTACCCTGTCCATGACAATTTGGGCAAGGGTCACTTACAACTTTTCCTTCTCCATGACAGGCATCACATGTTTGAACACTTTGCATCGCACCTAAAATCGTACGTTGTGTTACACGCACTTGACCTGTACCATTACATTTTGTACATGTTGTAGCACTTGTTCCTGGTTTAGCTTTTGTCCCATGACATGTTTCACAAGTTTCTGATGTTTGAATTTTAATTTCTTTTTCTACGCCAAAAGCAGCTTCTGCAAAATCAACTTGAATGGTTTGTTTGATATCGTTACCTGGTCTTGGACCACGAGGACGACGTCTACCGCCTCCACCAAACATATCACCAAATACACTGCCAAAGATATCATCCATATCAAAGTCGAAACCGCCGCCAAAGCCACCTGCTCCACCAGCACCACCTTGTTCAAATGCACTATGTCCAAATCTATCATAGGCACTTCTTTTTTCTTGGTCACTTAATATTTCATAAGCTTCACTTGCTTCTTTAAATTTAGCCTCAGCTTCTTTATCTCCTTCATTTGTATCCGGATGATATTGCTTTGCTAATTTTCTATAGGCTTTTTTAATTTCTGCGTCCGATGCACCTTTTTGTACACCAAGCACTTCATAATAATCTCTTTTTGCCACGGTTATCACCATCCCATCTCATTAACATATTCCATTATACTGACTGTTGTGCCTCTATACAAGCATAACGTAGAAACAGTCAAAGAGAAATCTCTTTGACCGTTCTACTTGGTTGTTCACTTTTTATTATTCTTCTTTGAAGTCTGCATCGATTACATCATCGTTTGCATTGTTTGTAGCACCTGCTCCATCCATTCCTGGTTCACCTTGTGGTGCTGCTTGTGCGTACATTTTCTCAGAAATTGCGTAGAACGCTTGTGTTAAAGCTTCTTTAGCTTCTTTAAGTTCATTTACTTCAGCATCTGTGATTGTTTCGATATTTACACGGTTGTTGATTTCTTTTAATGCATTAAGTTTAGCCTCAACATCTGCTTTATCTGCTGCTTCTAATTTATCTTCCATGTCTTTCATCATTTTTTCTGTTTGGAATACCATGCTATCTGCTTCGTTTTTCACATCGATTGCTTCTTTACGTTTTTTATCTTCAGCTGCATATTGTTCAGCTTCAGCAACTGCTTTGTTGATTTCATCATCACTTAAGTTTGTACTTGCAGTGATTGTGATGTGTTGTTCTTTACCAGTACCAAGGTCTTTAGCAGAAACTTTAACAATACCATTAGCATCGATATCAAATCCAACTTCGATTTGTGGAATACCACGTGGAGCTGGCATAATACCATCTAATTTGAAGTTACCTAAAGTTTTGTTTTGGTTAGCCATTGGTCTTTCACCTTGAACAACATGGATATCAACTGCTGGTTGGTTATCTGCTGCTGTTGAGAATACTTGGCTTTTCTTTGTTGGGATTGTTGTATTTCTTGGAATAAGAACTGTCGCTACCCCACCTAATGTTTCAATACCTAATGAAAGTGGTGTTACGTCAAGAAGAAGGATATCGCCTACCCCTGCTTCACCTGAAAGTTTACCACCTTGAATACCTGCTCCAACTGCAACACATTCATCTGGGTTAATACCTTTGAATGGTTCTTTTCCTGTAATACGTTTAACAGCTTCTTGAACAGCTGGAATACGTGTTGAACCACCTACTAATAATACTTTATCAAGTTCAGATGCATTAAGACCTGCATCGTTAAGTGCTGTTCTTACTGGTCCCATTGTACGTTCTACAAGATCACTTGTAAGTTCATCAAATTTAGCACGTGTAAGTGTTACATCTAAGTTTTTACCTGCTGCACAGATGAATGGAATTAAGATATTCGCTGTTGATTTTGAAGAAAGTTCTTTTTTAGCTGTTTCAGCTGCTTCTTTTAAACGTTGCATAGCCATTTTATCAGCTGATAAGTCTTCGCCTTCTTGTTTTTTGAATTCTTCTACTAAGTAGTTGATAATACGTTGGTCGAAGTCATCTCCACCTAAGTGGTTATCTCCACTTGTTGCTAATACTTCGATAACACCGTCACCGATTTCGATGATAGATACGTCGAATGTACCACCACCAAGGTCATATACCATAATTTTTTGTTCTTGTTCATTTTCAAGACCATATGCTAAAGCTGCTGCTGTTGGTTCATTGATGATACGTTTTACATCAAGACCTGCAATACGACCAGCATCTTTTGTTGCTTGTCTTTGGCTATCTGAGAAGTATGCAGGAACTGTAATAACAGCTTCTGTTACTGCTTCACCTAAATAGCTTTCTGCATCTGATTTAAGTTTTTGAAGTGTAATTGCTGAAATTTCTTGTGGTGAGTAATCTTTACCATCGATTGTTACTCTATGGTTAGTACCCATATGGCGTTTAATAGATGCTACTGTACGATCATGATTTGTAATTGCTTGACGTTTTGCTACATCCCCTACAAGTCTTTCACCTGTTTTTGTGAAACCTACAACTGAAGGTGTTGTTCTATTTCCGTCTGCATTTACAATAACAACTGGTTTTCCACCTTCCATTACTGCCACACAAGAGTTTGTTGTTCCTAAGTCAATACCAATAATTTTACCCATTTTACTTTCCTCCTAATTTCTATTTACGATTAATTAGCTACTTTTACCATACTGTAGCGAATAACTTTTTCTTTATATAAATAACCTTTTTGAAGTTCTTCAGCAACGATATTTTCACCTAAACTATCATCTTCTATGTGTAAAACTGCATTATGATAATCTGGATTAAATGTTTCACCTGCTGCTTCAATTGGTGTTACATGTAACTTTTCAAGTGAACTTATAAGTTGTTTATAAATCATAGATACGCCCTCATAGAAAGATTTATCTTCACTTTCTTGTTTAAGCGCACGTTCTAAATTATCAACTGTACCTAAAAGTTCTGTAAGTGTAGAGCTTACTGCTAAGTCATAAATATTTTGTTTTTCTTTTTCTGTACGTTTGCGGTAGTTATCAAACTCTGCCATTAGTCTTTGGAGTCTTTCTAAGTTTTCATCCGCTTTTGGTTTTTCTTCTGTTTCTTCTACAACTTCCCCTTCACAAGTGCCAGTAGTTTCTTCAACTACATTTTCTTCGTTTGTTGTTTCTACTGTTTCATCTTGCATAGTGGATGTTTGCATTTCTTTATCTTCCATGAATCAGCATCCTTTCTCTCTCTACTCTTTTGCTTCAATGAGCATATTTTGAATATGGTAAGAAATATGATCAAGTAATGATACAACCTGCCCATAGTTCATACGCTTTGGACCAATAATACCTATTGTTCCTAAGTTATACTCACCTATATCATAGCTTGTTGTAATAACACTACATTCACTCATAGGTTCTAGGCCATTTTCCTCACCAATACTAATACTGACTTCTTTTGTTGGTTTAGCTTTTAACATCTTTACAAGATATGGTTTTTGTTCAAGCACTTCTAGAAGTTTTTTAGCCTTTTCAATGTCATTAAACTCTTGGAAGCTTAAAATATTCGTCATACCTCTTGTAAAAATGTTTGGTACATCTTCCATTTCTAATGTATCAATAATGGCATTCATTAAATCAACTGAGATATCTTTATAGCCAAACATACGCTCTTCTAGGATGCGTAGTTTATCAACACTTAGTTCATCTAGTGAAGTACCAATTAAGCTCTCATTAATAATATTTGTTAAGATACCGCAAAGTGAATAATCTATTAACTTCTTAGTACGAATAACATAATGTCTAACAATGTTTGTGTCGGTTACAACAACGAGTGCAACACTTCTGTCATCTACGGGTACCAACTGCAGATGTTTAATCTTTGTTTGGTTAATCGTTGGTGGGGAAGCAATAGTTGCATAGTGTGTAACTGCCGAAATAAGCTTCGCAGTTTCCTCTAATAATTTGTCTATCTTGTCAAACTTATTATTGATCACCTCTGCAATAAATTGTTGTACATCAGGTGCAATATCAGGACACTGCATTAAATTATCTACATAAAGTCTGTAGCCCTTGTCTGAAGGTATACGCCCAGCGGAAGTATGTGGTTGCATGATTAAGCCTAAATCTTCAAGATCGGCCATATCATTACGAATCGTTGCAGAACTTACACCTAAGTCATATTTCTTAGATATGGTTCTAGAACCTACTGGATCCCCTGTTTGTATATAATCATGAACAATGGCTTCAAGAATCTTTCGCTTTCTTTCATTTATATCCATGATATCACTTCCTTTTGCATTGTTAGCACTCACTAAACTTGAGTGCTAACTATAGATTTAAGATATCACTCTTTAGGTGATATGTCAATAAGATTCTTTAAACATATTTTGAACAATTTGATAACGTTTTTTGTATATAATATGCACTACTCTACTTCTTCATCTAATAGGAATGAGGCGAAGATTTGATTGGATATATCTTTACCTTGTTCTGTTAAATAAAGTCTATCGTTATTATGAACCAATAGTCCTTTCTTCATCCATTCATCCAGCTGTTTCCCATAGATATCAAAAATTGAATACTTAAAGCGTTGCTGGAATTCTTGTGTACTTATTCCTACACATAGTCTTAATCCTAAAAACATAAATTCTTCCATAGCCATTTTTTTTGTAATCTTTTCTCTTGCAACAATAATTTTATTTGTGTCACCTTGTGCAGCTAGATAATCTTTAAAGTCTGTTGTATTACTAAATCTCTCGTGCATCATATAACTATGGGCACCTAGTCCAATACCTAAATAGGGTTCACAATTCCAATAAACTTTATTATGCTCACATTCATAACCAGCTTTTGACCAGTTTGAAAGTTCGTATTGATGATACCCCTTCTCTTTTAAATAACCTTTTACATATTCATAGAAGCTTCTGTCTAATTCTTCTTCTACTTCTTTTAAAGTACCTTGTTCATAACGATCACCAAATACAGTTCCGTCTTCTATGATAAGTGAATAGGCTGATAAATGTGGTAATCCAAGATTAACCACTTTTTGTAGGGTTTCTTTCCAATTTTCTAATGTTTGATCTGGTAAGCTAAACATAATATCTGTATTCAGATTAGTAATCCCTACCTTTTTCAACCTTTCAATACTTTGCTCCCACTCTTCATAAGTATGAATACGCCCTATACTCTTTAATAAGTTATTTTGTGCAGCTTGTAGTCCTAAGCTTACACGATTCACACCATGCTTTTTAAATACATGAGCATGCTCTTCTAATATAGTTCCTGGATTAGCCTCTATTGTCCACTCAACATCTTCTTCTAATATAAAATGCTTACGTAGGGCTTCACACAATTTGTCTAATAAAAAAGGTGAAAGTACCGTTGGGGTACCTCCACCTATAAATAGACTTTTTATTGTGTGTACACCCGCAAAATCTTTACCGTAATTTGCAATCTCTGCTATCAACGCTGTAATATACTCTTCTTCTTTCTCACGTTTTGGGAAAGATAAAAAGTCACAGTAATAGCATTTAGAATGGCAAAAAGGTATGTGTACATACAATCCTATTTTCATAGTCGTCCTCTATTCGTCTAATTTTAAAACGCTCATGAACGCTGCTTGTGGTACTTCTACGTTACCAACTTGGCGCATACGTTTCTTACCTTCTTTTTGTTTCTCTAGTAGTTTACGTTTACGTGAAATATCTCCACCATAACATTTAGCAAGTACGTCTTTACGCATCGCACTAATTGTTTCTCTGGCAATAACTTTATTTCCAATTGCAGCTTGGATAGGAATTTCAAATAAATGTTTTGGAATTTCTTTTTTAAGTTTTTCTACAATCTTTCTCCCTTTTTCAACGGCATTAGATTCATGCACAATAAGAGAAAGGGCATCCACCATTTCTTTATTTACAAGAATATCAAGTTTTACAAGCTTAGATTCTGTATAACCTGAGAGTTCATAATCAAATGATGCATAACCGCGTGTTCTTGATTTAAGTGCATCAAAGAAGTCATAAATAATTTCATTAAGCGGGAGCTCATAAGTGAGTACTGCGCGCGTTGCTTCTAAATATTCCATACCATGGTAAATACCACGTCTTTCTTGGCAAAGGTCCATAACAGCCCCTACATAATCTGAAGGTACAATAACTTGTGCTTTTACCATCGGTTCTTCCATATGCTTAATGTTAGATGGGTCTGGTAAGTTAGATGGATTAGAAAGCTCAAGCTTTTCACCATTTGTTTTGTAAACGTGATAAATAACGTTAGGCGCTGTTGTAACAAGATCTAAGTTATATTCACGTTCAAGACGCTCTTGAATAATCTCCATATGGAGTAATCCTAAGAAACCACATCTAAATCCAAATCCTAAAGCAATTGAAGTTTCAGGTTCAAATACAAGTGCTGCATCATTAAGTTGAAGCTTTTCTAAACTATCACGAAGGTCACCGTATTTTGCACCATCTGCTGGATAAAGACCACAGTATACCATTGGATTAACTTTTTTGTATCCTGGTAATGCTTCAGTTGCTGGATGAAGCGCATCTGTTACTGTATCTCCTACGCTTGTATCTGTTACATTTTTAATACTTGCTGTAATATATCCTACTTCACCTGGTTTTAAATCATCCATAGGACGGAAAACACCTGCTCCAAATGTACCTACTTCTACAACATCAAACTCCGCTTTTGTTGCCATCATACGAATTTTCATGCCTTTTTTCACAGTGCCTTCTTTAACTCTACAGAAGATAATAACCCCTTTGTATGGGTCATATAATGAATCAAAGATAAGTGCTTGTAATGGTGCTTCTGGATCACCTACTGGATGTGGTACCTTGGCAACGATTTGTTCAAGTACATCTTCAATATTAATACCATTTTTAGCTGAAATAAGTGGTGCATCGTGTGCTTCTAATCCAATAATATCTTCAATTTGGTGTTTAACTGCGTCTGGATCTGCACTTGGTAAATCAATTTTATTAATAACAGGCATAATTTCAAGGTTATGATCAAGTGCTAAATAAACATTAGCCAATGTTTGAGCTTCTATCCCTTGGGCTGCATCCACAATAAGTACTGCACCTTCACATGCTGCTAAACTTCTTGAAACTTCATAATTAAAGTCAACGTGTCCTGGAGTATCTATAAGGTTGAAGATATATTCTTCACCATCGTTAGCTTTATAAACAAGTCTTACTGCTTGAGACTTAATTGTAATCCCACGTTCACGTTCAAGATCCATGTTATCTAGAACTTGTGCTTGCATTTCCCTTTCTGTAAGGGTTCCTGTCATTTGTATAATTCTGTCGGCAAGAGTACTCTTACCATGGTCAATATGTGCTATAATACAAAAATTTCTAATTTTTTCTTGTCTTGAAAGAGACATATTGCTCCTCCTTATTATTTTCTCTAGTATTGATTCGTTTTATTATAGCATACCCTATTTAGGTCTATCAATCTTTTTCAAGTACCTTTGCTAATATGGTTGCAATAGGTTCTGCTGTTCTTACCGCTTCTTCACTGGTATCATTTTGTGAACCAATTTCAACAAGAAGTGACATAGGTTTCATATGTAAGCTGTAACGATAAGCCTTTAAATAGACTTTCCGCATAAGTTCTGGATAGTATTTCATCCCTTCAATCTGCGCTTGTAAAGAGAATGCTAAGTTATCTTCAAGATTAGGATTAGTAAGGGTTTTCATAGGAATATTTTCACCGTCTTGGTTCTTGAGCATTGTAAGCCCATTAACAAACATAATTTTACAAGCCTCTTCACCATTGAGATCTCCTACAACTTTGCCTGTACCTGCCACACCATCACGATGCAAGTCAATACATACCTGTATAGATGGGTTTTCATCTAAAATGCCTTGTATAACTGTCTCCATTCTTTCATAACACCCATTTGTGTCCTCACTTGTATCATTGATATAAAAATGGTCTGTCACATGAAGTGTTTCAATACCATATTTATTTTCTAAAATATTTTCTATTTCACTACCTACTGCTAAAATACCAGGATCACTCTTATCTTCATCTGCGAAACGCTCTTTCGCATGGGTATGGAAAATAAGTACCTTTGGCCCTTCTATAGACTCATCTAATCTAAATTCCTTTTTAGCAAGTGCTTCAAAATCCCATTCTGATAACATGTTGGCATCAATAGTTAATTCATCATGATCTCCTGTATAAATTTTACTGAGTAAGTAGTTTGGATCATTTAATTTGTTTAAATCAATTTCAGCCTTAACAGGTGTTGGTAAATTTGGCTGATAAACATTATCTTTTTCTAAAGATATCATTTCCTCTTCTTCTGGTATTTTAAAATATCCAGTAAGCTCTGATACTTCCGTAAAATGATCTATAAATTCACTATAGGGAAGTGTTTGAGTAAGTAACCTTAAAGGTTCCCAGTCAAACTGAAAACTCGGCTTTTCATACCATTCACTTCCCTCAGTTGTACTATATGCAAAGGGCATCGTTAAACACGTAATCAAAAAGGGTGTTTGATGACCAGGCATTTTATTAAAATGCTGATAAATATTATAACTCACAACAAGTCCTATCCCTACTAATACCAAATAAATTTTCATTTGCTTGGTTAAGGGTTTTAACTTTTGCATGCTTCTCCCCCTTTACAGCCTGTCTCTCACTATTGTATTAAATACCCCCCTTGTTTATGACTAATTTGAGTATTTATTAATGTCATCTAATCCAATACCTGGATGTACCGCAATGTTGATACTATTAAAAATAATTTCACTTAAATAAACCATAATCTCATCGATATCTTTTGCTGTAACAAAAAGATTTCCCAGCTTTGGTTCTAAAATCTCCTTAATCATAACGTATTTTTCTTCTTCACTTACTTGTTGTAACATTTGATAAAAAGCATGATTGGGTGCATTCTCAAGCATAGATTCAATAAGATGTTCAAATGTATCATTAACAAGTGTTGCTGTATCAATCACTGTTGGTACACCAATGGCAATAACAGGACATCCCATTGTTTCTTCATTAAGTTGTTTACGTCTATTACCAATACCTGCTCCTGGAGAAATGCCTGTATCACTCATTTGAATGGTTGCATTAATACGCTCTGGACTTCTTGCTGCAAGCGCATCTATAGCAATAATACAATCTGGCTTTGTATTTTCTACAACACCTTGTATAATTTCGCTTGTCTCAATGCCTGTAAGTCCCATAACTCCTGGTGTTAAACTACTTACTACATTAATTGATTCATCTATTGCATCTGGTGCATGCTCTTTTAAGTGTCTTGTTACAAGTACTTTACCAGATACATCTGGGCCTAATCTGTCAGGAGTCGCATAGCGGTTCCCAAGCCCTACAACCAACACATTTAATTTTTCTTTTTTAGGTAATAATTTTTGAAGTTGTGTAGATACTACATTAATAATTTCACGATGCGCATCTGGATCATTCTCTTTCATCATAGGGGATTCTATTGTGATATAATGTCCTATAGGTTTTCCCATTGCTTTAACACCTTGTTCATTTATGATTTCAATAGAGGTTGTTGTAATTGGATATTCTTGGTTTTTTTCTGTTTGAATATCGATACCTTCTATTGTTTGAGTTTGACTCTGTGCTTGCAAAGTTGCCCCAATTTCCAAGGCTAAGTCGGTACGTGGTGTCCATGTGGTTTCTGTTTTTATCATTACCTATCATCCTTCCATAGTTACTGAAAACTATTTTTACCATAAATTTAAAGACTATACATTGACTTGTCCTTGGACATACTATATAATGTAATATGATTAACCGTTCATAATTCCCCAAACCGTGTCCATAGAATATGAATGGAGGTGCCATACCATGGCAAACATTAAATCAGCAAAAAAACGTATCAAAGTAATCGCAACTAAAACAGCACGTAATCGTGCACTTAATTCAGCAGTTAAAACTTACATGAAAAAAGTTGTAGCTGCAGTAAACGCTAACGACAAAACTTTAGCTGAAGCTAACTTAAAAGTAGCTGTAAAAGCTATCGACAAAGCTGCTGCAAAAGGTTTATACCATGCAAAAACAGCTGGTCGTAAAAAATCAACTTTAGCTCGTTTAGTTAACAAAATGGCGTAATTCTTGATACGCAAAAACTACTAGCCTACGGCTAGTAGTTTTTTTTATTTATTCTCTTATTGATGGTTTAAAGTGATACACTTAATAATTAAAAATTCTACACACTTCACTTGTTCCATCTTCCCTGTTTTAATAGCTTCATCACTCTCAAGGCATAGTTCTAAAATATCTTGAAGATTTTTAAAGGTAAAGCGCTGTGCCTGCATACATAAATCCTGTGCAACATAATAAGGAATTCCTAATGTTTGTGCAATACTTTTTGGATTGGCATTATTCCTTTGAAGATACTTTACCTGTAAAAGCTGACGATATTGTCTTCCTATTAAAACAAGTACACCTATTGGTGATTCTTTACTTTCAATAAGCTTATTATAAATCCCCAGTGCCATTTGTGTCTGATTTTGGCTTACTGCTTTTAAAAGCTCAAATACTCTTTGTTCTAGAGAAAAAATACATACATTATCTATTGCTTCTCTCGTAACCTTTCCATCACCTACATAGCTTGCAAGTTTATCTAATTCCACTAAAATGTGACTAACCTGCTTAGGTAAATTCATAGCTAAATATTTAATAAGCCCACTGTCAATATTAAGCCCACGCTCTTTACATGCATTCCCTATAATTTTAACTAGTGCCTCATCATTAGGTGTATTCCCTTCTATTGCTGTAAAATCCTTTTGTATATATTTATAAAGGCTATTACGTTTATCTACATCTTGCTCTACAAAGACAATAAGAGAATATTCAGGTTTAACCTTCAGCCAATCCAGTAATTTTTGTGTATCATCCTTTTTTCCTACTTTAAAATAACCACTATTTTTAACAACAATTAATTTTTGCTCTGCAAAGAATGGCATAGTTTCACCAATATCAATAATATTTGCAACTTCTATATCTTTGCCTTCAAAGTAGCTATAATTCATTAAATCACTCTCATCTACTGTCTTAGCTTTTATGGCTTTTAAGGCTTCGTTTTTTACCCATTCATCTTCTCCATAAATAAGCGTAATCCCCTGTTTCTCCACGTCATTTATCCTCCTGCAAATTGTTTTCTACTGTATACGTTAAGCCATCTGTTACGACTTTTATGGCACCTTGATCACTTGTGGTACATATTTTAATCTCCTGCTCCTCTAATCGTTCTAGTGTAAATATATGAGGATGCCCGTACCTGTTCTTAATACCAGAACTTATCATACCATACTCTGGATTAAGTTTCTCTATAAATTTTAAAGAAGTACTATTTTTTGAACCATGATGGGCAACTTTTAGTAAATCCACATCCGGAAGCTCTTTTAATAGCTGCATTTCTGTTTGTATACCAATATCACCTGTAAAGAGTTCTGTTACGTTGTTATACGTCAACAGGCAGACTAAAGAGTTTTCGTTCGGATCAGAAGTTAATCTTCCTTGATCAGGCCATAAGATATCAAATTGTAATCCTTCTACTTGAATTTTTCCCCCTTTATAAAGGTTAATAAGCGGAATAGCATTTTTCTCACAAAGATTGATGAGCTTCGTTCTATATTCGTCTTCCGCCTTTGTATCTGCCCATGCCACTTGCCCAATAGATACTCCTTCTTTTATTAATTCTAATAGTCCCCCTATATGATCTTCATGAGGATGTGAGAGTATGGCTAAATCTATCCTTTTTGCTCCTTTATACTTTAAATAACGCTGGAGTGTTGTCGCACTTTTTTCTGTTCCAGCATCTATTAAAATAGTCTGACCTTTGGGCGTTGTAATCACACAGCAATCACCTTGGCCTACATATAAATGCATCAGCTCAAGTTGACTAGGGATTTGTGCAATTCCCCATATTAATACTAAGCTGAATACGCTTGCTATAACAAAGTACTTTTCTGGTTTATAGTTTCCAAGTTGTCTCTTTTTAATTACTAATTGTTTGCCTAAGTATACTCCTATCCACAAAAAGCCTAAGCTACTATAATATAAAACTAAACACCACGGTGTAGGTTGTCCACTTATATAGGTTGCATAAGGTAACTGAGTAAGATAACTGCCCATGCACTCTATACATCCTAATAGAGCAACTATTCCCATCCCCATTATCTGACTAATAGCTGGTACTATAAAACTTATTCCTATAATTAAAAATAAAATGGGGATCATTAAAGAAAATAGCGGAATAACTAAAATATTAAGAAAGACACCTAATACAGGAACTTCGTAAAAATGATACGCTAAAATAGGGCTTAGTATAAGGGTTAGCACAATAGAGGGCAAAACCACTCTGCAGGCTCGTAATCGCTTCTTAGACCACTTCAGCACATGTTTTATATAGCTATAAATGACCTCTTGGTAGGCCACACCGACTATCGCACCAAAGGAAAGTTGAAAACCTATTTGAAATAATGCAAAAGGATTCATTCCTAAAATAATAAAGGCTGCCAGTGCTAAACTACTTAATAAATCATCTTCTTCCCATATACTGCGTACCAAGAGCATTGCTGTAAGCATAATAGAAGCACGTACAGTGCTTAGTCCCATTCCTGTTATAATGCAATACAACCATATTCCTATCACCGAGAATTGATTACGTTTACTATATTCTAGCCCTAACCGCCCTAATAGCTTCCATATGACCATGCTAATAACTGTTAAATGAAGGCCAGATAAAGCTAAGACATGTGCAATACCTAATGTTTGATAAAGGGTTTTAACGTCTTCTTCGATATTTTTCTGATTACCTAATAGAAGTGCTTCTACTAATCCCTTGTCCTTATGATTAAAAATCTCCTCTATTTGTGCTTTTAAACTCGTACGTACTTGATGAATGATCGTTGTCCTTGGTATCACTTCTTTTAATTGGATAAGTTCGATTTGAGCGACAATCCCTTGTCCTTTTAAATACATCCCATAATCCATATCTGAAGGATTATAAGGCTTTGTAGATGGCTTTACTTTACCTATAAGCTCTACTTGATTGCCACAAACTATGGGGTAGACTTGATCATAGAGGACTTGCACTTTACTTTTTAGTCCTATCTGTTTTCCTTCTTGTTCGTAACTGACATCTTTTATTACCATTCTAGAATTAAAACGCCCCTCATCTAAACTTTCAATTGTACCTTGTAAAGTAAGAACACCTTGTAATTTTTCTTCTTCAACTAATACAGGATGGCTTAAGACTCTAATAAGTCCTATAAGTACCAGCCCCACTAATATACCCATCTTGTCAGTCTTTGTGAATGTGTATAAAATGCCTAGCCCAAGTACTACTAGCAAGATAACAACAAAAAAGGAACGATATGAACCTCTAGTCCACATCGTTCCCCCTATTACTCCTATACAATATGCTCCAATAGCCCAAACCAAAGGCCTATGGAGTTTGTAAAATAAGTTCTTCATTTCTCTCAAATACACCACCTGATTGATTAGGAATATTAAATTCTGTTTGTTTTTTTCCATCTTTTAAGAAATTTACTTTTTGTATTTTTGAAATTTCTGTTAAAGAGTCAACCATCGAATAAATGATAAGCTCTTCTCTTACTGTATTCCCCACCTGCGGTATTTGTAAATCATAAGATAAATCGATTTGGCATACACCATCTTGTGTTTTAATATCATTAACCTTTGTATCAGCTGGTAATATACTTGACAAACCTTCTGTCATTGGTCCTTTTATCAATTCTGCAATCACATACTCTTCAAGAGGTGTATTGTTATTCACTCTAATTTCTCTTTGTTCTTTGTGCAATAACCCATCCGTATTACTTGGGAAATAAAGTGTTACAATTTGGCTGCTTGTTGGTGGTGTAGGATTTAATACATTAATTAAAATATCTTTACGCTCCACTGCATCCATCTTATCTCCATTACTATTTACAAGTGGTATATCATTGGCTTGAAACTCCACTTTATCAATAAAATCTAATTCTGTTAAAGTATAGACAAGCATTGCACGATGTGTAATTTGAGTAGGCACATCTAAAGTATTATAGGCAGTGCTAAAATTAATATAAGCGGTGCGTTCTTTTAAAATAGCTTGGTCAATATTAAATAAAATAGGTCTTGTCCCTTGATTGTTTACCTGTGGTCCTTTAGCCAATGCATCTAATACCGCAAGCATCGTCTTTTCTTTAGAAGCATCTTTTGGTAAGTCAATAGCGCGTTCTTCCATAATAAGCGTACTTTGATGCTCATCATAAAAGTATAATTTTATTTTTTGAGAAGATGATGATTGCTTTATATTTAATTCACATCCTGTCAAAACAAGCATGCATAACGCTAAGAGACTAATTCCTAATAACCGTATAGTTTGTTTCATTTGTCTACCTCCATCCTATAAATGCCTAATTGGAATTTGAACGGTGAAGATAGAACCTTTACCTTCTTCACTTTCTACCTGAATAGAACCATTATGCATAATCACAGTACGATAAGTAATAGATAATCCTAATCCTGTACCACCAGTCTCACGATTTCTAGTCTTATCAGTACGATAAAAGCGTTCAAATATTTTAGACTGTTCATCTTTTGCAATACCAATCCCTGTGTCTTCTACAGAAATCTGAGCATCTTGAAGGTCACTTTGTAAAACAACACGTACTTCTCCACCCTCTGGTGTATATTTAATAGCATTCTCTATTAAATTAGAAATAGCCAGTGTTAATTTTACTTCATCAATATCTACAAAAATTTCTTTGTGACTTTGATAAATAAGCTTAATATCTTTTTTCTTAGCAAGTGGAATCAAACGTTTTAAAATAGCCTGTGTCATATCATTCAAATTAGTTGTTTGAATATTCATAGGTACTTCTGTTTGATCTAATCTTACAAGTGTCAATAAATCACTAATGATATTATTAAGGCGATCTACTTCTGAGTTGATATCCATAAAGAACTCTTTATACATTTCAACAGGAACATTCTCCTGAAAAAGTAGTGATTCTGTAAGCACCTTAATAGATGACAGTGGTGTTTTCAGTTCATGGGACACATTCGATACAAATTCTTGTCTAGAATGTTCCACACGTTGAAGTTGCTCTGCCATGTGGTTAAAGGCGTTTCCTAGTTCTGCAATCTCATCTTTTCCTTTCACATCTACCTTTTGATCAAGCTGCCCATTAGTAATTTTTTGAACAAATTTCATAAGAACCTTCAAAGGTCTTGATATAAACGAAGATGTAAAGAAGCTTAATAGACCTATTAATAAACTGGTAAATAACGACAATAAGTACACTTGATTTTGCATTTCATCCAGTGAACGATAAATATCATCTATTTTAGCTGTTACAATAACTGCCCCTAAAACTTCATCTTTATTATCCTTATCTGTAATAGGAACAGCTGCACTCATAACCTTTTGATCTTCACGACTATAAGGCTCTGCACTATCTATTTTACGTAAGGCATCAAAGACTTGCTTACTCATAATGGTATGTCCTTTATCGGCTGCTGCAGAATCTGCAATAATATAGCCTAATTTATCTACAACAACAATACGTCCATTGCCATTAAATCCTTTTTCTTTTCCAAGCCCTCTAATATAGGACTCAAAATAGGTATAACTTGTATAATCCTTTAAGTAGTTTCCCTCAGATATTTGTGTTGAAATACGATTTGCCTGTCTTAGCCATTCTGCTTTGCTTTGTTCGATATATGAAGTCTCAATACGATCCATTACAATAGGCGCAAAGAGCATAAATGGTATAAAGCTAACTAAGAAGAATAAGACAAATAATCGCCATCTCAAGCTGTGAAACCACTTCATCTTAATCTTTAAAATAATAACCTACCCCCCATTTAGTATGAATATATTCAGGTTGTCCTGGATTTGGCTCAATCTTCTCACGTAAACGTCTTACATGAACATCTACCGTACGTACATCACCTGGATAATCTCTTCCCCAAATGGTATCAAGCAGTTGATCCCTACTATATACTTTACCTGGATGTGTTGCAAACAGTTCAAGCATATCAAATTCTTTTGCAGTTAAATTAATTTCATGATTATTTAAGAAAACACGCTTACTACTTAATTCTAGTCTTAAGCTTCCTACTTCTAAAAGCTTTTTATTTTGCTCTTTTTCACCTTGTACAGCACGTCTCAAAATAGCTTTAATACGTGCTTTTAACTCAAGGATATTAAATGGTTTTGTTACATAGTCATCTGCCCCATATTCAAGGCCCATAATCTTATCCATATCCTCACCTTTAGCAGTAAGCATCACAATAGGAATATTAGAAAATTCACGTACAATTTGACATACTTGTAAACCATCATACTTAGGAAGCATAACGTCTAAAATCATCACATCATAATGACCATTTTTGACTAAATTCAGTGCTTCCTCACCATCATAGGCCACATCTACTTCCCATCCTTCTTGCTCTAGGCTAAACTTTATTCCTTTAACGATAAGTTTTTCATCATCGACAACTAACACTCTACTATTCATCCTATTTCCTCCTACTCTATTGTAATTAATTCTTGTAACCCCTCATAAACTTTATCGCCTATTCCAGGTACATTCTTTATCGATTCTTTCGATGTAAAAAATCCACTTTGCTCCCTATATAAAATAATTTGCTGAGCCTTTACCTCTCCAATTCCAGGCAACGTTATAAGTTCACTCTCATTCGCTCTATTAATATTTATAAGAGAAGATTTTTGAGTCCTTTCTTCATTTTCATATGAACTTAGCATTTTGTCAATTTCTTCTCCAATTTTAGGTATATATATTTTTTGATGAGCATAAATGGGTTCTGCTAAATTCAGTTGATTTAAATCTGCTTCATCTATTAATCCTCCTGCTATTTCTAAAACATCCTTTAAAATAGCAGTTTTTTCTATATAATAGACACCAGGATTTATGACAGCACCACACAAATAAATAGGGACACTGACTTCTTCATCCACAAGCTGTGTTCCGTCCTTTATAGACTCTTCTTGACTTACAACACTAGCAGAATCTACTTGATCTATAATCTGAATGGTTTCTTGATTACTTTGTTGATTCATAAGAAGCAAACCTGTTACACTTAGTAATATAAGCACAAATATAATTTTATACTTACTTAATAATTTTATCACATAATCACCTCTAGTACAAAGTTTTAACAAATTTTGCACATCTTAGACAGGTTTGCCTTTACTAAAAGCTTTATTTTTAATATACTAGTACTGTTGAAAGGAGAATTTTTTTACTTATGAAAAAACGTATATTGAAACAATCAGTTCATATAATTTTAATTTTATCATTATTGTTCAGTTGTTTACCACTGTACGCAACTGAAGGGGATCCTGGCACATCTGTACCTACCATTGGTGCTGAAGCCGCTATTTTAATAGATGCAAAAACGGGAGAAATCCTATTTGAAAAAAATAGTCAAGATCGTCACTTTCCTGCAAGTATTACAAAACTCATGACAGCTTTACTCGTCATTGAAAATTTAAAACCAACAGATATGATTACTTTTTCCGAAGATGCCATCTATGGTATAGAACGTGGCAGTAGTCATATGGGAATGCGTGTAGGTGAACAAATTTCTGTAGACCAAGCTTTACGTTGTTTGCTCCTTATGTCCGCAAATGAGGTTGCCAATGGCCTTGCTGAAAAAGTGAGTGGTTCTATGGATAACTTTGCTGTTGCAATGACAAAAAAAGCTGAAGCATTAGGTGCAAAAGGTACAAGCTTCAAAAATCCTCATGGTTTAGATGATGAGCAACATTATACAACTGCTTATGATATGGCTCTTATTGCTAAAGAACTCTTTCATAATGAGTACTTTTTAGAAATCATGAAAGATGTAACCTATCAGATACCTCCTACAAATAAGGTAAATGAAATACGTTATCTTTCACAACAACATAAATTAATGAATCAGTTTAGTGACAGCAAGCTTTATCGCTCAGATGTTATTGGGGGTAAAACAGGTTATACAGATATTGCACGCCATACCCTTGTTACAATGGCAAAACAAGGAGATATTGAACTGATTGCTGTTATTATGAAAAGTGATACAAAATCTGGTATGTATACAGATACAACGAAGTTGCTCGATTATGGATTTAATGCTTATCAAACTTTTGATCTTCTCAAAGAAAATGAAGTCATTACTAAGCTTCCTATTTACTCTGTTAAAAGTGGTAAACTTATTGAATTTGCAACTTGTGATATTGTAGCTTCTAGTAATGAATCTGTACTTGTAAGTAAAAATATTAAGACACGTGATATTGTTACAAATATAAATGTTCCTGAGTATTTAGAAATGGGCATCGCTTCAGATGCTATAGTAGGTTCAATTGAATATTTACACAATAACAAGGTATTAGCTAAAAGTGATTTAAAAATCTCTAACATCAATTATATTTCTTCTCCTTATACGGCTAATCAACCCGAAAAACCTACATTAACTTTTCCTATTTCATCTTTCCTTATTTTGCTCATTCTCCTACTCGTTATTTTAATCTTATTAACTCTCTTTATCAAACGTAAGCGCAAACGTAAATTTAAACATAAGAAACTTAAATTTTCTAAAACCATAAAATAGGCATATAGCAAACCTATAGTTTGCTATATGCCTCTATTTTTTTAAAATAATAATGTTGTTCCATCTTGCCAAAGACGATCTAATCCATAAAACTCAGCATCTTCTTTATAGAGTACATGAATAATCACACGTCCATAGTCCATTAAAATCCAATTCGCAGTTTGGTAGCCTTCTTTTTGTATAACTTTAATATCTTCTTCACTTAAAGCATCTTCAATATCATCGGCTAAAGCCTTCGTCTGCTTTGTATTATTCCCTACCACAATAACAAAAATATCTGCTAGTGATGTAATATTATGCACATCTAACACCTGTAGACTCTCAAACTTCTTCTTTTTCAAAATGCTAGCTACCTTTTGTGCTAGTAAAATGGATTCATTATTCAATATAAAAAAACCCCTTTCGTCTATGCCTTTTCTCTATCTCTAAAATAAGCTTCCTTATACTATTATAGTATGCATACTTACCTAGTGATTATCCCTGTCTAAAATATCCGAAAATTTCATCTATATATCGTAAGTCTTATATTCTTCTAACAATACATCTGTAATTGGATGCATTTCCTGTCCTCTCGACTTAACATATTCTTTCGATTTACTTAATGCAGTATACATAGCCTTATTAAGGTCATGTTTGGCTAAGCGTCTAATTTGTTCTAATGCTGGATATGGCTTTCTTCCTCTTTCAACCATATCAGCTAAATAGATAATCTTCTCAATATCTGTCATATGTGTACGTCCTACTGTATGATAACGTACACTATTAAGAATAGTAGAATCCGTTACACCCCAATCCCTTTCTAACAAGCAAGCGCCTAACTTACCATGTATTAAATGAGGATGTTCCCTTTCAAATTGATCGATTTCTACACCGTATTCCTTACATAATTTTAGGCTTTCCTCTACAGGAATCTCTTTGGCTAAATCATGAAAAAGTGCTGCAATAAAAACTTTATCCGTATCTACATTATAGCAGTTTGCAAGTTCTATAGCCATTTCTACTACACCTTTTGTATGTTCATAACGTCCCTGAGATAAACGTTCTTTTACATAATGACTCATTTTGCTCACAAGTTCCTGATTAAAAGAAACTGGATGTCTATAAAGGTTATGCTTAGAAATATAATTTTCTACAGCACTTGTCACTAAATATTTAATAGGTGAATCTTCCTTTACACGTTTTCTAATATCTGATGAGGATATGGCAAGAGCTGGCACTTCAAGAAATTTAATACTTGAATGAAACTGTGCACGTAAATTTTCAATATGATTTAAGAGCTGTTGCTTTTGATATCCAGGTCTTGTTACTGCTACAAAAGTACAAAGTTGTAAAAGTTCTTCTGAGTTTTTCCAATTCAAAATTTCATGTACAGCATCAGCACCTGTAATAAAGTATAGTTGTGTATCAGGTCCATACATCCTACTAAGCTCTTTAATTGTATCTACAGTATAAGTAGTACCTTCTCTGTCTATTTCTATTCTAGAAACGTTAAAGTGAGCATTTGCTGCTGTCGCTAACACCGTCATCAAATAACGATGCTCTGCTGATGTAATTCCCATGCTCGCTTTATGAGGTGGGTTACCTGTGGGTACAAAAAGTACTTCATCAATATCAAATTCATGTCTTACAGCTTCTGCTGTTACTAAATGTCCCATATGTATAGGATCAAAAGTTCCACCCATAATAGCAATCTTCATGTGTACATCTCCTTTAAAAATTGTCCAATTTGTAATGAAGCGCTACCGAAGTAGCGCATGCATTAAGATGGTAATGTAATTTTTGAATTTTTCTTAGCTGGTTTATAAAGTATAATTTTTTTACCAATAACTTGAACTGGAATAGAATGTGTACGTTCACTTAAAACTTGACACATTTCTTTTGGGTCTTCTAAACAGTTATTGAGTACACTAATTTTAACAATCTCTCTTGCATCAAGTGCAAGTAGAATTGCTTCTGTTACTTCAGGTGTTAATCCATTTTTACCTATTTGGAAAATAGGATCAATTGTTTGTGCTAAAGACTTTAAATAAGCACGTTGTTTACTTGTAATGTTCATAGACATTCTCCTCTATTTATAGTATTCAAATTCTAAATCATAAATACGTACAGTATCACCTTCTGCAATACCTGCATCTTCAAGTGCTTCAATAATACCACGTTCACGTAAATATTTCTGGAAGAATGCGAAACCTTTTTCTGTATCTAATGAAGTATAACCCATCATCTTCTCAACGCCTACACCTTCAACAACGAAGTAACCTTCTTCATCATTTGTAATCGTATAAGCTTCATGGTCAATTTTTTGTTCTTCTTCAAACTCTGGTTCAAAAACAATAACCTCATCTGGTACTGTTGCAAGAAGCGCTGAAATATCCTCAAGTAAAACCTGTAAATTATCATTTGCAGCAGCCGAAATTGGAATAACTTTGATTCCTTGTGGTTCAAAGGCTTTTTTAAGTGCTTCTAAGTTCTCTTTGGCACCTTCAATATCCATTTTATTAGCTGCTATAATTTGAGGTTTAGTCTCTAAAATTTCTGGGTTATATTGATCTAATTCTTTTTGAATTGCATAAATATCCTCTACAGGATTTCTACCTTCACTACCTGCTGTATCTACAACATGTACAAGCACTTTTGTACGCTCAACATGTCTTAAGAAATCATGTCCAAGTCCTACGCCCTCTGCTGCCCCTTCAATAAGTCCTGGAATATCTGCCATTACAAATTGTTTACCGTATTGGTTAGAAACAACACCTAGGTTTGGAGATAAAGTTGTAAAGTGGTAGTTAGCAATTTTAGGTTGTGCATTACTTACCATTGAAAGCAAAGTTGATTTTCCAACGTTTGGATAACCTACTAATCCTACGTCTGCAATCATCTTAAGTTCTAGAATAACCCAATATTCTTTTGCTAGACGTCCTTTTTCTGCATATTTGGGAGCTTGTCTTGTAGGTGTAGCAAAATGTTGATTACCACGACCTCCATGACCGCCTCTAAAGATTACTTGTTTGTCATCTGGCTTATGAAGGTCAGCAATTACTTTGCCTGTTTCCGCTTCACGGATAATTGTTCCCTGTGGAACTTTTATAGTTAAGTCTAATCCATCTTTACCATGGCATTTTTTCTTACTACCGTTTTCTCCATCTTCTGCCTTATAGTGTCTTTTATGTCTAAAGTTCATTAAGGTATTCATTCCTGGGTCAACTTGGAAAATGATATGTCCTCCACGACCTCCATCTCCACCATCTGGACCTCCATTTGGTACGTACTTCTCGCGTCTAAAAGAAACATGGCCATCGCCACCTTTACCAGACTTAACGAAAATCTTCACTTTATCGACGAACATATTCTCACTCCTTTCATCTTATAGTGTATGTCATTTTGTTTTTTTCTATCGCAACTTGTCTCATTAATAAAAAGAAGGTTTCAACAGATGTTGAAACCTTCCAAGTATATCGATTACGCTTCTTGTGCTACTGGATATACAGAAACTTGTTTTTTGTCTCTGCCTTTACGTTCGAATTTAACTCTACCATCTACTAATGCAAATAAAGTATCATCTCCACCACGGCCAACATTGTTACCTGGATGAATTTTTGTACCTCTTTGACGATATAAGATGTTACCAGCTTTTACGATTTGTCCATCTGCTCTTTTAGCGCCTAAGCGTTTTGATTCAGAGTCACGACCATTTTTTGTAGATCCTACCCCTTTTTTATGAGCAAAAAACTGAAGGTCTAAACGCATCATTTAATCCACCTCCTAAGTTTTAGAATGATTTATTTTTTATTTCAATGTATTCTCCGTACATTTGTTTGACAGACTCAAGGCCTATCTGCATTGCTTCTAAAAGAAGCGTTGCTTCTTGATTTGGCATTCCTTGTTTGCGCTTGTTAAAAGTACAATCAATAACACCTTTTTTAGAATTAATCTCATCAAGAGAAAATTCTTCTTCCGTTAACGCCTCTAGAGCATTAATGGTATTAATAACTAAAATACTTACAGCACTGCAAACAATATCTTCACCATGGTCAGCATAGCCAGCATGTCCAGATAATTTGAAGCGATATAAAACATCTTTGTTATAATAAAGGTCTACTCGAATCATAATAATTATGCTTCAATAGCAGTAATTTTCACTTTTGTGAAAGGTTGACGATGACCTTGTTTTTTATGGTAAGATTTTTTTGATTTGTATTTGTAGATAATAACTTTTGGTCCTTTACCTTCTTCAACAACATCAGCTTTTACAGTTGCGCCAGCTACTACTGGGCTACCAACTACCATTTTGTCATCTTTAGATACAACTAATACTTTGTCAAAGCTTACTGTTTCACCAGCTGCTACGTTTAATTTTTCAACGTAAAGTGTTGTGCCAACTTCAACTTTGTATTGTTTGCCACCTGTTTCGATAATTGCGTACATGTGTACACCTCCTTAAACCGTAAACTCGCCGAATTCGGTACTATCAAATAGTTTAAAAACCTCTTCGTGCGGCTAAAACACTTCATTAATATATCATACTCCATAACACATGTCAACTCTATTTATTGTTTATGGAACCTTATGTCAAAACTTGTTTGGTTTTGCTTTTCATCTTCATAGAGATTAAGTTTAATATCGTAAATTTCTTCTAATTTTGCTGGTATAGAACTTTTTATTAACTCCGTATAAAACGTCTTTCCACAGTATACAAATACTTGTTTCATATCTGTTGTTGCTACTATTTGTTTGATTTCATTTTCTACTTTAAAAGCAAGATAGCTTATACTAGGTACAGTAAACTGACAAGTATATTCATTTTCTTTTCCAAATAATCTTTGATAAATAGGTAAGTACTTCTTCGTTCTTGTTATTTGTAAAAGATCAAGTTCAGTTGGTGGAAAAACCTTTGACCTTGTACCATCTATACTTGCAATAAACTGACGTGCCCATTCATAGACACTCTGCCTATCTTCCTTAGATATAAAGTCGACTAAGTCAATAATAATAATTCCTGATAAATTACGTCTAACAATTTGATAAATACTTTCTTCTATCGCTAACTTATTAAGTTCTTTAATTGTTTTACCTATTTGCTTACCAAGAATAGCTTTGGCACTATTTACATCAATAATGGTCATCGCTTCCGTATAGTCTATGACAATGTTCCCACCATTTTTTAACCAAACCTTCCTTTTGAGTGTTTCCAAAAAATCTTTTTCTATACTCATTAATCTAAATAAATTTTCATAACATGGATAATTCTTATACTTGGCTTGTAAACGTGGCAAGAAAAGTTCTACTTTTTCTTGTAGTTGCTGACTTGTTTCTTCATTATTACATAAAAATATAATTTCTTCATCTTCTTTGATATGCTCTTTTACCACTTCCCAATAAAGGGGTTCTGCTTTTAAAAGAATCGTCCCTTTTTGTACATTAGCTTTCATTTCATGAAATTGCTTCACTTTTTCAGCTAAATAGGTTGCTTCATTGAAAATTTCCGTATCTGTTGCTTCTTTACCATTAGTACGTACAATAAAGCCTAATGCCTCATTTACAAAAGGCATAAGTAATGTTTTGAGCTCATCTCTTCTTTGGCTACTTTTAATTTTCTTAGAAATTTGTATACCTGGTTCATAAGGTAAGGCAACAAGGTAATAACCTGGAATATTTACAAAACTAGTTAGACGATTGCCTTTTTCACCTGTATTTTCTTTTTGAATTTGTACAGGGATACGCATACCTAGTTGTATTTTGTTCTCATAAGCGCTTGGTATATTTTTAAAATGTAGTAAACCATTCTTTTCTTTTCCAAAGTCTATAAAAGCACCTTTAAGATTTTTTACTACTTGTTGAACTTGACCTTGCAAAACATAGTTTTGCAAGGTCTCTTCAACATGATCTTGAATATAAAGATGAATAAGCTTTCCGTCTTCTAACAAGGCAATCCTTGTTAATGCACAGCCTTCATCAATAATAACTTGCTTAAGCATGAGAAGCCCCTACTTGAATAAGAGGCACTATAGCGTTTTCTTCTCCTGCATAAAGTTCTAGTCTTTCAACACTATAATCTAATGTTTCAAGTTCTTTCTCTATTAAAGCTTTTAGTAGTAAATCAACGCTTAAGTTACTTGCACTACCTGCAGCTACTTGCATATGGATTTCTACTGTACCCTCTTGTTCTACAATTTCAAAAGCTTTAACAAGTGGCTTAATATCCACTTCTGAAGTTTTCTTTTTGCCCTTTTTAAGAACAACTAAAGACTCTGCGTTTATTCTTTCTTGAATATGTGCCATATCTTCACTTGTTAATGCACCTTGTGTAAACACAACTTTATAATCTGCAGTTGTTACTAAACTCATTAAAGATGGCGTACCTTCTGTAATAGCTGTAGCTTCTAAGACACGAATACCTTCTGGTAAAATTGTATTAAGTACCTCCTTAGCTTTTGTAACATCAACATCTTCCTTAGTAATAATATCAATATATTCTCCTGTACTTCCTACACCAACTGAAAGTGGCATAGCAAAGTATACTTTAGCATGAGGATTAAAACCTTGAGAGTAAGCAATTGGAATACGTGCAACACGTATTGCCCTTTGGAACATTCTTACTGTATCTAAATGACCTACAAACTTTACATAGCCTAACTTTGTAAATTTACATCTAATTCTCATAACAAACTCCTTTATTGAAAGTATTTGCTCCACATCCAGAACATTTCACACGGCATTGAGGGGTTGTAACAGCTTCATGTGCTTTTTTACTTTCACGAATTAAGAAGTTCTTTGTTACGCCAATATCGATATGATCCCATGGTAAAACTTCATCATAGTCACGTCTTCTATTTGCATAGAATGCATAGTCTACGCCTGAAATTTCACTCGCTTTTGCCCATTTCTCTTCATCAAAGTGTTCGCTCCAACTATCAAATGTAGCACCTAATTTATATGCTTCTAAAATTAAGTTTGCAACACGTCTATCCCCTCTTGCAATAACAGCTTCTAATACGCTTGTTTTTGCATCATGGTGATTATATTTAATTTGTCTACTTTTAATTGCATGTTTTAACATCATATGCTTTTCAATAAAACTTTCACATGTATCTTGTGGTTCCCATTGGAAAGGCGTAAAGGCTTTTGGAACAAAACAAGATGTACTTACAACAAGTTGTACCCCACCTTGACGTTTAGATTTATCAATTTGGTAATATTCATGTACAATATTTTCAGCTAATGCTGCAATGCCTTCTACGTCCTCTTGCATTTCACCCGGTAAACCTAGCATAAAGTAAAGTTTAACACGGTTCCACCCACCATTGAAAGCAAGATTACATCCTCTAAGGATTTCTTCTTCTGTAATATTTTTATTAATCACATCACGCATACGTTGTGTACCTGCTTCTGGAGCAAAAGTTAAACTACTTTTACGTACTTCTTGTACTTTTTGCATTAAGTCAACAGAGAATGCATCAATACGAAGAGATGGTAATGAGATATTTACACACTCTTTTTCACATAATTCCAGAAGTTCATTAGCAAATGGCTCTAAATCTTTATAGTCACTTGTGCTTAATGAAGCTAAACTAATTTCTTCGTAGCCTGTAGAAGCTAAAAGTTTTTCTGCATAATTAATAAGTACATCTTTTGATTTTTCACGTACTGGACGATAAATCATACCTGCTTGACAGAATCTACATCCTCTTAAACATCCTCTAAACATTTCAAGTGTTACACGGTCATGTACTGCTTGAATCCAAGGAATAACTTGTGTTGTTGGATAGTAGACTTCATCCATATCTGTCATAATAACTTTACGTATCTTTGTTTTAGCTTTTGGATGTAATGGTCGCTTTTCTAAAATTGTTCCATCTTCTTTATAAATCTCTTCATAGAAACTTGGTACATACATACCTTCAATATCAAGAAGTGCTTCTAAAAATTCAGCTCTTGTACGCCCTTCTTTTTTATAGGCCTTGTATAAGTCTAGAATTTCGTCATAAGCAAATTCACCTTCACCAATATAGAAGAAATCAATAAATGGTGCTAAAGGTTCTGGGTTATAGGCACAAGGTCCTCCAGCTACAATAATCGGATCCTCTTCTGTACGGTCTTTGCTGAGAAGTGGAATACCTGATAAATCCATCATATTTAGGATATTTGTATAACTCATTTCATACTGAAGTGTAAAACCTAAGAAATCAAATTCTTTAAGTGGTGTATGTGTTTCTAATGAAAAAAGTGGTATATTCTTTTCACGCATAATTTTCTCCATATCAATCCATGGTGAAAATACGCGTTCACAATAAGTATCTTCTCTTCTATTTAAAAAGTGATAAAGGATTTGCATACCTAAATGGCTCATTGCTACCTCATAAACGTCAGGGAAAGCAAAAGCAAAACGCACATCAATGCTGCTTAAATCCTTTTCATAAGTATTCATTTCACCACCAATATAACGTGCTGGCTTATCTACCTGTTTTAAAATCTGCTCTGATAAAATGGTCATTATAGTCCTCCAAATTTATTCTTCACCCTTAATGGGAGTGTTTTTATATTAGCCTTTTCAATGTCTTGGATAAATATCCATAAAAAAAAGACTTATGAAAGTCTTTTTTTAACGGATTACTTCTCTCCAACTTAAGTCGCCTCTTTCTAAGGCTTTTACTAAAAGTTCAGCTGTTGCAAGATTTGTTGCAATAGGGATATTGTGGATATCACATAATCTTTCTAATGCGCCTACATCTGGCTCATGCTGTTTTTGTGTTACAGGATCTCTTAGGAAAATAACCATGTCTAATTGGTTATGTGCAATTTGTGCACCAAGTTGTTGCGCCCCCCCTAAGTGTCCTGCTAAATATTTATAAATATTTAAATTTGTTGCTTCCTCTACTAGTCTTCCAGTTGTACCTGTAGCATACAAAGTATGTTTTGCTAGTATGTGTCTATAGGCAATTGTAAAATTTTCCATGAGTTTCTTTTTAGCATCATGCGCTATAAGTCCTATATTCATCACTTACCTCCTAAAACATCGTATTTTCTTTTCTCATCCCAACATTTAATACAAGTCCTAATCCCATCATGTTTGCCCATAATGAACTTCCTCCATAACTAATAAACGGAAGCGGAAGGCCTGTATTAGGTAATAAACTTGTTACAACCCCCATATTTACGAAGGTTTGCATCGCTATCATACCCATATAGCCAGCTATAATAAACCGGCCAAAGTCATCAGGGGCGGAATGGGCTATCCATAACCCCCTTGCAATCATAAAAAGAATAATTCCTAGTACTATTAAAATCCCAACAAAGCCAAACTCTTCAGCAATAATGGCTACAATAAAGTCATTATGTGATTCTGGTAAATAGTTTAATTGGCTAATGGCACCTTGATAAAGTCCCTTTCCTTCTAAACCACCTGAACCAATCGCATGAACTGACTGATTGGTCTGATAGTTTTCATCTAAATTATCTCCACCATGTACTTTAGTAACAATACGATTACGTTGATAATCCGGAATAATCTTTTGATAAGGATTGGTAATAATATAGACTAGTATAATACCTGCAGTAGCAACTGCTATTGCTGCTGTAGAAATCATAACTTTCATATCCAATTTGCTTACAAATAATTGTATCACTAATATGCCCAAAATGACAAGGCTAGTCGATAAATTCGGCTGTCTATTTACAAGTATGAAAGGAATAAAATGAAACAGTCCTACAATCATAAGAGATTTGAAAGAATTAATTTTATCATTATATTTATCTAGTAATTTAGCTGTACATAGGATAACTCCAATTTTAGCAAACTCTGATGGTTGGATAGTCATCGGACCAATCTGAATCCATCTTGTTGCACCATTTACATTTTTCCCTAGAAAAAATACAGCTATCAGCAATAGATTAAAGGCGATATATATAGGAATATACCATTCACCTAAAAAATGATAATCTATAGCCATTACAAATAGCATAAGTACAATACCTGTTGCAAAAAAGAGGAGTTGCATCTTTAATACTTCTGTATCACCAGAATAAGTTGTAGCACTACTAATAGCAAGAATACCTATACCTATTAGAGCACACATACATAAAACCATCCAATAATCAATATTCTTTAGATGTTCTTTCTTTAAACTGAACATATATTAAATTTCCCTTTCCTGCTTCTAAAAAGTAATTAGCCTCTACTTACTTTTTTTAAATTTTTGATGGGAATGTTAGCTGATAAAACTGGTGCTTTGTTTCCACTTTTATCACATTCCATCGAAGAAACTTCAATATTAAAATCGTCTGTATCGATATCTACATATTTAGAAATGACTTCTATAATGTCAGAACGCATCATTTCTAGTAATTCTGTAGAACAGTTCATACGGTCATGAATTAAAACAAGTTTTAACCTATCTTTTGCTACGTTACTTGACGAATTTTTTCTACCAAACAATTGACTAAAATCTAGCATCCCTCTCACCCTCTTTAGCTATTAATTATTAAAACCAAACATTCTCTTTATTTTATCAATAAAGCCATTCCCCATTTCGAGATCTAAGAAAGGTACTTCATTTCCTTCAATACGATCTGCAATGTTTCTAAAAGCTTTCCCTGCTAGTGCACTTTTATCTGCTACTGCAGGCTCACCTTTATTTGTTGTAATAACAATATGTTCATCATCTGGTACAACACCAAGAAGATCAATCGCTAAAATTTCTACTACATCATCCATCGCCATCATATCACCACGTTTAACCATGTTCATACGTACACGATTGATAATAAGTTGTGTATTTGAGATACCGTTTGCTTCAAGTAATCCAATAATACGGTCTGCATCACGTACTGCTGATACTTCTGGAGTAGTTACAACGAGTGCACGGTCAGCACCTGCAACTGCATTCTTAAATCCTTGTTCAATCCCTGCAGGACAGTCTACAATAACATAGTCAAAGTCTTCTTTTAAACTATCACAAAGCTTTTTCATTTGCTCAGGACTTACTGCATCTTTATCACGTGTTTGTGCTGCTGGTAATAAGAAAAGCCCTTCAAAACGCTTGTCCTTAATTAAAGCTTGTTTAATACGGCATCTACCTTCAACAACATCAACTAAATCATATACAATACGATTTTCTAGTCCCATAACAACATCTAAGTTTCTAAGACCGATATCTGCATCTAATAATACGACTTTTTTACCTAATAAATTTAATGCAGTACCAATATTTGCTGAAGTTGTTGTTTTTCCTACACCACCTTTGCCTGATGTAACGACAATTACTTGACTCATACTTATCCCCCTTATATCTTTTGTTCTAATTATTCTATCATATGATTGAGTGTTTTAAAATCTATTTCTTCAACATAGATTTGATCATTATTCACATATGCAATTTGTGGCATGTGTATTTTATTACGACTTACCACTTCATCTTCTGGCGGTTGTGCAATAACATTACGGATACCAATTTGCATAGGATGCATATTGGTGGCTAAAATAAATGGATTTTTAAACTGTTCATCAAGTCCTGCATGAACTTTGCCATTTAATGTACCCATTACAATAATATTGCCATCTGCTGTAATGACTCCACCAGGATTAATATCTCCTATAACAACAACACTCCCCCTAAAATCGATGTGTTGTCCTGAACGAACAATTCCATAGTGATATTTGGTAAGTGAAACATTGGGTTTTTTCATTTCTTCTAATATTGCTTTCACTTGATCATCAGATTTCGCACTTGCATTTTGCTCAAAGTCATGAATAAATGCAACATTAAGGATATTTTGATGTGCTAAGAGGCACATCAATTCATCTTGCTGCTCTTTAGAAAGCTTACGCCCTTTAAAACGCATATTAACTTTTGCACCACTAAAAAACTTCTTCGAGCTTTCTAATTTTTCAACAAAATTATTAATGACTGCCTCAAAAGGTGCAATTTCATCTAAAACAACTGTTATTCCATCTACAGAACCTTTAAATACAACAAGATTATCCATATTCAGCCTCCCCCACTATTCAACAAACATATTATCCAGTGTTGTTTTAGGTGCTTCTTTTCCTAAATTAAAGTACTCGGATAAAATGTCTTTAGTAATTTCTTGACCATAAGTACCTTGGCCGTAAGCATTATATACCGTTGTAACAACTGCAATTTCAGGATTTTCATATGGTGCAAAGCCCACAAACCAACTGTGCTCATCATTATTTTCTTGCGCTGTACCTGTTTTACCAGCTACAGGAACCTCAAAAGTTTTAAAAACATTTCTTGCGGAACCTAATGTACCATGTGTTACTTGATACATTCCTTCATAAACGCTTTTTAATGTAGATTCTTTAATATTAAGTTCATTATAGATACTTGGTTCAGTTGCTACATAGCCTTGATTCGTTTTAGTATGATTAATACCATCAATAATACGTAAATTATAAACATACTCTCCATTAGCAAGTGCAGCAATATATCTTCCCATTTGAATAGGTGTAAATGCATTATCTCCTTGTCCAATAGCTGTACGTACTGTCGTACCATCTGTCCACTCTAATCTTAAACCGGATAGTATTTCATTTGCAATATTATTGATTAAACTTGTCTTGAATTTTTTGAGCATATCTTGTTTATAAAATTCTTGACTTTCATCAAGGGTTTCTAACCGCTTCTTAAGCTCTGTAACAACTTCTGAATCTGGTGCTTGCTTGATTTGTCTATTGTATAAAGTATTATAAGCATGTTCATAAGCATCCAATATTTCATAAATATCAATTTCGTTGATTACAGTACTAATCTGTTCATCTAAATGCTCACCTATCATATTATTAAGTGCAATACTTAATTGGGATTTTGCCTTATTACGTAATGAGCGTTCTTTAGTATCATGCATTGTACCTTCAAGAATTTGTTCTAAATAAATTTTTGAATCTGATTGTAATGCAAGTTGCATCTGTTTATAAGCACCTTCAATTACTTTTGATAAGTCATCATCAAAAGCTTCTTGGAATACTGGCTCAAGATTACGCTTTAGTTCATACTGTGCTAAATAACTAATCTGCTCATCAACTGATTCTCCTGCAGAACTTTCAATAGGGTAGATTCCCTTTTCCATAACCTCTACAATTTCTTCAATATACTTTTTAAGTTTATCTTCATCTAACTTACGAATAGCTGAAAATTGCTCTGCAATTTGATTTTTAACCAAATTATATGGCGTAGAAATATTAGGTGGTGATTCTGCTAATTCAATACCTGTTTTTTGATCTAAACCAAGCATTTCAACATATTTAGTCAGCATATCAATGCCTCCATATGGTGCGCCACCTTTTAAACCTAATCGATATGCAAGTTCATAGAAATAGTAGTTACATGATACTTCGATTGCTTTTGATAAGTTTACGTTACCATGTCCATGTCCATTGTTTGTATAAATCCAACAACGTGGTGCAGGATTACCTGCCTTTTCAAATATCCCAGAGTCATAAATCAATGTATCTGGAGTAATAACACCTTCTTCTAATCCAGCAATAGCACTAATCATCTTAAAGGTTGACCCAGGTGCTTTTGCAGTCATTAATGCTCTATTCCATAACATGCTACGATTATCAAATAACGTATTATAGTATCTATTAAAGTTTGTAGTCATCTCATTACTATTATAAGATGGATAACCTACTAACGCTAATACTTCTCCTGTTGCTACATCAATGACAACTGTTGATGCACTTGATGGTGTCACAGACATTTGATTTGGCTTAAGTGTCCCTTTTTCAAACTGATCAATTAACGTATACTCTGTTGTTCCATTTCTATTGGTCTTAAATGCCTGTACAACATCTTGGGATAAATCTATTGCACCTTGTTCATCAAAAACAAGTAACATATCCTTTTCAGTAAATTCTCCTGTATTTTCTTCTAATAATTGAGTAAGAAGCTGTAAAGGTGTTAGGGTTTCTTTTACAACAGCATCTAAGTTGTTATATTTACCCATAAGTTTTTGATAAATTTCATATTGAATAGTACCTTCTTCTGCTTTCTCCAGTTTTCTCATATCAAGTTGGCTACTGTTTAGCATAGAGATGATAACTTCCTTGCTTGTTAAAGAAAAAGCTTTTGGATTGGTTCCTTTTAATTTTTCTACAATTGCTTCACTTAAGTTCTTTTCAGTACTTTCATAAGCTACACGTTGTAAATCTAGGTCAATAGTAAGAAAAACATCATTTCCTGGAATAGCTTCTTCTTTTTCAATGGTATGGACACGTCTTCCTACGTTATCTACTTCTACACGTTCTAGACCTTTTTGTCCACGTAGTTCGCTTTCCATTGTTTTTTCTACGCCCTCATGACCTACAATATCATCTTTGTCATAACCTTGTTCTTTCATTTCCTCATATTGAGCTTCAGTAATTGTACGTGTATATCCAATTAAGTTTCCTAAAATCTCAGGCTCATTATAATAACGAACTGCCTCTACATCTACAATCACACCAGGAAAATCATCATGATGTTCTTCTAAGTAAGCTATCGTTTCATTTGACACGCCTTTTGCTACTTTAACTGTTTTGTACTTACTATACGCAACTTTATAAATCTCCGTACGTAGTGCAATAACCTTTCTAGCTTCTTCATCTGTCATAGTTTCATCGATATCGTATTTACCTCGTAAATACTCAATGACTTCACCAGCTGACATTTGTAATAGCTGTTGTCTATGTTCTTCGTTATTATAAGGAATGGAATACATGAATTGGTTAATCCCTGTTTTACCTTCTGTATACTCAAAAGGTGCATCTTTTGTAATAGGAATTTCATCAAGGTAAGTGTCTCCATTCTTCTCAAGCAAATTTACAACATCTAAAAGAATGCGATTGAGCTCTGACTTTTTCATCTGTACCTGTTGATCAATACTGATCACATTATTAGGTTTATTTACCGCTAGTGGTCTGCCATAGCGGTCATAGATTAACCCTCTTGGTGCCTCAACCTGTATACTACGCTCTACACTCGCTCGTAAGTTATTGGCGTATTTATCATGTTCAATAATTTGAAGCTGATAAAACTTTCCTGTTATAACAATGAATAATACACATATCCCTGCAAACAATAAAAAAAGTCTATCTGAAAAAATGTGGAGGATACTGTTTACTTTCTTCTTCATGTCACCCTCCTAATTAAAATATATTCCTTGTTTTCTTTTCTCTTATTTCAAGTTTTTCATTAATTAAATAAATCAGTTGATAAAAGACTAGAGATAAAGTAACGGTATAAATCACTTCTGGAATAGCAAGTGTCTTAAGGAAAAAGAAAAGATTGACCTTTCCCCTCATGATATAGATGAGAACTGATACAAGGCTTACAAAGAAGCTGCTAAAAAGTGTACAAAAAAATGGCATAATAAAATTTTCTCGATAAAAATTCTTATTAAACTTGCCACAAATATAACCTACTAGAAAGTAAGGAATGGCTTGTTGACCTAAAAACATACCAAATGTTACATCATAAAGGAGACCAGCACCTGCCCCAATAATAGCTCCTTCTTTACTTCCTCTAAGAAGTGCAAAGGAGACAATAATCATAACCATAAAGTTAGGTGCTACTGCTCCAATACGAATGGTATCAAAAAGTGTCATTTCTAAAATATGTGTTAGAATGAGTAACATTCCAATTACGACTATTCGCATTTGTCTACCCTCTATTCTTCATCATCTGTAGAAATAATGAGTACACTTTCTAAATGCTTGAAGTCTACAAAAGGTTTAATGTAGGCATATTGGGTCAATCCATTTTTACCTGTTGTCACTTCTTCCACTGTTCCAATAGGAATACCTGGTGGATAAATATCACTTAGATGAGACGTTATAATTTGGTCTCCTTTTACAACCTCAGATTCTACATCTATTTCTAACTTGCATAAGCCATCATTACCAAGTTCAACATCACCTCTTAGTATGCCTGTATCCCCTGTTCTTACGACTTTTACACTAATGGAACTTCTATCATCGATAATGGAAAGAGCAACTGAAGTAAGTGGATTTACTTTCGTTACATGCCCAACTAGTCCACCATCTGCTAAAAGTACATCATCTTCTTTAATATTTTGTATAAGCCCTTTATCAATATTAAAGGACTTATACCAATTACTTGTATCTTTGGCGATTACATTTGCGCCAAGTGTTGGATATTCTTCATATCGTTGCTTTAATGAAAGAAGTTCTTTAAGACTTTCATTTTCACCTTTATACTGAGTAAGCATTGTATTTTGGTAAACAAGACGATCATTTTGCAACTTAAGTTCTTCATTTTCCTTAATAAGGTTTTCAACATTTACAAAATAATCGCCAACTTCTTTCACTTGATTTGATATAAAATGAATACCTTGTTTAAATGGGTACGTTACAACGTCTGCTATACTGCTCAATATAGAGATATTATATTTAACACCTAATACTACAGTGACAGAGAGAGCCGCTACAACACTTATACCCACTATAATCATTTTCTTTTTAGCTTTTTGAGATAATTTCAAGGCCCCTCTCTCCTTGTCTATTTATCGTCGGCAAATAGTCCTGCCCACTTTTCAATATTTTCAAGCGCTAAGCCAGTACCTTGCGCTACACAGTCTAATGGATTTTCCGCAATATTAACAGGCATACCTGTTTCTAAACTGATTAGTGTATCTAAACCTGTAAGAAGTGCACCACCACCTGTAAGCATAATACCACTTTCCATAATATCTGCTGATAATTCTGGTGGTGTTTTTTCTAAAGTAAACTTAATTGCTTCTACAATGGCATTAACAGGCTCTTTAATTGCCTCTGTTACCTCTTGAGAAGTGATTGTTAAGATTTTTGGAAGTCCTGTTACAAGGTCACGACCTCTAATTTCCATTGTATTGTTTTCACCTGTTGGATAAGCTGCACCAATTGTAAGTTTAATTTGTTCTGCTGTACGTTCACCTATCATAAGGTTATATTCTTTTTTAATGTAAGATACAATATATTCATCAAATTCATCTCCTGCAATACGAAGAGATTTACTTGCTACAATACCACCTAATGAAATAACTGCAACGTCAGTTGTACCACCACCGATGTCTACAACCATATTACCTGTTGGCTCTCCTACTCTAAGATTAGCCCCAATTGCAGCAGCCATTGGTTCTTCCATAATAAGTGCTTGTTTTGCACCTGCTTTAATTGTTGCTTCCTCTACTGCACGTTTTTCAACTGATGTAACACCTGATGGTACACAGATAATCACACGTGGTTTTGGTGAAAATAATGATTGCTTGTAAGCTTTACCAATAAAGTAACGAATCATTGCTTCTGTTGTTCCAAAGTCTGCAATAACCCCATCTCTAAGTGGACGAATTGCTACAATGTTACCTGGTGTTCTACCGATCATTTTTTTAGCTTCATCACCTACAGCTAAAATTTGGTTTGTTTTTTCTTTTATTGCTACTACTGAAGGTTCGTTGACTACGATACCTTTACCTTTTACAAATACAAGTGTATTTGCTGTACCTAAGTCAATTCCC
The DNA here is from genome assembly GCF_027857615.1 of Holtiella tumoricola. NCBI lineage: Bacteria > Bacillati > Bacillota > Clostridia > Lachnospirales > Cellulosilyticaceae > Holtiella > Holtiella tumoricola. Next base: position 48,321 of record NZ_JAQIFT010000068.1, read on the forward strand.
ATATCTCTTCCGAACATAATTAGTTCCTCCTACCATGTCAATTTCATCTTCTGATCCTATTTGAATTCAATTAATTCATCTAATTTATTCATCATCCTATAGAATTTGCATAAAATCCCACTGTTAACATGATACAGTCTTTTTCGTTGTTTTTCAACATAAAAACTGCATTTACTTTATAAATATTTTAGAGATAGCCCTGCTCTTTAAAACTAATAAATAAGCCATCTCCAATAATAATGTGATCTAGCAACCCTATTCCTAACATTTCTCCAGAAGATTTTAACTTATTTGTAATTTGAATGTCTTCTCTACTTGGTGTTGGATCACCACTCGGATGGTTATGCAAAGCTATGATACTATATGCAGATTTTAAAATAGCACCTTTAAATACTTCTCTTGGATGAACAATTGAAGCATTTAAACTTCCTTTAGATATCGCTTCATACCCCAAACACTTACATTTGGTATCTAAATAGACAACTAAAAATTGCTCTATCTTTTTATGCCTTAAGTCTTCCATAAAATAATTGGCTACATCTTTTGGTGATTGCCACTTCATTTTATGGCTATACGTTGTTTGTGATAGTCTTTTACTCATTTCTAATAAAGTTAAAATCTGGATTGCTTTAACTTTTCCTATACCTTTAATACACATTAAACGTTCTAGATTATTTTCATAAAGTCTAAGCAAGTTAGTACGTCCTTTTTCATCGACTAACAGCTCTCGAGCTATATCCATACTGCTTTTTGTTTGAGTACCTGTACGTATAAGAATAGTCAAAAGTTCTAGATCACTTAAGCTTTGCTCGCCATATTTCAAAAATTTTTCATATGGTCTTTCTTCTAATGGAAAATCTTCAATCTTCATAATGGTAACTCCTTTTATAACCTATTAAATGATTACCGATTATTTTCAGATTTATACTAATTTTTAAGATTTTATTTCAGAAGACCTTACTTTTTATAGGTTAATAATACCTTGACTTCTTAATATTTTATACACTGTAGATATAGGCAAGCCAACTATATTAAAATAATCACCTTCTATTTTTTCTATAAAGTTACTTGCATATCCTTGTATACCATATGCACCCGCTTTGTCAAGTGGTTCACCTGTTGCTATATACCAATTCATTTCAGCTTCTTCGATATTTCGCATATAGACACTACTACACACTGCACACTGAATATGAATATTTTTGTTGATGTGATAAAGACTTATTCCAGTATAGACCTCATGCTTGTCACCGCTAAGAGCAGCAAGCATCTCTTTAGCATTTGAGGCATCTTTAGGTTTTCCTAATATCTTATTTTGATATACAACAACTGTATCACATCCAAGTACCCATTCTTCTTTAAAACTTTCGGCTACTGCATATGCTTTTTTACTCGCTAAAGTCTTAACATTTTCTTCAGGTGTTAAACGGGCATCTATACTTTCTTCTACTTCTTTTGTTTCTATTTTAAAATCAACAGGAATAAGTCCCATTAATTCCTTTCTTCTCGGCGATGAAGAAGCTAAAATCAATTTACACATATGACTCTCCTTAATCAAATCTTTTTATAAATAACTATACCACCAATCATTCCTAACACACCTGCTAAGCTGATTTTAATTTGCACTTTAATAACTGCTGCTAAAATACCAAAATCCACACTAACAGGTTGCTCTAAGCCAAATACTTGACTATAGTTAAGGAAATCTAAAAACGGAACTCTTGCACATAAATCTCCTATAAAATACCCCACTGTTAACCCTGCTAACATACAAAGTAATAAAACCCAAAAGCTTTTTGTTTTCATTTAGTGCCCCCCTCACTTTTATCTTTTGTTCATTCAAAAATCTTCTTTATTGTACCATATTTTAATTCTTATACATAGGTACTAAAAATAAGATTCTAGAAGATTATCTACAATAAAAAAGAGATTGTTTAAACAAACAATCTCTTTTGACTTAACATTATAAATTATGAACAACTAATGCATGTGTTGGACATTTACTTACACATTTTCCACATCCAATACATAAGTCTGCATCAATGGTTGCAAGTGCATTTTCAAGTTTGATGGCGCCTACTTCACATTGTTTAAGACAAAGTCCACAACCAATACAACCTACCTCACATACAGTCTTTACATTCTTCCCTTTATCATGAGACATACATTTGACTTGATACTTTGTTTCGCTCTGACCTATGTATATAAGATGTCTTGGGCAAGCTGCAACACATGCACTACATGCTTTACATTTTGCCTCATCCACAGTTGCTAAGCCATTTTCTATAGTAAGTGCATCAAAAGGACATGCCTTTACACAACTTCCAAATCCTAGACAACCATATGCACAACCTTTTGGTCCATTGCCTACTAAATGTGCATCTTCACAACTTTCAATACCTTCATAGTTATATTTAAGCTTAGCTTTATCCATTGTGCCTTGGCATCTTACAATGGCAACTTGTTTTGCACCAACTTCATTTGTAGCTCCCATAATTTCTGCAATAGCAGCTTTTTGTTCATCACTACTTACAGGGCAACCATTTGTTTTTGCTTCTCCATTTGCAACTGCTTTAGAAAAAGCGTCACAACCTGCAAAGCCACAACCACCACAGTTAGCCCCTGGAAGTTGATCACGTATTGCACTTACACGTTCATCTACTGGTACTGCAAATTTCTTCGAAGCAATACCAAGTCCTACACCAAATAATAATCCCATACTTCCTATTGCAAGAATAGGATTGACTATTTCCATGATATTCATCTTGTTTCCCCCTTCTATTTAATAAGGTTTTGAAAACCTAAAAATGCTATAGCCATAAAACCTGCTGAAATAAGTGTAATAGGGAAACCTTTTAAACAAGGTAATATATTGTTTTTTTCAATACGTTCACGAATTCCCGCAAGAAGTACAATACTAATAGTGAAACCAGCAGCTCCACCTACACCATTAACAACAGACTGAACAAGTGAATAAGATTTTTGCATATTGATAATGGCTACCCCAAGTACAGCACAGTTGGTCGTAATAAGTGGTAAGTATACCCCTAATGCTGAATATAAAGATGGGCTTGTTTTTTGAATAACCATCTCTACAAACTGTACAAGTGAAGCAATAACTAAAATAAATGCTACTGTATACATATACTCTAACTTGAGTGGTACAAGAATAAATTCAAACACAACATACGAAATTAATGACGCAAGCCCCATAACAAAGGTTACTGCCATTCCCATTCCTAATGCGGTTTCAATTTTTTTAGATACACCCAAGAAAGGACAAATCCCTAAGAATCTTGAAAGTACAAAGTTATTTACTAGTGCAGCACTTAAAAATAATAGTAATAGTTCCATATTCCGCCCCCTACTTCTTCTTTGCTCTCAGTGCATTTAAAATAGCCATAATAATCGCTAAAGTAAAGAATGCACCTGGTGCCAAAATCATAATAATAGCTGGGTCATAACTTGCAGGCATGACTTGTAACCCTAAGATCGTTCCCGCTCCTAATATTTCTCTTACAACACCAATCATCGTAAGAGCAATGGTAAATCCAAGTCCCATACCTAAGCCATCCCAAAGAGAAGGTAGAACTTTATTTTTAGAAGCATAAGCTTCTGCTCTTCCTAAAATTAAACAGTTTACAACGATTAGAGGAAGGAATAATCCAAGTTGTGCATGTAATGCTGGAATATAAGCCTGTAAAAGTAAATCAATCATTGTAACAAAACTTGCAATGATTACAATAAAGGCTGGTATACGCACCTTAGAAGGAATACATTTTCTAAGTAAAGAAATAACTGTATTAGAACAAAGTAAAACAGCAGTTGTTGCAAGTCCCATACCTATAGCGTTATTGGCACTTGTTGTAACAGCAAGTGTTGGACACATACCTAATACTTGCATAAATGCTGGATTATCTGTAATAATCCCCGCTTTTAAGCGTTCGATAAGCGTTTTCATCTTAATATTCCCCCTTTTCCCAGTTAGCTTGATGCGCTTTCATATATTCAGTTGCCACATTAACGCCATCTACAACTGCACGTGTTGTAATCGTTGCGCCTGTAATTGCCATAATTTCTCCTTGACCACTAGAAGTCTTACTTACTTCAAGAGGCGTTACTTGCCCTGGAAATTGCTCTTTAAAGCTATCAAGAGTCATATTTGCGCCAAGACCTGGTGTTTCAGCATGACTTAGAACTTGAATACCTGCTAGATTTCCATCTGCTTGCATACCTACTAAAAGTTCAATACTTCCACCAAACCCATCAGGATACACTTTTGCTACTGCACCTGTATACGTACCATTGTCATATGTTACAAAAACCGTTTCAAGGCTTGGTGTATCTGTAACTATTACTTCTTCCATTTCTTTTGCACTAGGTAAAAGTTGTTGTACAGCTTCTTGCTGTGACTTTTCTTTACCCTGTGCAATAATAGGTGATGTTTTTGCATTAATAAATCCAAGTAAACCACCACAAATAGTCGTGATAATAAGCAAAACTGCTCCAAGTTTTAATGGTTCTCTCATGCTTTACCACCTCCAAAGCGTACTGGCTTAACAAATTTATCAATAATAGGTACAACTAAATTCATAATTAAGATACTGTAGCTTACACCTTCTGGATAACCACCAAAGAGTCTAATAACAGAAGCAATAATACCTGCACATACCGCAAAGATGATCTGACCTTTTAATGTCATAGGATTTGTTGTGTAGTCTGTTGCCATAAAGAATGCACCAAGCATTGCCCCCCCTAAAAATAAAGAAGTAAAGCTTGCTTGTACCCCTACTCCTCCAAAGAGCAATGTCATTACAAACATTGTACCTAAATAGCATACAGGAATATGCCAAGTAATTACTTTTTTATAAATGAGGTATAGACCTCCTAATAAAATAGCAAGTGCTGATACTTCACCTAGACAACCTCCAATATTTCCCACAAAAGCATCTAACATAGTTGGCATGGCTAATACATTTTGTGTTTTCAAAGCTACTAGAGGTGTTGCACCTGCTAAGGCATCAACTGCTGTGGCCGCACCTACTACATCGGATACAGGCGCTACAGTTCCAATAAAATGTTCTGGTATTTCAAAACTTGTCATAGCTTGTGGATAGGCTGCAAGTAAGAACGCACGTGCAGCTAATGCTGGGTTAATGAAGTTTTGTCCAATACCACCAAAACATTGTTTAGCTAAAATAATTGCTACAAAAGCACCTACAATAGGCACATAAATAGGTGCAGTAGCTGGTAAGTTGAAAGCTATAAGTATACCTGTTACAACTGCGCTTAAATCTTTAATGGTTAATGGTTGATGGGTAAAGTGTTGCCATATAGCCTCAAATGCCACACAAGATGCAACTGATACAACCGTAAGTAATAATGCTCTCATCCCAAATAAATATGTACCTACCAAGAGTGCCGGTATTAAAGCAATAATAACATCGCGCATAATACTAGAAACACTATGGGCTTGGCGTTGATGTGGTGATGAGGATACACTTAGTAATTTATCCATGTCTATTTCTCCCCCTGGCTATTTTTGTCTCACTCTATTTTTTGCTGTACGTATTGATTGTACCAATTGTCTTTTTGCAGGACACACATAAGAACAACTACCACATTCTATACAATCCATTCCATAATACGCCTTAAACTCATCATCCTCATGATGTAAGGCGGAATGATGTAAGGCATTAGGTACAAGACGCATTGGACATGCCTGTATGCATTTGCCACAGCGTATACAATTAGATGTTGGTGTTGTATCCACTTCATCTTCCGTTAAACATAAAATAGCTGAAGTTCCTTTACCAATAGGTACATCTACTGAACTAAGTGCTGCACCCATCATTGGCCCTCCTGAAATGACTTTCACAGTTGCTTGTTCATCCCACCCTGCTGCTTCTAGTACATCTCTAAAACTCATACCCAATCTTATTTTAAAGTTTGTTGGATTTTTAACACCATTTCCTGTTACAGTAACGATTCGTCTCATAATCGGTCTACCCTTTGTAACAGCTCTCCAAATGGCTACAATGGAATCTACATTAAGAACAATAGCTCCCACATCTGCTGGCAACTTCCCACTAGGTACTTCTAAACCTGTTGTCGCATAAATCAGATGTTTTTCTGAACCTTGAGGATATTTGGTCTCAAGGACTTTTACTGCTATTTTTGATTCTTTTTCACATAACCTACTCATATTTTCTACTGCATCCATCTTATTGTCTTCAATACCAACAAATGCTGTTGCATCTTTGAACATATGCAATAAAATTTTCAGTCCTGCTATAATGCGCTCACCTTCTTCTAACATTACCCTGTGGTCAGAAGTGAGATAGGGTTCACACTCAGCACCGTTTACTATAATATGTTTAATTACCTTATCTTTTGGTGGTGATAACTTAATGAACGTCGGGAAAGTTGCACCACCCATCCCAACTAAACCAGCTTCTTTAATAATAGCTACAATCTCTTCATTGGTAAGTTTTGTATAGTCCTCTACTCCACCATCTTTTAACTCTAATATCTCTTCATATGTAAAATCATTTGTTACAACAACGCACATTACAAGATGCCCTTGATGGTTCACTCTCTCTTCTACCACTTTAACGGTTCCTGATACACTACTGTGAATAGGGGCACCCACAAAACCTGTTGGCTCACCAATTTTTTGTCCAACTAACACCCGATCTCCTTTTTTCACAAGTGGCTTACATGGGCTACCAATGTGTTGTTGCATTGGATATACTAATTCTTCCTTAGGCAATAAAAGCTCAATTGGTTTGGCATTAGTAAGTTCTTTGTGATACTTAGGGTGTATACCCTTTTTAAAACTTAAGTGCTTCATTGTACTCCTCCCTTTCTCTGTCTTACTTTTAGTAAAATGTGAGTATAATAACTATAAGAATAAGACAATTTTTGACCTATCCTATAAAAATTATAAACTTAATAATCCGTTTTCTCAACCAATTTGGGATAAGTTTATTATTTATCAATGTTTACATTATTCTTCCAACATTCATACAATGCCTCTACATTATTTTTAATAAAGTTCTCGACCCACTCTAGAATTTCTAAATCCTGTATAGGCACTCCCTCTAGCATTCCTTTAATTTCTTCAGTATCACATATAAAAATTTGCTTCCTATAATGATGCTCATAAACATAGTGAATATCTGATTTAGCCAGAATCAGTGTTTTCATTGTACTTGCCACATCCCCTATAGGTAAACGATCAATATGATCGTAGCGTAGTTTTCCAATAATACAAGTTCCCTTCCCTTCTTCACTTGTAACCTTTAGCTCTCCTTCACACTCTACACATAATTGACTAAATAAAGGAAGACCTAGCCCTACCTTCCTCAATGTTCTTGTTGTCGTAAATGGATTGGTCACAGTAGCCTTAATACCTTCTGGTATCCCTTTACCATTATCCTCAATCGAAATAGTCAACCAATTACTCTCAGGATCTTCATCTACAATAACCTTAATCCAATTTGCCTCTGCCCTAATACTATTTTGTACAATATCTAAAATATGTAGTGATAACTCCTTCATCTTAAGCACCCTTTCTCCCTAATTAGTTTATACTTTTTCAACTATTCTCTCTATAATATCAGAACCTCATTCCTATTTCATCTCTTTTATTATTCCAAATAATGATATAGCTACAAAAAAAGAGACTGTCCTGTAACAGTCCCTCTTTTCACCTATCTATTTTGAAAGGACTCTCACATTAATAATGTCATCAATATCTAAGATATTTTGAACATTTTGATCGGTTACTTTTGTATCCGTATCAATCATTGTGTATGCCCATTCTCCTTTACTCTTGTTAAGCATATCTGAAATATTAATGCCTTCTTCTGCAATAATATTTGTAATCTTTCCAATCATAGCAGGTATATTTTTATGTATAATTGTTAGTCTAAATGCAGCATTCCATGACATCTCACATTGCGGGAAATTTACTGAGTTTACAATATTACCATTTTCTAAGTAATCTTTCACCTGTTTAACAGCCATCACTGCACAGTTTTCTTCTGATTCAGGTGTTGAGGCTCCTAAATGTGGAATGATTAAAATATTAGGATGACCAATAAGTCCATCTACCGGGAAATCTGTTACATATTTTTCAACAATTCCCTCTTGAATTGCTCTTAGTATGGCTTCGTTATCTACTAAAGTATCACGTGAAAAATTAAGAATACGCACACCTTTTTTCATTTTTGCAAAAGCTTCATCATTAAACATATTCTTAGTCGTTGGTGTAAGGGGGACATGTATCGTAATATAATCTGCCTCTGTTAAAATTTCTTCAAGTGAAAGTGCATGATGAATATGACGTGAAATCCCCCACGCTGCATCAACAGATATATATGGATCATAACCTATAACATCCATCCCAAGCGCTTGTGCTGCATTAGCAACCATAACACCTATTGCACCAAGTCCTATAACCCCTAACTTTTTACCTAGAATTTCTGGTCCTATAAAAGCACTTTTACCTGCTTCTACTTCCTTAGCTACATTTTCTGTTAATGTCCCTGCCCAGTTAATGCCTTCTACTATTTTTCTAGAGGAAAGCAGAAGGCCTGCAATGACAATTTCTTTAACCGCATTTGCATTAGCACCTGGTGTGTTAAAGACAACGATTCCTTTTTCTGCACAACTTTCAACGGGAATGTTATTCACACCAGCACCGGCTCTTGCAATAGCTTTAACATGGACTGGTAGTTCCATATCATGCATCTTGGCACTTCTTACTAAAATTGCATCTGCCTCTTCTAATGAATCTTGAACAAGATAATTTTCTCCAAATAACTTTATCCCCTTAGAAGAAATTTTATTTAAAGTATAGATTTTATTCATTTCATCGCCTCCTTATGCTCAATCTCAAATGCTTTCATAAAGTCGACTAATGCTTTTACACCTTCTATAGGCATTGCATTATAAATGCTTGCACGCATACCACCTACACTCCTATGTCCCTTCAAGTTGACAAGTCCACAAGCTGTAGCGGATTTAACAAAGGCTGCGTCAAGTACTTCATCTCCTGTTACAAATGGTACATTCATTAAGGAACGATCTTCTATTGCTGCTGTTCCTTTAAAAAGTTCAGATTGGTCTAAGAAGTCGTAAAGAAGTGCTGCTTTTTCTTTGTTACGTGCTTCAATAGCAGCAACACCTCCTTGTGCTTCTACCCATTCAAATACAAGTTTAAGCATATAAATAGCATAAGTTGGTGGTGTATTAAACATAGAATCATTATCTACATGTGTTTGGTAGTTCAACATAGTTGGTATAATCTCATCTGCTTTTCCTACCAAATCCTCACGTATAATGACAACTGTAACACCTGCTGGCCCTAAATTCTTTTGAGCACCTGCAAAGATTACACCATATTTTGTGACATCGATAACTTCAGACATGATGCAAGAAGATAGATCCGCTACTAATGGTACATCACCCGTTTCAGGTAATGTTTTAAATTTCGTACCATAAATGGTATTATTTTCACAAATGTAAACATAGTCAGCATCTTTGTCAAATTGACTCTTCTTATAAGTTGGTATATGGCTATAAGTATCAGATTTGGAGGATGCAATCACATTAACCTTCCCAAATTTTTTAGCTTCTTTAATGGCTTTTGATGACCAAACACCACTATCAATAAAATCTGCTTTTTTTGAACCCACCATCAAATTCATAGGTACCATTGCAAATTGAAGTGAAGCACCACCTTGTAAAAAAAGCACTTTATAATGATCCGGTATATTCATCAGACTACGAAGCTTTGCCTCTGCTTCTTCAATAATCTTCATATACGCTTTGGACCTATGGCTCATCTCCATTACACTCATTCCTGCATCTTCAAAGCATACAAGTTCTCTTTGTGCTTTTTCTAATACTTCAAGTGGTAATACAGCAGGTCCTGCTGAAAAGTTATATACTCTCATCTTGACATCCTCCTCTTAGATTCTTTTACACTTTAGTGTAGTATAATGTTAAATTATAGATAATTTCTATTAATTAGTCAATAATTTTCTGAAACTTTTAGAATAATGATGCCAAGTTGTATTATTTTTTCATTTTAGCTTAATGTTGCTACCATAACAGCTTTTATAGTATGCATACGATTTTCAGCTTCATCAAATACAACAGAATACTTAGACTCAAATACTTCCTCTGTCACTTCATTTTCTTTAACTGCAGGCAAGCAGTGCATAAAAATCACATTTTCATTTTCAGTCTTAGTAATAAGATCCATATTAATTTGGTAAGGCTTTAACATTTTAATACGTTCTGACGCTTTTTCTTCTTCACCCATTGAGCACCATACATCTGTATAAAGTACATCTGCCCCTTTTACACTATTAAGATCTTCTGTTATAGTTAAACTCCCCCCACTCTTCTTAGCATATGCTGTACAAGTTGTAACTAGACCTGACTCAGGCCATAAACTTTCTGGTGCAATAATAACCATATGCATACCCATTTTACAACACCCAATCATAAGACTATTGGCCATGTTATTACGCCCATCTCCAATATAGATAAATTTCTTTCTTTTTAAGCTCCCTAAGTGCTCCTTGACAGTAAGGAGGTCTGCTAAAATCTGTGTAGGATGATACATATCTGTCAATCCATTGTAAACAGGTACACCACTATACTCTGCTAACTCTTCTACTGTTTTTTGAGAAAAACCTCGGAATTCAATAGCATCAAACATACGGCCAAGTACACGCGCTGTGTCTTTAACACTTTCTTTATAACCTAGTTGGATATCATTTTTACCTAAATACTCTGGGTGTGCACCTTCATCCGTACATGCTATTGTAAAAGCACAACGTGTACGTGTGGAAGGTTTTTCAAAAATAAGAGCTACATTTTTTCCGTTTAAAGTCTCTCCTTTAATTCCCATCTTTTTCTTTGCTTTAAGTACTGCTGCTAGTTCTAATAACTCTCCTATTTGCTCACTTGAAAAATCATGTAAAGTTAAAAACGATTTACCTTTTAATCCAAACATATCATCACTCCTAATTTATATTTATTTAATAATTTGTATTTTTATAAATATTATACTTCAATATTTATTTAAATCAATAGTTTTATAAAAAAATCCCATGCAAATTTTATGCATAGGATTTTTTATGTTCTGATTCATAATACTCTATAATTTGTTTGTAGTCTTCAACAAAATAATCTGCTTCCTGCCTAAGAACTTCTTCCATTTCCGCTACTTGACGGTCACGAATTGCACAGATAGTCATCCCTGCTCTTTTTGCCGCAAGTACGCCATTAGGTACGTCTTCAAAAGCTAGACAGCGTGTAGGTTCAACGTCTAAATCCTTTGCAACTTGCTGATATACATAGGGATAAGGTTTTCCTTTTTCTACTTCACAAGAGGTACGAATACTTGCAAACTTTTGACGCATACCATGTGCCTCAAGTACAATCTCCACTAATTCATGAGAATTACTTGTTGCAATGCCCATCTTAATATCTTGTGATTCTAGATATTCCAAGAACTCACGCACATGTTTTTTTAGTGGCACTTGTGCTCTATAGAAGTCAGATGCCATCTGATTCCAATCTGCTTTAATCTTTTCTACACTATCTTCAAGCTGAAAACGGTTTTTAACATATTCAGCCGTCTCTGTAAAACTCATACCTTCAAGTTCTGATTCAAGCATCTCATCTACTTCTATACCATAACGACCTAAATAATCTTCATCAATTTTAGACCATACCCACATAGAATCTACTAATGTTCCATCTAAATCAAAAATCACTGCATCAAATGTACGTTTCATACCATTCCCCCTCAAGCTAATATTTTTTATCTAGTTATTCATTGTTAACTGACCAAGTTCTTCATCTGTTAATTGACGATATTCACCAATTGCTAATGCCTCTGGTAATTTAAAATCCCCCATACTTACACGTTTTAAATAGGTTACTTCCTTACCTACAGCTTTCATCATACGCTTCACTTGATGGAACTTACCTTCTCTAATTGTAATATAAACCTTAGAGGTTTCTTCATTTGCCTCTATAATTTCAAGTCCTGCTGGCATACAAGGTTTTGCTTCACCAATCTCTACACCTGACTCAAAAGCTTCAATATCAGCTTCTACTACCTTACCATTTACCTCAGCATAGTAACATTTATCTACATGCTTCTTAGGTGATAAAAGACTATGTGCCATTTTTCCATCATTGGTTAAGAGAAGTAACCCTTCTGTATCTTTATCTAACCTTCCAACAGGTGCTAAACTTCTCCCTTTTGTTACAGGGTCTAAAAGATCCATCACCGTTTCTTGTCTTGGATCTTCGGTTGCAGTAATATAGCCTGCTGGTTTATTTAAAATATAGTAATAAAAAGGCTTATAGTCTACTACTTCCTCACCTAGTGTAACAACTGCTTCACTAGGGCTAATACTACATTCTGGACGTTTTTCAACTTCCCCATTCACTTTGACCTTTTTCTTTTTTATAAGTTGTTGGACTTCTGAGCGAGAACCATATCCTGTATGCACTAAATATTTATCAAGTCGCATTTTCTTTTCTATCATTTTATATCTACCATCATTTCTTATTATATTTGTCTCATGTAAAGCATCTATCACATCATACGCCAATTCGTAGCATATAAGTTTTTAAGTGTTCCATTTTGACTTTTTACCCATCCTAAAGGATGTCCCATTACACCTATTACATTAAAACCTTTTGGTGCTTCTATAAGTAGAGTCTCACCTTTTAAGTATTTTATCACATTTGCATCTTCTATTTGTAAGTCGATATAATTTTTAAACATTTCTTTTGGATAGGCTAAAGCTAATACTTGTGAAGGATCAAAACGTTTATTTTTAACCTCACCTAAATACATCCCACTGCGTATCACACGAAGCCCTTCTAAATCCGGTGCATCTTCTGTTTGTAAGTAAATTTTATTTTTAAGTTCAATAATCGGTGTATTAATATCTAGATGTGTATTTGTTTCAATAAACTCTTTTAAAATAGGAATATCTTTAATACGCTTTTTAATAGATAGACGCTTAGTTTCGTCAAAAGCCTCACCTAATTTTTGAATAAGACATACAAAATGCCCTTCACCCTTTAAATGATGTGGCCACAATCTTAACGCTCCACTTAGAGTATCTTTTTTAGAATCACTCCATTCTGGTCTGCCTTGTTTAATGCCACCAACACCTGTTAAAGGTATAATCTGACAATCAGGATGTTTTTCTAAAAATGCTTCTATCATTCCTTCATTTTCTTCTGGTGAAAAGGTACAGGTTGAATACAGCATCATCCCATCAGTTTTAAGCATTGTGTAAGCATCTTCTAATATGATACGTTGAAGGGTGCAACAATGTTCAATACCATGAGTCTCCCAACTCTTTACTGCATTTTCATTTTTTCTAAACATTCCTTCACCTGAACAGGGCGCATCTATTAAAATTTTATTAAAATAACCTTTGAACTTGGTTGCTAAACGTTCAGAGGTTTCTGCTGTAATCATGCTATTACGTATACCAAAGTTCTCAATATTTTTCATCAAAGCCATAGCACGCGTCGCACTAATATCATTACTTACAAGTAGTCCTGTTTGACCTAACCTAGCACCTACTTGTGTAGATTTACCTCCAGGAGCAGCACAAAGGTCTAGTACTTTATCTCCTTCTTCAATTGGAATATAAGCACCTGGTGCCATCGCACTTGGTTCTTGCATATAATAAAGCCCTGCATGATAGTATGGATGCTTCCCTGGTCTATCCCCTTCTTGATAATAGTAACCTTCCTTACACCAAGATACAGCTTCTAGCCCTTCAAAAGGACAAATGTTATCCCATGCTTCTTTCCCTAACTTTAATGTGTTTATGCGAATGCCTTGATATTCTGGGAAGCTATAACTGTCTAAATACGCTTCAAACTCATCTTGTAGAAGTCCTTGTATCTTTTCTTTAAACTTAACTGGTAATTCCATTTTATGTCCTCTTTATCTTATTCTGTAATTTCTAATATTAATTTAGGGCAAAACTCCAAGTAATCTGCAGCAACTAAGTGGTACATTCGTTCATTGTAGCTTCCTTTTAAGGCTTTTTCCCATCCTGTTTCATCATGAAGATGACCATACATTACTTGTCGCACTGGATACTGCTCAATAAGCGCAGTAAAGGGTGAATCTTCTCTTTTGTCATTGGTAGGAGGATAATGAAGTGCCACTATTATTTCTTCTGCACCTTTTTTAATTCCATCTTGCAATGAAAGTTTTAAGCGTTCTTGCTCTCTTAAATAAATCTTTTTATCTTCCTGCGAAGCATCATCAAAGTGCATCCATCCTCTTGTACCACATATAGCATATCTACCTACTTTATAGGCGGTATTTTGAATAAAATAGATGGAATCATAGAGTGTATTTAAAACACCTATTTTCTCCCACCAATAATCATGATTACCTTTGATACATATCTTTTTGCCTGGTAACTGATCAATAAAATCCAGGTCTACCTTTGCCTCATTTAGTTTCATAGCCCAAGACAGATCTCCACAAAGAATAACAATGTCTTTATCCGTTATGAGCTGTTTCCAGCACGCCGTTAACCTAGTCACATGATTTTCCCATTTAGGTCCAAAGACTTCCATAGGCTTATCTGTACTCAATGCTAAATGCAAATCTCCGATTGCATAGATTTTCATTTTTTTACTCCTTTATATGATCGCCTTCTTAAAAAGTATCTTGAGCTATTATAACATAAGTCTTTATCTATTCCAATGTCCCTCACAATCCATCCCTCTAGGATTTTTGTTCTAAATATTGCAAAATACTATAAGGATTAATCCAAAATTCTACATTATCAGGTGTCTTCACTGCAATCCCTATATGAAGATGAACTGGAAATTGGCCAGTAGTTCCTTCTTCACCATAGCCACTATCTCCCATAAGACCAATTACTTCTCCTGCTTGTACCCGGTCACCTTGCTTTAAATCCTTCGCATAGGAATGAAGATGTGCATAGTAAAAATAGGCACCACTTTCACTCCGAATACCTACCCTGTATCCTCCTGTCTGATTCCATCCTATATTTTCAACAGTACCATCCGTCATACTTCTTATTTTAATTTGTCCAGATTCATTGGCTTTAGACATAATATCAATACCATAATGTAACCTATTTCCATTATAAGTTCTAGAGTCTTTCCATCCATTTTCATAGGTATACACATTTTTCTCCCTAATTGGAAAAGATTTAATATCATAGATAAATTGCTTGTACACATCTGTAGCATTGTCATACATTCCAAATTCATCTAAGAAATTCGTTGTATCTTTTTCTTTGATAGATTGTTCTATTTCAGCTAAAGGTGTCTCCTTATAAGACTCTACTGCCCATACAGCAAGTGTATGGGCATAGTCCTTTTTGTATTGAATAGAAAGTTCCATCAATCGCTTTAACGTGTCTCCACCTATTTCGAAATCTTGAATATGTTCAGTATAAGCTGATGTTACTTGTATAGTCGCTGGCGTTTTACTATCTACTTCTGCCTTTTTACTCCCCCCCCCAAAGCTTCCTGCACATTTCGTTAGGATTAATAGGATTCCTACTGCAATCAATAAAATACCTATAAACTTCTTTAAGCTCTCTGTTCCCTCTATCACTGCAAACTGCGTTCTACTTTGTCTAGTATTTGTTGTTGACTTAGATGCCGATCTCATCATAGATGGTCTATTAACTTTTGTAGCAGATCTCACTGGTGTCCCATAAGATCTTTCACGTCTATTCTTAGAAACTTGCCTTTTTCTCCCCATATCATAAGTCATTTGCCCTATAACCCGTTCAAATTTATTCATATAATCTCCCCTCTCTCTATTTATAAAAAAATAAAGAAGCATAAATACTATGCTTCTTCTTTAGTCATAAAACGTTGCAAAGCCCTTCCATTTTGATAATGGCATAAGTCTCCTTGCACAAAGCCTTCCTCACCCATCTTGGCGATAATTTCATCATGAATTTTCCACCAACTTGTATTCCAGTTAGCAAATAAAGTATATTCTTCTGGTGCTCTACCAATAATACGTTGCACTACAACCTTATCTGATAAATAACGTAAGAAAGTTATAACACGCTCTTCATATTCTTCTTTTGAAATCATTTCAAATTCACCTGCTTCATACTGGCGTCCCATCTTCGTATTCTTGGTAATGTATAAAGCATGTAACTTAATATAATCTATCTCTAAAACACTCATAAGCTTTGCATTTTCAATAACATCATCCATATTATCCCACGGCAAGTTTAAAATGAGATGGGTACAGATTTCAAATCCATAACGTTTAATACGTAAAACAGCATCTAGGTACTCACTTAAACCATGTCCTCTATTAATCTGCTTTAATGTATGATAATTCATTGTTTGCAAACCTAATTCAATACATACATCATAGCCTGTTTCATCTTGCCATTCTTTGATTGCCACTAGGTAATCTTCATGGATACAATCTGGTCTTGTTGAAATACTAATTCCAACTAACCCATCATATTTAATTTGGTCGAGTACCCCTTTAAATTGCTCGAGAGGCATATAAGTATTACTAAAATTTTGTAAATAAGCAATAAACTTATGTGCTTTATAACGCTTCCCTATATAGTCAATATTTTGCTTGAGTTGGTCCTGTATGTGTATCTTTGTATCAAGAAGTTCATAACCTATCCCTACTTCACTACAAAATGTACACCCTCCTGTGCCACAGTTACCATCACGATTCGGACACGTTACAGGTAAGTTTACAGGTATTTTATATACCTTTTCACCATATTTTTCTTTTAATGTATCTGCATAACGTCTATAAGCCATAACATTCTAGCTCCTTCGTTTTTCCTTTTATGGTAAAACGACTCACCTTGTTTGTCAAACAAGCCTTACATTATATATATAGATACAAATTGGTTATATATTCCATGTTAGCTTATTTTGTATAAAAAAAAATTTTTTATCTATACTATTAAACATAGATTTTATCAATTCTCTAAAAGAGGTGGAAGTCATGGATACAAAAGCTTTAGATTATATTGCACTTACTTTAGTTATTATCGGTGCTATTAACTGGGGTCTTATTGGATTTTTCCAATTTGATTTAGTTGCTATGTTGTTTGGCGGAATGGCATCATGGATTAGTCGTGTGATTTATGCAGCAGTGGGTATTGCTGGTCTTTACGCACTCACTATGTTTGGAAAAATATCTAATAGTCGTATGAATAGTTAATTTTTAGATAACTAGATAGAATATCTATCTAGTTATTTTTATACCAATTTTTATTGAAATTTTTATAAAACTTTTTTTAAATTTAAAGGATATTTTAGGCAATATGTTGAATATGTATATTAATAAATCATATTAGGGGTGATAACCATGATACAGATTATTACAGGTCAAACAGGTGAAGGTAAAACAAAACAAATGATTGATTTAGCAAACGAAAGATGTCGATCATTAGATGGTCATATTGTTTATATTGATAGTACAACCCAGCATCGTTTCGCACTTTCTCATCACATTCGTCTTATCGAAACAACGTCTTTTCCTATTAATGCCCATGATTTCTTCGGTTTTCTATGTGGTATCTTATCTAGTAATCATGATATTGAACTTGTCTTTATTGATGAACTTATTCAAATCACCCAATTCGGTATCGATGAATTAGCATGTTTCATTGAAAAACTTAATAAGTTATCTGATAAATATGATGTTAATTTCGTCGTTGGTGCTTCTTGCTCAAGCAAAGAAATTCCTGCTGCACTTTCACCATATCTAGTAGCTTAATACGCTCATTATAAAAATAGTAGGGTCGTCATTATAATACTTTATAATGACGACCCTACTATTTTGTACAACATCTAAAAACACATATTGTAAATGGATTCATACAATATCTTGTTTCTTGAACTTTAAGGTGACATCCTATAAAACTTTGGGATTGTGATGTATCAATAATCAGTTGCCAACCTTGTTCTTGTTTTGGTAAATCAAATACAAGAGGCTCAATATAATTATTCATCATAATATACAGTTTTTCTGAACCTACTTCTATTTGCTCAGCTAAGCTACAAGAATAATACGACCAATCTGGTTCGTTATAATTGACCCCATGAAAAGTAATTTTTAGTTGTTCTTTATTTATTGCTTTAAAACAATTACTTTCTTTCCTAAATTTAATCATTGATTTTACAAATTCTAGAATTTCTTTATTTTTCTCCGTTAAGCTCCAATCTACCCATGTGACTTCATTATCTTGACAAAAAGCATTATTATTACCTTTTTGCGATCTTCCCAACTCATCTCCCATCAAAAGCATAGGTATTCCTTGTGAGAGTAACAATAAAGCAAAATAATTTTTTATACGTTTTTTTCTTATCGAGATAATTTTCTCATTCTGTGTTTCGCCCTCTTCTCCACAATTGTAGCTATAGTTATTATTATTGCCATCTCTGTTTCCTTCACCGTTTAACCTATTTTGTTTATATTGATAAGAAACAAGATCCCACATTGTAAAGCCATCATGTGCAGTAATAAATTGTATCGTATGCGTCTTATTTTTCCTAGTATCTTGAAATTGTATTTCACTCCCTGTTAAACACTTTGCAACTGCATTAGTCATACCTTGGTCGCCTCTTACAAATCGACGCATAGTATCTCTATAACAATCACTCCATTCTGCTATAGGGTATGGCATACGCCCTACATCATAGGCACCTTTTGCATCCCAACATTCAGCAATAAGCTTTACATGTGATAAGATAGGATCATTGGCAATATCCTCCATAATCGAACCCGCATACCAATTACCAACTTCATTTTGCATTAAAATAGATGCCAGATCAAATCTAAAGCCATCAATCCCCATACACACAACCCAATAGCGCAGACTATCTAGAATAAGTTGCTTTGTCACAATATGCTTATTATTGAGTGTATTACCTGTACCAGCATCATTACGATGATAGCTCCCATTCCATTTATAATATACTTCTGGAGCTAATGCCTTAAAATTAAAGACTTTCCCGTCTTGTCCCCCTTCACCTGTATGGTTATATACTACATCTAAAATAACTTCCATACCATTTTGATGAATAGCCTCTACAAATTTCCTAAATTCTTTAACTTCTCCAAGGGCCCCTCTATCCATTGCATAGACTTCTTGAAGGGCAAAAAAGGAAATACTATTATACCCCCATTCATCTTGTAAAGTTTCTTGAGTAATAGGATGTTTATTAGAAAGTGTATGCTTATTCCATTTAAAAATTGGCATTAATTCTAAA
This sequence comes from Holtiella tumoricola, assembly GCF_027857615.1. Lineage (NCBI taxonomy): Bacteria > Bacillati > Bacillota > Clostridia > Lachnospirales > Cellulosilyticaceae > Holtiella > Holtiella tumoricola. Next base: position 67,653 of record NZ_JAQIFT010000068.1, read on the forward strand.
CTAGTAACACCCAACTCTTTTAAATAGGGTAATTTTTTTAATAAGCCTTCAAAAGTTCCTCTTTCCCTATTTTCAATTTGACTTGTAGGACTTTTTGTAAAAGCACCTACATGCATCTCATAAATGATTGTTTCTTCCCATGGAATAAAAGGACGTTCTCCTTTATATACTTTATCATTGACAACGATATTCTTATAATGATTACTCCCTTTAGGAAAAGCTGACAAACTTCTAGCATAGGGATCAATAAGAGGTATACTCATCTCTCCTTTTTCTGTAACTGTCTGCCAGGTGTAAGCAAATCCCTCTTCTACACCTTTGATACTTATACAAAAAACATCCCCCATGCAAGAAGTCTCACGATCAAGAATTACTTCTACTAGTGGTACTTCTTCGTAAACAAATCTATAAATTTTAAGGATCATACAACGTGCAGTTGTTGCGTAGATTCCAAAATTGCACCGATCTCTAATTAGCTTACACCCCAACAAGGGAAAACCCTTCTCTATTTCAAACATAAGCTCCCTCCCTACTTGTGTGTTTAGAAAATATAAATCATTATATAGTCTACCATATTCTGGTAATTTTATACAGATAAAATTCAAGTCTTGCAAATTTCTTTCGCTATGTTATAATAATAACCAATTATATAGTCTAAAAATGTTGATAAAGATTGAGTAGTAATAGACTTGCCTTTTCAGAGAGCATACGGTTGGTGCAAGTATGCAGGAATCTATTATGAATTACACCTTTTGAATTGCACATATGTGCCGGTTACATACCGTTATCATGTTAGAGGCAATGTATTTTGCGAACAAAGGTGGTACCACGGGTGATCTCGTCCTTTTTATAAGGCGAGGCACCCTTTTTTTATTAACTTTTTTAATTACTCTAGACAACTTATTAGGAGGATTTTAAGAATGAACGTATTTGATACCTTAATGGAACGTGGATTTATCCAACAAACAACACATGAAAAAGAAATTAGAGAACTGTTAGAAAAAGAAAAGGTAACTTTCTATATTGGTTTTGACCCTACTGCTGATAGTTTACACGTAGGTCATTTCGTAACAGTTATGGCTATGGCTCACATGCAACAAGCCGGACATCGTCCAATCGCCCTTTTAGGTGGCGGTACAGGTATGGTTGGTGACCCAACTGGTAAGACAGATATGCGTAAAATGCTTACTCCTGAAATTATTAAACATAACGTAGCTTGTTTTAAAAAACAACTTTCTCGTTTTATTTCTTTTGATAATGAACAAGCAATGATTGTTGACAATGGAGATTGGCTTCTTAATTTAAACTATATCGAATTCCTTCGCGAAGTTGGTGTACATTTCTCTGTAAACCGTATGCTTACAGCTGAATGTTTCAAACAACGTCTTGAAAAAGGTCTTTCTTTCTTAGAATTTAACTACATGCTTATGCAATCTTATGACTTCCTAGAGCTTTACAGAAAATATAACTGTAAATTAGAACTTGGCGGTAACGACCAATGGTCAAATATCCTTGGTGGTGTTGAACTTGTAAGACGTCTTCATGGCGATACTGCATTTGGTATGACTTTCTCTCTTCTCACAAACAGTGAAGGTAAGAAAATGGGTAAAACAGAAAATGGTGCTGTATGGCTAGATGCTGAAAAAACATCTCCTTACGACTTCTACCAGTATTGGAGAAACGTAGCTGATGCTGACGTTAGAAAATGTCTATGTCTTCTTACCTTCCTTCCAATGGATGAAATCGATGCACTTTGCAGCGTAGAAGGTGCCGAAATTAATAAAGCAAAAGCTAAACTTGCTTTTGAAATTACAAAAATTGTTCATGGTGAAGAAGAGGCTGCAAAAGCACAAGAAGCTGCTCAAGCTGCTTTTGCTGGTAAAGGAGCAAGTGGTTCCCTACCAACTACAAATTTAAGTGCTGACCTTTTTGCTGAAGGTCTAGATATCATTAGCCTTCTTGTAGACCATACAGGAATTGTTGCAACACGTTCTGAAGCACGTCGTCTCCTTACACAAAACGGTATTAAAATTGAAGGAAAACCTGTTGAAGCCATTGACTTCAAAGTAACTACTGATTTATTCAACGATGGTGCTTTAATGATTCAAAAAGGTAAAAAAGTATTCCATCAAGTAAATCTTGTTTAATCTTAATCTATAGATAATAAGAGGGCTACCCAACTGGTGGCCCTACTTTATTTTATTCAATAACTTTATTCTAGGAAGCTTCTTCAAATGAGTTATTTTATATCTCTATTTAAAGAATGAGGTGATAATTATATTTAATGATGTAGATTTAAAAATAAAAAAACATAATAAAATACTTTTTACACGAGATAGTGACTGTTTACAAGAACTTCGAAAACTTATCTGCCTCCAAAAACATACCACGCTCATCATGTGGATATTTGACTGTCTACAAATCCCTCTAGATGAAATAAAGACAGCCTATCCAAACGAATCTGAATCACAAGCGGCTTTTATGCTATCCGATTTATGGGCAAGAGGTGAAGTCAAAATGCCTGTTGCTAAAAGAGCTATCTTAGATTGTCATGCTGTTGCAAAATCTATAGATAATGATTACTTTATTGCACTCTACCATGCTGTTGGTCAAGGATGTGCAACTGTCCATGTAGAAACCCATGCCTTAGGTCTTGTTTTTTATGAGCTCACTGCTATTGTCATCAAAAATAACTATCAGAACTATCAATATGAGGTTACTAAAAAAATACAGTACTATATGAATCGCTTACTATGGTGGCAAGAAAACATTGAGGTATTTGAGCACCAGAGAAGTTGGGCAAACTTCTTAGTTAAACCTAATAAACCAAATAAAGAAGCTTTATTATATGTTAAGGATACTCATGCTAAAGGTAAGCTTTAAAATAGCAAAAAAGGATCGATTACACTTTCACAAGTGATCGATCCTTTTTTGCTTAGTATCTTTTAGCACTCTTCTCCATTAAATAGATCCCCCATATATCGCATAATCAATAACCTGATAAATGCCACCGTTGGGACACCTAATAGAATACCAACCAAACCAAAAAGTTTCCCCCCTATAACAATTGCTAAAAGGACTGCTATAGGATGAAGCTTGACAGTTTTACCCATTACCTTCGGCACAATGAACCAGCCATCTATTTGCTGCAAGATCATTACTGCAATTACCGCATAGACACCTCTAATAGGATGTGGACCTATAAAACCAATAAGACCTGCTAAAATAAAGCCTATAACTGGTCCAAAGTATGGAATAAGATTAAATATTCCTGAGATAACACCGATGATAATCGCAAAATCTATGCCTATTACCATTAATGTCACACTAATCAACGTTGCCATAATAACTGCATCAATTAATTGCCCTCTAATATATCCAGAAAAAACATAGTCTATATCACGTCCTATATCTCTTACTTCACTTTCCATTTTATCTGGCACAATCAAACTTAAAAAGCGATTATATATACGAAGCAATTTAGTTTTATCTTTAAGGGTATAGAAGGCAATGACAAAGCCAAGGCCAAGGTTAAGCAAGTTGCCCCCTAAATTTGTAAGGGTATCTACCCCCTTGCTACTAAGCCAATTTACAAAACTATTAATGCCTTCATAAACACGTCCAATCAAGTCTCCCCCATTTTGTAAGAATGGTAACTTTGATGTTGCAAAATCCATATTTTGAATCATACTTGTAAAATACTGTGCATATCCAGTCAAACTATCTTGTAAATTCTGAATTGCCCCTCCCCCTATAACCTTTCTTACATTCATCACAATGACTAAAGTAAATAGTAAAACAATAAGGATAAAAGTAAGTAAGGTAAATAGCGTTGGCCAACTACGATTCACAGACTCTTTGTGAAAAATTCTTTTAATCCATCTTTCAAAGAAATCTGTAAGTGGATCTAAAAGATAGGCTATAATTATACCAAATATAAGCGGTTTAAATAAGTCAAACAACCACTTTACAAAAGTCGCTATATATCCCCCCATGAGTTTGAAATTAATAAGCAAGAAAGCACCTAAGATGGTGACAAGTATACTTACAACAATATAAACACTAATTGTAAAATACTTATTATTTTTTTCAAATTTCATCGGGTTACTCCTTCTTAGTAATTTTTCATTTCTTTAAGAAGGTCTAAAAGGAACTCAAAAACACGTTCCATAGAACTAATACTTGCACGTTCTTCTGGTGAGTGAATATCATAAGCATTTGGTCCAAAAGCAATCATATCTACACCTGGCATCTTCTCAAGTAAGAAACCACATTCAAGCCCTGCATGAATCGCTTTAATTTCAGGTTTTTTATCATATTTTTGTTCAAATACTTGTGTTGCTAATTCACGGATTCTAGAATTTGGTGCATATACCCATGCTGGGTAATCGCCTGCTACCGTACATTTTGCCCCAATGTTTGCTGATACACGTTCAATCTTACGAATAATATTTTCTTTCTTAGTTGGTACAGAACTTCTTACAGCTAATACAATATGCATTGCATCTTGTTCTAATTGTACTACACCAATATTTAATGAACTTTCTACAAGTCCTGGAATCTGCATACTATAAGCCATAATTCCATGTGGAAGTGTCATTAATAAATCAATAATTTGTTGAGTTTGTCCTTCTGTAATACATGCTTTTGCTTCAGTTTCTACATGAGTAAACATCTTAAGCTCTGGATCTTGCTTTTCATATTCTGTCTTAAAAGCTTGCTCCATTGTTTGAAGGATGCTTTCTACTTCTGATTTTTTATCCACTGGTACATAGAAAGAAGCTTCTGCTTCACGTGTTATAACATTATCCTTGCTACCACCCACAAATGTTGCAAGACGTATAGGCATTGTTTGGCGCACACGGTCTAATACACGTCCTACAAGTACGTTTGCATTGGCACGTTCTTGGTGAATATCTGCTCCTGAATGCCCACCTGTTAACCCTTTAATATTTACATTGAAAAGTGCAGACTCTGCTGGTGTAGCTTCATAAGATACTGGTAAATCTACATGTGCTTTTGCCCCCCCTGCACAGCTTACAAGAAATTCTCCTTCAATGTCTGTATCAAGGTTTAATAAGACTGTACCTTCTAAGTATTCTGGATGAAGATTTGCAACACCATCCATACCTGTTTCTTCTGCTGTTGTCATAAGTGCTTCAATAGCTGGATGTTCGATTGTATCATCTGCAAGTACTGCCATTTGATAAGCAATAGCAATACCATTATCAGCTCCTAATGTTGTACCATCTGCACGAATAAAGTCACCATCTACAACAAGTTTAATGCCTTCAGTTAAAAAGTCATGGTTCGTATCTTTGTTTTTTTCACATACCATATCTAAATGTCCTTGTAAAATAACAGTTGGTGCATTTTCATAACCTTTTGTTGCTGGTTTCTTAATATAAATATTATTCGCTTCATCTTGCTTAACATCTAAATTAAGGCTTTTTGCAAATGCCACCATATAATCACTAATTGCTTTTTCATTACCAGAACCTCGTGGAATACGGCTAATTTCTTCAAAATAATACATTACCTTTTCTGGCTTTAGGTTTTCTAATACTCTAGTCATGTTAAAACCCTCCTTAGTCTTCTTTATTTATTATTGTACTTAATTATTCTAAATTTATCCATTCTCTTTTACTACTTTTTTAAGTAAATGTAAGAAAATAGATAAATCACGTTCCTATTGTTCTCATTATTGCAGAAATCAGAATGGTGTTAGTCTATAAAATTGGGGGCAAATTTTATATTTTGCCCCCAATAAATTCCTTTAGTTTTTAAAGCTATGGATAGGTGCTGGCACTCTACCCCCTCTTGCAATAAAGCGTTCACAACTATAGCGATTCACTGGCATAATGGGTGCACGACCTAATAGTCCACCGAATTCTACATTTTCACCTACATCTTTACCACATACAGGAATAATACGTACAGCTGTTGTCTTAGCATTGATCATACCAATAGCCATTTCATCTGCCAAAATACCACTCAATGTAGCTGCACTTGTACTTCCTGGTACAGCTACCATATCAAGTCCTACCGAGCATACACATGTCATTGCTTCTAATTTTTCAAGTGTTAACGCACCTACTTCTGCTGCTTTAATCATGGCATGGTCTTCACTTACAGGAATAAAAGCACCACTTAACCCACCTACATAAGAAGAAGCCATAACACCACCTTTTTTAACACAGTCATTTAAAATGGCAAGGGCTGCTGTTGTTCCTGGAGCACCTGCCATTTCAAGTCCCATCTCTTCAAATATTTCACCTATACTATCTCCAATTGCTGGTGTAGGCGCTAAAGATAAGTCGATAATACCAAATGGTACACCTAGTGTATCAGCAGCTTCTTTGGCTACCATCTGGCCTGCACGTGTAATTTTGAACGCTGTACGTTTAATCGTTTCACACATTGTTTCAAAATCTGCTTGTCTTACATGCTCTAAAGCTTTCTTTACAACACCTGGTCCACTTACGCCCACATTGATAACTGTATCATGTTCTCCAACACCGTGAAATGCACCTGCCATAAATGGATTATCTTCTGGTGCATTACAGAAGATTACAAGCTTCGCACAACCAATACTTTCTCTCTCTGCTGTATACTCTGCAGATAGTTTAATAATCTCACCCATACGTTTAACTGCATCCATATTAATCCCTGACTTCGTACAACCTACATTAACAGATGCACACACATGTTCTGTTACACTTAAAGCCTCTGGAATGGATTCAATAAGTACTTTATCTGATGGTGACATCCCCTTTTGTACAAGTGCAGAAAAACCACCAATAAAGTTTACACCAACAGCTTTTGCTGCACGATCTAACGCTTTGGCAATAGGTACATAAGAATCTGCTTTTGTTGCACCACCAATAAGAGCAATAGGTGTTACTGAAATACGTTTATTAACAATTGGAATACCATATTTCTTAGAAATTTGTTCGCCTGTTTCTACTAAATCTTTGGCACAAGTTGTAATTTTGTTATAAATATTTTCACAAAGTTTATCCATATCATCTGAGATACAGTCTAAAAGACTAATCCCCATTGTAATCGTACGAATGTCTAAATTGGCCTCTTGAATCATCTTATTCGTTTCTAATACTTCTAATCTTGAAATCATTGTTTTTCCCCTTCCTGAGCTTAAATACGGTGCATAGAGTCAAAAATATCTTCATGTTGTAAACGAATATCAACTTCTATGGCTTTACCAAGTTCAGTAAGCGCATCTACAACTTCATTAAACGAAACAGTACAATTTGTAAGGTCTACAATCATCATCATATTAAAATAACCATGTAAAATAGTTTGTGAAATATCTAAGATATTCACTTGTTTTTCACTCAAAAGTGTACAAACTTTGCCTATAATCCCTACTTTATCTTTTCCTACTACTGTAATAATCCCTTTCATTGTGAGCCTCCTTATTTTTTCCAATAAATTTCTATTTTATCGTTTTCTTTAATTGGGTCGGTCACTGCAGCCTTCATACCGTTAAGTATCAGTTGAATCGTACCTTTAGGCTGACTGAGGTCAAAATCTATATAATCAAATATGTTAACAAATACATACCCTGCTTCTTTATAAGGTAATTCTATAAGTTCTCCATTAACATATAAGCGTATAGCTGAATCATTTTGCTGTTGTAAGAGTTGTTCAAGTAATTCCATATGATTATTTTTTTGTTCTTCTACTTTATTTGAAATATCTATATGGTCAAAGGGTTGTAAAAGGTATTCACCATTTACTTCATTTCCATTTACTACTATCAATTTTTCTTCTATTTTCATCTGTAACAGTTGACACAATTCTAAAAGGGTATGAATCGTTTTAACTTCTATTTCATCTCCATCTTGAATGATTTCTTCTTGTGAACGCATATCTCCATTAACGAGTATCATAGGAAGATATATTGGTTCTCCATTGACATAAAGGGTTATTGGCTCTTTAAGTAAATGGATATAATCTTTCACGTAGCCTGTGCCATCTACTCCTGGCTTAGCAAAAATCATATGAATACGATCACCTTCACTAATGGCATCTTCTAGGCTAGCTATTTGATCATTTAAGAAAATAACAGCAGCTTCTCCACTTCCACCCTTTATCCTTATTCGTTCTCCATTACATTTAAACATTAAAGTTCTACCTTTAGTGGGAAAAATCTCAGTATGTGCAATACCAGCATGCATGAGTACATCCAAGATAGTCATTTTTTTTGTATTCATTAGTGTAATTTTCTCACCATTGAAGTTCACATTTAAAAATTGTTGCTGTATACTCTTAGCTGCTGTCATTGCAATCCCTAATGGGGTAATCATTTCTGGTCCTTTTGTCATCTCACACTCATATACAACATCAGGAATTTGATCTGCAAGGCGTACTGCCACACGTGCTTCTGGAAGTTTGAGCTCACTTGAAAGATTTTCAATAAGCCCTGGCATCTGGCTCCCACCACCTATACAAAACACTGCATTCGTTGACTTCTTGCCATTAAGTTCTAAAATCTTCTTACCTATTTGCTTAGCTAGTTGCCCCATAATAGGTTCTATACATGCTTTTAATTCAGTACTACTGATCTCATTTGTAAATCCAATAATATCTTCATAGGTAATGATCTCCTGATAATTCATTGCCTGCTTCATTTTTTCTGCAGTATTAAAATCTACTAAATACTTGTGTACAATTGCCTCAGTTACTTCATCACCCGCCATAGGAATCATGCCATAAGCTACAACACTACCTTCTCTTGTAATAGCAATATCTGAAGTCCCAGCACCAATGTCTACAAGTGCTAAGTTAAGAAGACGTAAATTTTCAGGGATCACCGCATTAATAGCTGCGATAGGCTCTAGAGTCAAATGAGAAACATGTAAATCAACTCTATTGGTTACTGCATATAAACTATCTACTACACTTTTAGGCAAAAATGTTGCTAAAATTTTAGCACTTAATACTTCACCTTTATGGCCCTCTGGATTGGATATGACATAGTCATCTACAAAATAGTTAATTACCGTATGGCCTACACAAAAATATTCCGTCGCCTTTATTTTACGTTCACGTTCTAACATTTCTTTAGCAAGATCAATCCCCTCTACCTGGAGATTTTGCATATCTAACGGCCCTATTTCATGTACTTCATCAAAGCTTTTAGTTACATAAGTCATTTGCGTATTGAGAACACGACCAGCAGCTGCAATATTTACTTCTTTTAATGCATAACCAACTTCTTCTTCTAATTTTTCTTTAATACGCCTTACAATATTGGCAACCTTTTCAATATCATGCACTTGCCCATCTAACATGGCACGTTCTTCGTGCTCCATACATATATGATGCTTAACATGCCACTTCTTCTCTTTGATATAGCCTAGCGTTCCTATTACAGTACGCGTACCAATATCTAGTCCAAATATTAAATCACTCATTCTGCCTATAGTCCCCCTTTTAAGTCTAATAAATACTTTTTCATTATATCTTTTTGTGTTTTGGGATTGACCACATTAATTGTACATCCAGTTGCCAGTTCAAATCCTGCAAACTGACCTGTCCTTGGCAAAATCTTGATGAAGAAATGATAATGCTCATCCTGCTCATATCTACCATTCATAAAACACATATTATAACTTATTTCTCCTAACATCTGCCTATTCATCTTTATGGCTTGCTCTGTGATATAAGCCAAAGCTTCCAAATCTGCTTCATCCATTTGTCCAATATTGGAAATATGCTTCTTAGGAATAATCCACGTTTCATATGGTACACTAGCACCTTCTGGTACACATAGTTGCCATCCATCTTGTTCCAATACACTTAAATCTTTATCTTCTATTTCTTTACATATTCTACATTTATTCGTTTGTCTGAAGTATGCTTCCATTTTTTTATAATGTTCTTCTATTGTACAAGGCACCTCTTCTAATGCAATAATCTGAGAATGTGGATGCCCTATACTTGCCCCAGCCCGTTCACCTTCATTTTTAAAAACTTGGACAAAGTGAATTCTGGGCATTTTAGATAATGTTATCCACCTATCTCTTATCACTTGCAATAAAACTTTCCAATGTACTTTCGTAAAGTGTTCGGGCTTTTTATGGTGATCTTGTGTTTCGATAATCACATCATGTATTCCATAAACTATCCCTTCTTCAGAACAAGCTGGATATTTATTATTTACTATTTGAATCTTATCCCCTTCTTCTGTCACTATTGCATTTCTTACAATTTCTATCTCTGATGCATTTTCCAGACAGAAAGGACATAATGAGGCCCCTAAAAATTGATTAGGTCTAGTTCTTCTATTTTCTGACAAAATGCTACTTATACCTAGTACTTCATCATTATACATCATCCCATCATTCACCTCGTATTCATCTTAGGTTTTATTGTACTATATCCTTTTCTAAAATTAAAGAGACATCTAGACAATAAAAAAAGACTAGTTCTTAAGAACTAGTCCACAATTTGCCATTCTTCTACATTTGAATAAATATTAATAGGACTTGGTTGTATATTTCCTCCAACCTTTTTCTTCGTAATTAATGCCCCATTTTTAAAATATAAACTGATATAAGGGTTTTGTTCCGCAATATATTGTTGTAACTTACTATATGCCTCTACAATTTTATCAGGATGACTACTAAAGGCTGCTTGAATATATTGATCCATTGTTGGATTATTATAACTTACAAAATTATCTCCACCTGTAATTTGACTAGAATGAAGTGCAAACGTTACATCTGGGACGTAAGATAACTTCCATCCACCTAAGAAAGCTTCAAATTGTTTATTATAGATACGCTCTTTAAAAGTAGTTGCATCTGTCTTCTCAATAGTTACCTCAATCCCTACTTCTTGATACATCTTTTTGATACTTTCTGCTACACGTACACGTTCATTATTTTCTTCATTTACAAGTAATGTAAAGCTTAATGGAATATTATTCTTCATAAAAAGCTTTGTTTTTTCATCGTAAGTATAACCTTCTCCTACTAGAAGTAATTTTGCTTTTTCAACATCATATCCTTTAATTTGTAGCGTTGGATCAAATAAATAAGAATGAGGTGCTATAAGTGTATCTGTAATAACAGAATGTCCTAAATAATAAATTTCTGACATCTTTTGTCTATCAATAGCATACACAAGAGCATTGCGAATATTTGCATTTTGAAAAATAGGTTTGTTATGGTTAATACCCATAAATTCATAACAATTAGTACCTAGTTCGTAAATATTAGCAGACTTATCTTTAGCATATTTACCCCAGTCCATTACATCTGTATAAATCACATCAATCAGGCCTTGTTCAAATGCATAAAGTAAACTTTCTTCATCTGGAATAATCATAACTTTAATTTCTTTGATGCTTGGTGCACCCATAAAGTAAGATTCATTGGCAACTAAAGTTGCCTCCTTATGAGAAATACTTTCAGCATATTTAAAAGCTCCAGAACCTACCGGTAAAATAGCTTTTTGCTCTGTCTCAGTTCCTGTATAAATATGTTTTGGAACAACAGGGAAAAATAAGGTTTGATAAACACCACTAAATGCTTGTCTATAATAAATCTTTAAAGTATACCGGTCTACAACTTGTATATTGGCTATATTTTTAGTTGTAAGTTTATAAGGTGACTCACTAGCCTTTTGTATAAGTTCTAAAGTATAAGCCACATCATCTGCTGTTAAGTTTGTACCATCATGCCACTTCACATCTTGTCTTAAGTCAATACGCATGCATTTTTCTGCTTCACTATAAACATAATTTTGAGCTAAATTGGAGCTTACACTTCCATCTTCATTAAGATTTACAAGTGTATCAAACATAAGATAAAGATTTTGTTGTACACTTTTGTCCATATTGTAAATAGGATGGAGTGTAGTAGGGTTTTGCATTCCTATAGTAAGAACAGATGAAACATCTGTGTTTTGGTCAGTTGTTACCTCTTCTTTTGTAGGCGGCTTTTCTCCTTGCTCACTCTCATTTGAACCCGTTACCGTACCGCAACCTACTAGTAAAACGATACACATCATGAGTGCAAGTATTTTACCGAACTTATGAATCATTCTTTTCCTCCTTAGTGATTGTAAAGCAACTTATAAATGGCATAATGAAAACTTACCTTTTTAACATAGCGATCTGTTTCCTTGAAGGGAATAGTATGTAGTACTCTACCATCTTTGCTATAAAGGGTATTTTCACGCCACTTTGCTACATTGCCTGAACCAGCATTGTAAGCTGCTAATACTAAGTTTTGATCCCCCTCATATTGATTCATTAGCTTTGCCAAATACCAACACCCGATTTGGATATTAATCTCTGGATCAAATAATTTATCATTAGAATAATAGGGGATCTCGCACTCTGTAGCGCCCCAACTGCCTGTCTTATTCATAATTTGCATAAGTCCCTTTGCACCACTTCTTGAAAGTGCTTTGGGTTCAAACCCACTCTCTGCCTTCATGACAGAATAAACAAAGAGTGGATCCACACCATATCGTGTACTATAAGTATCTACAACCTCTTTATAAGGTCTACGATACAGCACAAAAGGACTTATACATAATATACAAACCATTAATAACCCACATATTAATATCTTTAAATATCTTTTTACCTTCACGCCAATACCCCTTTATAATTGTTCTAGCATTTTGACCATTTGTTCTTTTGTATGTTGACGTGTATAACGGTTATCAATGACAAAGTCAGCGACTTTTTCTAATTCTTCCCATTTTTTTTGCTTATTAATCCGTTCTAACACTTGTTCTTTAGTAAATTCATCACGTTTCATCAATCTTTCTACACGTGTTTTTTCATCTGCATAAACAGCTATGACGTAATCGGTAAGTTCAATTAATCCAATTTCTATTAAAAGTGCTGCATCAATAATGACAATATCCCACTTCTTCTGTTCTTTACATTGTTCTAGCAATGTTTTAATCTCATTAAAGATAATAGGATGTGTAATTGCATTAAGGGCTTTAAGCTTCTCTTGATCGCCAAAAACAATTGCACCTAACTTTCTACGTACAATGTTGCCTTCTTCATCTAAGATTTCTCTTCCAAAGGTTTCTATCACTTTATCATAAGCTAAGTCGCCCTTTAAAAGAATTCTATGTCCCATCTCATCTGCTCCAATAACGAAGCACTTTTTCAACTCTGTTAGCAAAGAAACAACTGTGCTTTTCCCTGCCCCAATTCCACCTACAATTCCTATTGTTCGCATCACTTTCTCCTATTTTGCAGCTAACCAGTTAGAGCCGCTGTGTACATCTACAGATAGCGTAACTTTTAAGTCCACTGCTTGTTCCATTTTTTCTTTAAGTAGTTTGGCTACTTGTTCTTGTTCTGGCTTATATACTTCTAATAAAAGTTCATCATGTACAGTTAATATAACTTTTGAACGTAAACCTTCTTCTTGTAGCGCACGGTGCACATTAACCATTGCAAGTTTAATAATATCTGCTGCTGTTCCTTGAATTGGTGTATTCATCGCTTTACGCTTACCAAACTCCCTCAAATTAAAGTTCTTTGCGTTAATTTCTGGAATATCACGTTTACGATTAAAGATGGTTTGAACATAACCATGATCACGTGCAAAAGACACACATCCATCTAGGTAATCTTTAATTTTTGGATATTTTTCAAAATACCCTTCAATGTAAGCTGCTGCTTCTTTTTGTGTAATCTTTAAGTCTTCTGAAAGTGAAAATGCCCCAATACCATAAACAATCCCAAAGTTAACAGCCTTTGCATTACTTCTTTCAAGCGGTGTAACCTCTTCAAATGGTACATGGAATACTTCTGAAGCAGTTAATGTATGAATATCAATATTTTGATTAAATGCATTGATTAACTTTTGATCATCTGCTAATGAAGCAAGAACACGCAACTCAATCTGTGAGTAATCGGCATCTAAGAAGATATAATCTTCGGATGATGGTATGAATAACTCACGAATACGTTTACCCATCTCAAGTTTGATTGGAATATTTTGTAGATTGGGTTCTGTTGAACTAATACGCCCTGTCGCTGTAATGGTTTGATTAAAGCTAGAATGAATTTTATGTTCATCCGTCATAACTGAAAGTAATCCATCTACATAAGTAGATTTTAATTTAGTATATTGTCTATACGCTAAAATATCTTCTACGATTGGATAACCATCTTTAAGTTTTTCAAGGACTTCTGCAGCTGTTGAATAGCCTGTCTTAGTCTTTTTAACAGCTGGAATATCCATTTTCTCAAATAGAATCACACCTAATTGCTTTGGTGAATTAATATTAAATGCTTCTCCTGCTGCTGCATATACTTTCTCTGCAACATTTTCAATCAACGCATCTAATTCTTTACCATAGGCTTTAAGCTTTTCTACGTCAACCTTAATGCCTTCTACTTCCATATCGAAAAGCACCTTTACAAGTGGCATTTCAATATTGTAAAACAGTTCTTCCATCTGGTTGTCTTCAATTTCTTTTTTGAGTACAGCATAAGCTGCATCTAAAACATGAGCACGTTCAGTTAAAAACTTTATACGTACTTCATCTTCAAGGGTAAGCCATGCCTTCATGCTCTTGCCTTTTCCTAGAAGCCCTTCCGTACTTTCTACATTTTGTACCCCTAAGAAACGATCTGCTATTTCACTTATTTCATAAGTTTCATTAGTAGGCTCGATTAAATACGCAGCAATAAATGTATCAAATACCTGTCCTTTTATCTCTATGTGATAAGGATAAAGAATATGTCTAAGCTGTTTGCTATCATGAATAACCTTAAGCCCTTCTTCATTACCAAAGAAGTTTTGTAAGGTTTGTACCTCTTCTGTATTTGTTAAGTTAAAGCTTAAACGACCTACTTTACTATTAAAAGCCAGTCCAAGCTCTAATGTATCTGCTTCATAGGCATAAGTCATGGCACAAACTTGTCCGCCTGTTACTTCTTCTAAGCCGTTAAATGTATGCACTTCTACTTGCTCTACTGGCTTATTGGCTGAAGCTCTTGGAAGCCTTGCAATAATCTTCTTAAATTCTAAGTTTTTCATAAGTTCTTCTGCTTCTTCTGTAAGTGTAAGATCTAAGTTAAACTCATCCCATGTATACTCAAGTGGTACATCACATACAATGGTTGCAAGCATTTTACTTTCTAGTGCTTGATCTTTATAAGTTACAAGATTCTCTTTTAATTTCTTTTGAGTAATCTCATCAATATGCTCATATAGATTTTCAATAGAACCATAAGTTTTAATAAGCTTAACAGCAGTCTTTTCACCTACTCCAGGTACACCTTTAATATTATCTGAAGCATCTCCCATAAGACCTTTGACATCAATAAACTCTAATGGCGTCACTTCATACTTAGCTTCTACATCTTTGGCATAGTAACTTTCTATTTCAGTTCCTTGTTGTTTAGTCTTTGGAATTTTAAGTTCAATCGTCTCACTTGTAATTTGAAGCAAATCGCGGTCTCCTGATACAACAACCATGCGATAACCATCTCGTTCTCCACTCTTAGCTAATGTCCCAAGTAGATCATCTGCTTCAAACCCTTCCTTCTCCATCATATGAATATTCATAGCACGTAACACCGTTTTGAGTAGTGGAATTTGCTCACGTAACTCCTGTGGCATACCTTTTCTTGTGCCTTTGTAATCTTCACACTGAATATGTCTAAAAGTAGGCGCACTGACATCAAATGCAACACCTACTAAATCTGGTTTTTCCTTTTCAATAATGCTTAACATTATATTTAAGAATCCATAAACCGCATTGGTATAGCGACCTTCTTTATTAGTTAGTAGTGGTATACCATAAAAGGCTCTATTAGCAATACTTAAACCGTCGAATAACAGTATCTTTTTATTCATTCTACACCTCCTAGTTTTAAGGATACCCTAAAATATTCCTATTTATTATAGCATAGTTTGTTTTATAAGCGAAGAAAGAGCTTAGAAAATCTAAGATAAATTTTCTAAGCTCTTAATAAACTCAAGGGTTTTAAAAGGTTTCTCTATGTAATAAGCAACCAGTGCATCACAGACTAAACCTATTTCTTTTAATACGTAAGGTTTAATTTCAAAGTGATAAAGTACCTTTATTGGACTTCCTAGTATATAATGCAAAACATACCAACTCGTATAACTTAAGGTTATACCAAATCCTACACCTTTACACTTATCACAAACAATACCACCTTCTCTTATTACAAAGGTATAACGTTTGTTAGGATCTTGTACAATTTCTGTTGTGCAATTCACACAATGGTCAAGTTCTGGCATAAATCCAAGTACACCTAAGGCACGCATTTCAAACGTTCGTCTAATACGCTCACATGCCTCACTTCCCATTTTCTCTAAACTATGTAAAGTATATAGCATTAGCGTCAAAAGGTGTTCATTACCACTACCTTCCACTGCTACTTCACTTATAAATTCAGCAATATAGGAAGCATAGCTTAAGGTAAATAAATCTTCTCTTAAATGATGAAAAGTGAAGATAGGCTCTACACCAACAAGCTTATAGGTATGTTTATAACATGTCATTGTAAATTCACCATATACAAACATCTCTGTTCCTGAAGCTAAACCTTTATCAAACTTTTTAGCTCGTGGTGCACCTACTTGAATCTTACCTAATTCTTTTGTAAAGAGAGTGATAAATTTATCACTCTCTCCAACTACATACTCTTTAAGAATAATTCCTGTTGCTTTAATTATCATAATTTTCTATGTCTCATCCACTCTCTTCTCTAATAAGCTTGATCTGGTTTTTTCATACTCCTTAAACTCTAGATAGGTTGCAATATCTCCTGTAGTCTCAAAACATTTCCATAAATGATTTAACATATGAATGCCCCCTTTAAGCTTAATACTATTAGCATATACAAGTTTAGATTTACAATACTACAAAAAAACTTCCACCTCTTAAACCCTTGACTTATTAATATTCGTCGTTATTAAATCCGAAGTTTTTAAGTAAAAATTGGCTATCTCTCCAGTTTTTCTTAACTTTCACCCAAAGTGTTAGATAAACTTTGGAGCCTAAAAGTCTTTCCATATCATAACGTGATTTACTACCAATGTCTTTAATCATTGTACCATTTTTACCAATGATAATACGTTTATGTGAATCGCGTTCACATACAATCGTTGCTTCTATGTCCACTACATTACCTTTTGGACGTGCTTTCATTGTATCAATTTCAACTGCAATACCATGAGGAATTTCTTTATCTAAAAGATGAAGGGCTTTCTCACGAATCATTTCTGCAACAATTTGTCTTTCTGGTTGATCTGTTAACATATCACCTGGGAAGAACTGTGGTCCTTCTGGTAAATATTTCTCAATACATTTTAAAAGAGCATCAACATTGTTACCTTCGTAGGCTGAGATCGGAATAATCTCTGCAAACTCTACCTCTTTTTTAAACTTATCGATTGTTTCAGCTACCTCTTCTTTAGATACACTATCAATTTTATTAATACAAAGGAAAATTGGTGTTTTTACTGTTTTAAGCTTTTCAAGAATGATGGCATCATTTTTCCCAATTACTGGATGTGGCTCAATTAGATAGAAAATAATATCTACTTCATTAAGTGTTGTATTGGCAGTTTTAACCATCATTTCACCTAATTTATTTTGAGGGGTATGAATACCTGGTGTATCGATAAAAATCGCTTGGAAATCATCTGTTGTTAAAACAGTTTTAATACGATTACGTGTTGTTTGAGGTTTGTTAGACATAATCGCAATCTTTTCTCCGATTAAACGATTCATAAGTGTAGATTTCCCTACATTGGTTCTTCCAATAATTGAAACGAACCCTGATTTAAATGTATCTTTCATAATAATCTCCTTATTTGTTCAATTCTTCTTGTCCAAAATGGTGAGGTAATAAATCATTAAAAGCATAAACTTTTATTTCACCTTCAGCATTTTCAAGGATAATTTCACCTTGCTTCATAAATTCACCAATAACTTGGCGGCAAATTCCACATGGATACGTAAAATCTGTGCTACTGCTTACAATTGCAATTGCTTTAAAATGTGTTACACCTTCAGAAACTGCTTTGAAAATAGCTGTACGCTCTGCACAGTTTGTTGCTCCAAAAGAAGCATTTTCCACATTACATCCTGTATAAATTTTATCGTCTTCAGTAAGTAAGGCTGCACCTACCTTAAATTTTGAGTAAGGTACATAGGCATATTCCATTGCTTCTCTCGCTTTTGCCACTAACTCTTTGTACTTTTCCATAAAGACATCTCCTATCTTCCTATATTTAAAGCAGTTAGAACTTCTTCTTGCTTTGAAATCATAAGTTTCTCATCACTATCATTCATATGATCATAACCCAATAAATGGAACATACTATGTGCTACTAAAAAGCAAACTTCTCTTTTTAATGTATGTCCATATTCTTCAGCTTGTTCTTTCGCTACTTCATAGCATAATACTATATCTCCAAGTAGAATGTCTTTAGTATCATAATTCATGATTGACGCTTCGTCAAGATTCTTCCAATCAATGACACCATTTGAAATCGGGTCAATTTGTGGGAAAGATAAAACATCTGTCGGCTTATCTATCTCTCTATGTTCACGGTTAATCTCTTGTATTTCTTCTTTATCAACAACAGTTAAACTGATTTCTGCTTCATAAGGCACCTTCTCAATTTCTAAGCATTGATTAATAACAGCCTTTACTGTTTCTAATAAGCCCTCTTGTTGTTCAAAAAAATCATAGTCATCTTCTAAGTATAAATTCATGTCATTTAACCTTTCTATCTGGGTATTCAATACGTTCATGATACATCCCTTTTAGCATGCGTGTAAAGGACTCAATAATTTTTTCAAGATCTGATATATACAAAGGACATTCATCTAACTGGCCTTCATCAAACTTTTGCCTTACCATTTTTCTTACGATATCTTCTACGCTTAACTCTTTTCCTATCTTGTTTTGCATAGAGCGTACAGTGGCTTCTACCACATCTGCTAGCATAATAAGTGCTGCTTCACGACTTTGTGGTTTGGGACCTTTATAAGAGTAGTCCATAGGATCTACTTCATCACCTTCTATATTTTTTGCTTTTACGTAAAAATATCCAGCCATGCTTGTCCCATGATGTTCCACAATCATATCTTTTACACACTTTGGAAGCTTATAGGCTTCTGCAAGTTCAAGCCCTGATGTTACATGTGATAAAATAATATCTGCACTAGACTTTGGATCA
Organism: Holtiella tumoricola; assembly: GCF_027857615.1. Classification (NCBI taxonomy): domain Bacteria; kingdom Bacillati; phylum Bacillota; class Clostridia; order Lachnospirales; family Cellulosilyticaceae; genus Holtiella; species Holtiella tumoricola. The sequence goes on from NZ_JAQIFT010000068.1 coordinate 86,894, forward strand.
AGATAATCATGTGGGTTATCTAATACTTGATTTTCTTTAAAATAATTACTACACGTTAGTTTACCTATATCATGATAGTATCCACCTACCCTCGCCATTAAAGCATTGGCTCCAATCTCATCTGCTGCCGTCTCAGCAAGATTAGCTACAAGTAAACTATGATAATATGTACCTGTCGCTTCTATTAAAAGACGTTTTAAAACAGGTTGATCTGGATTGGTCAACTCTAAAAGTTGAATAGGTGTAATAAATCCAAACGCAGCTTCCCATAGTGGCAAACTTCCCACAACTAAAATAACAATTATAAGTCCAACCAAGAATGCTTCTGCCCCCTTAAATAGTAGCTTACTAGATATATTCATACCAACAAGTAAGTTGAGACTTACAAATAGTGCCGCTTGGATCCCACCAATAAAAAGTGCATTGCGCATGGTCTGCTTACGTTCTTGCATGGATGTAATAATAGAAATACTTAACAATCCACTAAGCAGATGATAGATCATAAACACTAAATCCGCTTTGTGCGAAACCCCTGCCACAACAAGTAAAATAAGATGCATTACAATAGCAATATCTTTACTAATTAAGATCGATATGAGTAATGGTGCTACAGCAAGGGGTATATAAATATAATCTCCTGTTATCATCACTCTTATCAATCCTAAAGAAATCACATATAAAATAAAGATCAAACTGGCTTGTCCTCTTGTTAAAGCCATAATACTCTTATCTATGCGAATTGTACGATATAAAAATAGCAAGATTAGAAATATAAGTACAAATAAGCCTATAAATTGGCTATAGTTTTGAGAGTCATCTGTACTTAAATAACCGATTGTATTTAAAATAGCATAGGCTTCTTCTGTTACCCGTGTTCCCTGCTCCAATACACGTTCACCTTGCAAAATATATATAGGCTCTACATGGTTTCTCGCTTCTTCTTTGGCTAGTGCTGTTGCCTCTTTATCTATTACGAAATTTGCCTTAATTTGAGTATAAATTATTTCGTAGGCAATTTTTTGCTGGAGTGTGCTTAAATCTGTACGTTCTAATTTAGTCCGTATATCTAAAGATTTATTTTCATTTTCCTTTACGCCTGCATCCATAATATTAGTTAATAAATTAATACAAATTTGTTCTAAACTATCTAACTCATTTAAACTTGTACCTAGTAAATTTTTATATTCATCTTCATACAGAGGAATAGGTGATTTACTTTGTAAAATTTGTACAGGTGAGGTCCCAAACTCTTCTGGTATTCCTGATGTTTTTAATGCCTCAACATAGTTAAAAAGAAGTTCAATATTAGCAATACCCTTTTGTAGTACTTTATCGTCCATTTTATAGACATCAGGTGTTGTATTTTCAGCTAATATCCTTTTACGTTCTGTAGCCAGTTCATTTTCCACTTGAAAAGGTGCTTCAATTGTCTGTTGAGCTATTTGACCTACTTCTATTTTAATTTTTTTACTAAAGCAATCGCCCGAAGTAACCACTAAGCAGGTTAGTATAATTGCAATGATACAGTATAGTACTTCCCACCGAAATTTTTTCATCCCCTACCTCCATCTTTCAAAAAATGCCGCTAGAATTAGCGGTCATTTTTTGAATGCTTTTGTATTTTTTTTTCATAATCATCGTAAGCATCTACAATCTTTTGAACTAATGGATGACGCACAACATCATTACGATCTAAATAACTAAATGCAATGCCATCTACATTAGCAAGTACTTTACCTGCTTCTTTTAAGCCACTCTTTTGATCTGCTTGTAGGTCAATTTGTGTTAAGTCACCTGTAATGATTGCTTTACAGTTAAAACCAAGTCTTGTTAAGAACATTTTCATTTGAGGTGGTGTTGTATTTTGTGCCTCATCTAATACGACAAAAGCATTATTCAAAGTACGCCCTCTCATATATGCAAGTGGTGCGACTTCAATAAGTCCTTTTTCCATATTTTTTTCAAATTGTTCTGGTCCCATAATCTCAAAGAGTGCATCATAAAGTGGACGTAGGTATGGGTCTACTTTACTTTGAAGATCGCCCGGTAAAAATCCTAACTTCTCTCCCGCTTCAATAGCAGGGCGTGTTAAAATAATCTTGCTGACTTCATTTTTTCTGAATGCATTGACAGCCATTGCCATAGCCAGGTATGTTTTCCCTGTACCTGCTGGTCCCACACCAAAGACAATCATATTTTTCCTAATATTTTCAATATATTTTTTTTGTCCCATTGTCTTTGCTTTAATTGGCTTACCTGCTTGAGTCATAGTAATTAAATCTTGGCTTGCAAGTGAGAATTCTTTTTCTTGATTTTTCTTGATGAGATCTACGGTATATTCTACCATCTGTGTATCAATAACTTCACCTTTTTCAGCAATACTCAAAAGCTCTTTGAAAGTTTTTACCGCTAGATCTATTTGAGCTGGTTCACCTGAAATTTTAATATCTTCATTTCTAAGTACAACTTTAATATTAAAGAGTTTTTCCAGTAATTTAATATGCTCATCAAATTTACCGAAGATCCCTGCTATATAACATGTTGGTATTTGAATTTTCTTTTCATCTAAACCCATTATTCATTTTCTCCTTCTACTTTATTCTGGGGCATTATTTCTTCTAAAGACAAGCCTACATGCTCGCTTACATCCTCTTCGACTATTGCCTGTAAAGTTGCTACAAGCTTTCCTTCTTCTTGTTTATAGCTTACCTCATGATAAAGTACATTGGATCCTTCACCTAATTTTTCTAAAAGAGCGTCATAAAGCGCACCATATAACTTTTCTTTTGCAGTCTCTTCCTCTACCACTTGTTGCTTTGGAACATACTCTACCTTTTGTGTACATTCATAATAAAATGGAAGTGGAAACTTATCTGTTAACTTAAATTGCTTAACGGTTACAATTTCATCAAAATGATTATAGACATCTTTTGAATGACTTTTCCAAATAGGCATTTTGAAATTAAATAATCTTAAGTTATAGCGTGAACTCACGCGTTCTGTATAATCCTTTTTTACACTTTCAAGAGGCATACTTGCTGTAAGTGCATAACCTGTCTTTGCCAAAATCTGCGCTTTTGAATGTGCGAGATAGAATGCACCAGATTCATCATTATAGGGAATACTACCGGAAACTAAAAGGTCTCCTTTTTTAACAGTATCTCCTTTTTTAACTTGTGGCATTCCTTTATCTGTTGCGATATAAGTAATCAGTGCATCTCTTTTTGCAACTAAATTACATGGTTCTGTTTCTTCTACTAACTTTGGCTTTGGTACAGATTCACTAATTTGTACAACCAGCTTTGTCCCTTCGTACTTCACACCTGTCCAAATAATTTCTGGATAAGCATCAATTAAGACTTGCTCAGCCTTTCTTAAATCAAGACGTCCTTTAAACCTACCTACTTCATATCCATTCTGCTCTAATGTTTCAATGACTTCTGTCTCATTAAGGCGTTTGCAGCCATCAACTTCAACTAGCCAAACAAAAGAACATAATAGATACATAAGACCTATAAAGATTAAACTCCCATATGCTAACATCCATCTTTTGCGATAGCGAAATTGGAGGAATGGTAATCCTCTTTTTTCTACAATACGTATATGACATTTTGACTTTTTTGCATAAGGTTTAAGCTTTTTAAAACCTTTTGTAGTTGTATACAAATACATTTTATTATTCTTACGTATAATATTCCAAAAATATTGACTGTCTTTTAGGGCTAAATTCATAAATTTTTCAAGTGCATATCCACTTACTTCTACTATAACATAACCTCTCAAATAATTCCATATCGTTAAAAACAAATCACTCACCCTTTCTGTCCATAGCTCACAGATTGGATTTTACCTTTAATATGTATTTGTTCACTATCCATACTCTTTGCTTCTAAGTTCTTCCCTTCAATAGCAAGTTCTCCACACGTTGTGTTCAGTCTGATAATATCTTCTTCATACTGGACAATACTAATAAAGTTTTCTATTGCTATTTCACGATTACCAATGAATGAAATAATTGGAATATCTAATACCGTTTCTTGAGGTACCTCCAAGCTACTCATTACACCTAGTACCCACTCTTTCTTTTTATCTTTCATATCTTTTTTCATGGTGTTCCCCTCCTTATCATTATTATATTTATGCACGAATAAGGACAGGTATAACTTGTATCAAAAAGAAAGATGAGAATAACAAAAAATCCTAGAAATGCATAGCATTTCTAGGATTTATATCTTTGCTCAAGGTAGCCCTTGATTATAGCACAGCTTAGTCGCCTCCTAGACCTCTAAAGAGATCTCAGGCAGACATCACTAGTTATTAGTATTGTCTATTTTTTTTGCGTGCTGCTTCTGATTTCTTTTTACGTTTCACACTTGGTTTTTCGTAATGTTCTCTTTTACGAATTTCTTGCATGATACCTGCTTTAGCACAATTTCTTTTAAAACGACGAAGAGCGCTATCTAAAGATTCATTTTCGCGAACAGTAACCTCTGACATTTCTTTCCCTCCCTCCGGGCTGCAGTATCGTGCTTTATGCATTTGTACGGAGAAAAGATTAAAGCACTACCATAAATTATAATTGACTTCTAGGATTACGTCAATAGGTTGTCGATAACTTTTACTTATTTAATTGTTGATTTATGATTTCTTTTGCTGTTTCAAGTGCTTCTTTTACCTTTGTTACATCTTTTCCACCAGCTTGAGCCATATTAGGGCGGCCACCACCGCCACCGCCTACAACTGCTACTGAAGTTTTGATAATATTTCCACAATGGATACCAGCATTTACCGCTCCATTTGTAGCCATACCTACTAAGCTAACCTTTTCATCCATACAACTTGCAAGAACAACAACACCTTCACCTAATTTATCTTTAAAAGTGTCACCCATATTACGTAAGCCATTCATATCCATAGCAGGAAGTTCAGCTACTAATACTTTAAACCCTGCCACTTCCCCTATTTCATCTAAAATGTTTTCAGCTTCTGCTTTAGCCATTTCAGCTTTAATACGTTCGTTTTCTCTTTGAATTTCTTTACTTTCAGCTAAGATATGTTCTACTTTTTTAGCAACAGCATCTTTTTTAGTTTTTGTAAGTTTTGCAACTTCATTCAATTCTTTTTCAATTGCTTGATAATAATGAATTGCACCGCGTCCTGTAACAGCCTCAATACGTCTAACACCTGACGCTACACCTGTTTCAGAAACAATTTTAAAAGTACCAATTTGAGCTGTATTTACAAGGTGAGTACCACCACAAAGTTCGATTGAGTAACGTCCCATATCTACAACACGTACAACTTCGCCGTATTTTTCACCAAAGAGTGCCATTGCACCAAGCTTCCTTGCTTCATCAATAGAAGTTTCCATTGTTGTAATATCAAGTGCTTCTAAAACTTTTTCGTTAACAATTGCTTCTACACGTTCAATTTGCTCAGCTGTTAAGGCTTCAAAGTGTGTGTAGTCGAATCTTAAGCGTTCATTTGTTACATTAGAACCAGCCTGCTCTACGTGTCCACCAACTACTTCACGAAGTGCTTTTTGAAGAAGGTGTGTTGCACTATGGTTACGTGCTGAGTCAAGACGTAGGGTACTATTTACTTTAAATGTTGCAGTTTCACCTTGCTTTACAGTACCTGCTACAACTTTACCATGGTGAGCAAATTTACCACCTACTACTTTTGTTGTATTCGTTACTTCTACTGTACCATTTGCTGTTGTAATTGTACCACTATCACCCATTTGTCCGCCACTTTCAGCGTAGAATGGTGTTACTTTAGATATAATATTTACAGCCATACCTTCTGTAGCTTCGCTAACGATTGCCTCATCTGTTGTTAAAGCATCGATTGTACTTTCAACTTCAAGCTCTTTGTAACCTACAAATTCTGTTGTAAGTGTGTTTGGAAGTTCATCGTATACATTTTTGTCACGGCCTGAATAATTTGTCTCACCACGTGCTTCACGTGCACGTTTTCTTTGCGCTTCCATTTCTGCTTTGAAACCTTCTTCATCAATACCTAAGCCTTTTTCTTCTAATATTTCACTTGTTAAGTCAATAGGGAAACCATAAGTATCATAAAGTTTAAAGCTTGCTTCGCCACCAAGTACTTTTTCACCTTTTGCTTCAAGTTCTTCAATGTAACCATTTAAGATGCTAAGGCCTTGTTCAATTGTTTTATTAAAGTTTTCTTCTTCTACTGTAAGAAGTTTTACAATGTAATCAAACTTATCTTCGAGCTCAGTATATTCATGTTTTGAATTATCGACTACTGTTTTCACAAGTTCTTTTAAGAATAACCCTTCTATGCCTAAAAGTTTACCATGTCTTACAGCACGACGAATCAATCTTCTCATAACATAGCCACGGCCTTCGTTTGATGGAAGTACCCCATCAGATGCCATAAATGTTGCTGAACGGATATGATCTGTGATAACACGGATAGACATATCAGTTTTATCACTTTCACCGTATTTTACATTTGCAAGTGCACAAACATGATTACGGATTGCTTTAAATGTATCTACATCGAATACAGAACTTACACCTTGCATCATTGCTGCAAGTCTTTCAAGTCCCATACCTGTATCAATATTTGGATTTGGAAGTGGTAAGTAAGTACCATCTTCTTGTCTATCAAATTGAGTAAATACTAAATTCCAGAACTCCATATAACGATCACAGTCACAACCTACGCTACAAGTTGGAGAATCACAACCATATTCTGGTCCTCTATCAAAATAGATTTCTGAACATGGACCACATGGACCTGTTACCCCTACTTCCCAGAAGTTATCTTCTTTACCCATAAATACGATATGATCTTCTGGTACGCCCATTTTATCATGCCATATTTTTGCTGTTGGTTGATCTTCTTCGTATACAGATACAAAAAGACGATCTTCTGGAAGTTCAAGTACTTTTGTTACAAACTCCCATGCCCAGCTAATGGCTTCTTCTTTGAAATAGTCACCAAATGAGAAGTTCCCAAGCATTTCGAAACATGTTAAGTGACGTGCTGTTTTACCAATGTTTTCGATATCACCAGTACGAATACATTTTTGACATGTTGTCATACGTTTGCTTGGTGGTACTTCTTGACCTGTAAAGTAAGGTTTAAGTGGTGCCATACCTGCATTGATTAAAAGTAAACTGTTATCATTTTGTGGTACAACTGGAAAGCTTTTTTTACGTAAATGTCCTTTTGACTCGAAGAAGCTTAAGTACATTTCTCTTAATTCATTTAAACTAAATTGTTTCATGAGTATTCCTCCTTATATTGTTCATCTTTAATGTGAATAAAAGGCTTCATAGTATTCATCTAGACAAAGATTAAGTTTCTCCATTTTCTTAGCATGCCCAATGCCCACATACCTATAATGCCAAGGTTTATATAACATCCCTGTAACTTCTTCTTTTTCTTTTGGATACCTCAATATAAAGCCATATTCCTTAGCATATTTGTCAAGCCATAAAAACTGATTTGTTGCTTCAAACTTTAACGGATCATTAGGCATTTCTTGCTTATATAAAGTAAAATCCATAGAAAGTCCTAACTGATGTTCACTACAACCAGGTGGCGCAATATGCGTTTTAGCTTTTTCATAAGCATTGATACTCTTTTCCCCAAGCCTTATAAGACGTTGAACTTCATTTTGATAAAGTTTCTTCTGATAAGCAAAACACTGATAACCTCTAGCCCCTAATACTGGTGAGAGTCCACTATCTTGCATATCACGACTTAATCTATAAAACGCTTCATACGCCTCTTTCATAAGCCAAATATGCATAATTGGCTCACATACTAAAGGTGTAGGAATATAAAGAGCATCTAATGGTTTTTGTTCACTCACTATACTAAGTTTATGCATCGAATCACCTCGGCCCATTTTTTGGACAAATAAAAAAACCTCGTTCCCAAATAGGGACGAGGTTGCTCGCGGTACCACCCTAGTTATACCTAAAAATAGGTATCACTCACAACTTCTAACGCAGTCACCCGTACATCCCTACTCAGGTTCAAGATGTATGCTCAAAGGCTGCTTCAACAAACAGGTATTAGGAAACTCTCAGCAATGTTTCCCTCTCTGAAAACCCTTATCTATTTACTACTCCTTATCATCGCATGTTACTTATTCTATTTATATACCTAGTATAGCTTTTAATATGCTTATTATGATAATGATTATATGAAATTCGGATAAATTTGTCAATGGATAAGCCTATTTGTCAAAAACAATGTACAAAAAGCCCACTCCTAAGCTTAGGTTCAAACCAGGTAGACTTGGGTGGCATAAGTTCATTTGCATCTGCAACAGCTAATAATTCCTCTATGGACGTAGGATATAAGGTAAATGCAATATCCCATTCTTCCTCTGTCAACGTATTTAATACATCTAAACCTTTAATGCCTCCAACAAACGCTATCCGCTTATCTATTCTTGGATCTTGTATATGAAAAATAGGTTCTAAAACAAGCTTTTGCAAAAGTGAAGTGTCTAATGCACCTACAACATCCTTTTTATAATGTGCTAGAACCTCATCTCTTATACTTAAAGCATACCAACACTTTTTATAACCCATCCCAAATACATGTGGTGTTTCTGGTTTAAAATAGGCTTCATCTATTTTAGTGATCTTAAAATTCACCTCTAACCTTTTTATAAGCTCTTCCTTATTCAAGCCACTCTCATCTTTTAAAATGCGATTATAATCTAAAATACTAAGTTCAGACTTTGGAAATACAACACCTAAGAAATAGGCGTATTCCTCTTGTGCTTGATTACCATTACGTCCACTTTGTTCCTCTTCTTTTCTGCGTGATATGGCATAGGTAGAAGCAGCTTGTAAACGATGGTGTCCATCTGCTACATAAAGTGCTTCTAGATTTGCAAATAGCCCCTTTAGTACCTCTATATCTTTCTTATCTGAAATATTATAAGCTACTTGTCTAATTCCATATTCATCTTCGAATTTATAAAGCACTTGATGCGTTTTACAATACGCCTTTATCCAACCTTGAAGTGCTTCTTCTTCCTTACAAGTAAGAAAAATAGGTCCTGTATGTGCCATACAACTTGCCACATGCCTTATTCTGTCTGCTTCTTTATCTGCTCGAGTCTTCTCATGCTTTTTTATTTTCCCCTCAACATATTCTTGGCACGAAAAACATCCTACAATACCATATTGCTTTCCCCACTGAGATTCTAATCCATAGATGTACAAACTTTCACATTCCTCTTGAATCAAGATATGCTTATCCATTAGCTCCTGCAAAGCACAGTCTGCTGCATCTGCAATATCTTCCTTATTCCTCTCTTCACACCATGCCTCTGGTTTATCTACTTTCAAAAAAGAGTATGGATGCTTTTTCAGTCTCTCCTTAACCTCTTCATTCGTTACGACATCATAAGGTAAATCTGCTACTTCACTTACAAGTTTTTCATCTGGCCTCCACGCCCTAAAGGGCTTAATTGTAATCATAAAATTGATCCCCTTTCTAAGTGAACTTCCTCTTTCATAAAACACATTCGCATATCGCCAATGTCACCATTCATTCTATCTGATTATATACCTATTCCTTAATATCAAAATATATATCTTACCGCTTCTAAAAATAAAAGGGAGCTATATAATAGCCCCCTAGTCATTGGTATTAAATTCTATCTTTCTTTGCATAGTGTGTATGCAATAACTCATGTGCTTTATGACTCATTGGATGTCCAAAATAATCTTCATACATTTGAAGTACTGCTTGATTTTCATGTGATTTACGTACTGGTTTACCTGCATCTTCTGCAAAGAGTGCATCACGGCGTTTTTGAACGACTTCGATATTGCCACCATGATAGGGTTGACCACCACCGCCTACGCAACCACCTGGGCATGCCATAACTTCGATTGCATGGAAGTTATTTGGATTTCCTGCCTTAAGTTCTTCCATTAACTTTCTGGCATTGCCAAGTCCATGTGCAATACCAATATTAAGTTCAAGATCCCCTACTTTAACTGTTGCCTTTCTCACTCCATCAAAACCTCTTAATGATTCAAATTCCACCTTTTCAAGGTTTTCTCCTGTAATTTTTTCATAAGCAGTACGTACTGCTGCTTCAATTACACCACCTGTTGTTCCAAAGATAACAGCTGCACCAGTAGATTCTCCTAATGGATTATCAAAATCTTCTTCTGGTAAACTATTAAAATCAATGTTTGCCTGTTTAATAAGTGCAGCAAGCTCACGTGTTGAAAGTGCAATATCTACATCCTTTTCAAATTCTGGCCTGTCTGCTTCATACTTTTTAGCAAGACATGGCATAATAGATACAACCGTCATTTTTTCACGTGGAACTTCAATTTTTTCTGCAAAATAAGATTTTGCAATAGCACCAAATATTTGTTGTGGTGATTTTGCTGTTGAAGGATAATCTAGCATATCACCAAATTGTGTTTCATAGAAGTTTACCCATGCTGGACAACAACTTGTAAGAAGTGGTAACTTCACAGATTCGTCTCCACTCATTACTTTTGTAATACGGTCAATAAGTTCTGAACCTTCTTCCATAATGGTGACATCAGCAGCAAAGTCTGTATCAAATACATAATTAAAACCTAATCTTCTAAGTGCTGCAGCCATTTTACCTGTCACCAAAGTACCCGGTTCCATACCAAACGCTTCACCAAGTGCTGCACGTACTGCTGGTGCTACTTGAACAATCACTGTTTTATTTGGATTTGCAAGCTGTGCTAAAACTTCATTAATTTGCTCATTTTCTACTAATGCACCTGTTGGACAAACAGCTACACATTGACCACATTGTGTACAAACGGTTTCTTCAAGTGGTGCACCAAATGCAGTTCCTACGAATGAAGGAAATCCACGATGTACACCAGAAAGTGCTCCTACAGTTTGAACTTTAGAGCACATCGTTTCACATCTACGGCACATGATACATTTATCCATATCACGGATAATGGATACACCTGCTTGCTTTGGATAAGTAGATTGTGCATAATTGACATCAAATCTAGCTTCTCTTATTCCAAACTTAACAGCCATATCTTGAAGCCCACAATGCCCTGCTTTTTCACAACTTAAGCAATCTTTTGGATGATCTGAAAGTAAAAGTTCAAGTACCATACGACGTGATTGCATAACACGTGGTGTACTTGTTCTTACAACCATTCCATTTGTAACAGGTGTGGCACAAGCTGGTGCTAAATTTTTTCGTCCTTCTACTTCCACTACACATACACGACAAGAAGCTGTTTTATTTTCCATATCTGTACCATGAAGGTTTAGGTAGCAAAGTGTAGGAATATCTATCCCTACTTGTTTGGCTGCATCTAAGATTGTTGCGCCTTGGTTTACAACGATTTCTTTTCCATCTATCGTAATTTTAAGTTCTGACATCTTCAATATCCCCCTACTCTTTTACAATAGCGCCAAAACGACATTTAGTCATACATGCACCACATTTAATACACTTAGCATGATCAATTTCATGTTTTTGTTTTGGACTACCTGAAATAGCGCTTACTGGACAAATTCTAGAACATGCAGTACATCCAATACATTTATCTGTAATGTTGTATTCGAGTAAGGCACTGCATTTACCTGCTGGACATTTATGGTCACGAACATGAGCAAGATACTCATCTTCAAACGCTTCTAATGTAGATAATACTGGATTAGGTGCTGTTTGACCTAATCCACAAAGTGCTGTATCTTTAATTGCTGCACTAAGTTCTTTTAAGGTATCTAAATCTTCCATAGTACCTTTGCCCTCTACAATCTTTGTAAGGATTTCGCAAAGACGCTTTGTTCCCACACGGCAAGGTGTGCATTTACCACAAGATTCTTCTTCGGTAAATTCAAGATAGAATTTTGCTACAGCAGGCATACAGTCTGTTTCATCCATAACAATCATACCACCTGAACCCATCATAGAACCTTTTGCAATTAAGTTATCAAAATCAATAGGTGTATCAAGATCTTTTTCTGTTAAGCATCCACCAGATGGACCACCAGTTTGAACGGCTTTAAATTTCTTACCATCTTTAATACCGCCACCAATATCATAGATTACCTCTCTTAATGTAATCCCCATTGGTACTTCTATAAGACCAACATTATTGATTTTACCTGCAAGAGCAAATACTTTTGTTCCTTTTGATTTTTCTGTACCAATCTTACTGAACCAATCTGCACCTTTTAAGAAGATAACTGGAACGTTCGCAAAGGTTTCAACGTTATTTACGTTTGTTGGTTTATTCCAATAACCACTTTCAGCTGGAAATGGAGGTTTTGTTGTAGGTTCACCACGCATACCTTCCATTGAGTGAATAAGTGCTGTCTCTTCACCACATACAAAAGCACCCGCTCCAAACTTAATTTCAATATCAAAACTAAACGCTGTTCCTAAGATATTTTCACCTAATAATCCATAATTACGTGCCTGATCAATAGCAATCTCAAGACGTTTAACAGCTAAAGGATACTCTGCACGAATATATACAAGCCCTTTATTTGCACCAATTGCATAACCACAAATAGCCATCGCTTCTACAATTGAGTTTGGATCCCCTTCAAGAATTGAACGATCCATAAAGGCACCTGGATCCCCTTCATCTGCATTACATACAACGTATTTTTGATCACTTTGATTTTTGTAAGCAAACTCCCACTTTAGACCTGTAGGGAAACCACCACCCCCACGTCCACGAAGTCCTGCTTTTTTCACTTCATCAATCACTTCTTGTTGTGTCATTGTAAGCACTGTACCAAGTGCTGCATAACCATCTCTCGCTATGTATTCATCAATATTTTCTGGATCAATAAATCCACAGTTACGAAGTGCTACACGCATTTGTTTTTTATAGAATTCCATATGTTTTGAGTCTGATACACAATCTGTTGTCGCTGGATCTACATAAAGTAGTCTTTCAACTTTTCGCCCTTTAACTACATGCTCTGCAACAATTTCTTTTGCATCTTCTGGTTTTACTTGAACATAAAACGTATTGTCTGGAAGAATTTTTACGATTGGCCCTTTCTCACAGAAACCGAAACATCCTGTTGTAAGAACTTGAACAGTATCGCTCATCCCAGCTTCCTTGATATGTAACTTAAGATTTTCTACGATTTCATGAGATCTAGATGAAATACACCCTGTACCTCCACAAACTAAAATATGCATTGTATATTGAGACATTTTAGCACCTTCTTTCCATTACTCATCAAGGGATTTATGGATAGTTGGTATAATGCCATCTACCATTTCGCCACCAAGAATATGTTTTTCTAATATTTCCTTAGCTTTTGCTTTGTCAACGTTTCCATACACAACAGGTTCTTTACCTGGTAATGTGACTTCAATAGTAGGTTCTGCATAACAGTATCCCATACAGCCACTTTGTGTAATGACAACATTATCTACTTTTTCATCTCTTACAAGCTCTGCAAAGTAATTCATCACTTCTCTTGCCCCAGAAGCTATCCCACAGGTTGCCATTGCTACACGAACTACTACCATATTATCTACATTTTCACCTTTTACACGAAGATCTACTTTATTTTTCACATTATCTCTTAATGTTTTAAGTTGATCGAGTGACATGATTTTCGTCATAGCTTTTACCCTCCTTATTTATCAGAAATCTATTCTTGGTACTCTGCAATAATTTCTTTAACTTGCTCAGCTGTATTAATACGTCCGTATACTTTATCCCCAATCATTACAACAGGAGCAAGTCCACACGCTCCAACACATCTTAATGCATCTAATGAAAACTTACCATCAGATGTTGTTTGACCTACTTCAATGCCTAACTCATTTTTGAAAGCATCTAAAACCCTATCTGCTCCCCTTACATAACAAGCTGTTCCTAAACATACTGAAATAGGATATTTCCCTTTAGGTTCCATTGTAAAAAATGAATAGAAACTTACAACACCATAAACTTGAGCAGTTGGTATATTAAGTTTTTGACCTACGTATTCTTGTACTTCTTTTGGTAAATATCCAAAAATAGCTTGCGCTCTATGAAGCACTGAAATTAATGCACCTCGTTTTTCTGGTAGTGCATCGATAAAAGCTCCTAATTCTGCATACATTTCTGTTGCAAGTGGATTGTTACATTTCTCACATGACATCGTTCTTCCTCCTTACGCTTTTGTTACATTTAGCAATAGATGTTTTATTATTTCAAGGTTTCGTTAAAAAGTTCACAAGTAGTCTGAAATTTTTTAATTATATTTATGAAAATACCACAATTTTGTAGTATTGTCAACTTATTATGATTTTTATCAACTATTTATTTAATTTTATACAATTTTTATACAAGTTCTAACCATTCAAACACACTTTTTTTATCTATTTTTTCCACTTCTAAAAAACTTTCTCCTTCACACAATTGTTCTAAGTAATGCGCATCCGAACTCTTCACACACCTCATACCTGGATATATTCCTTTGTAAAGTTCATCTTTAGCATTCTTTGAAACTTCAAAAGCGTCAAAATATAAATCATCTGGAATAGCACCCAAATTTGATAAGATACTATAAGCATTACGATCTATGTGTGCAGGATAAATACATCCACTCAATCCTTTGACTAATGGCACCAGCTCATAGACGGATAGCTGTGTTGCTGTTAAAAGCATACGTTCTATCTCACCTATGACTTCATCTTCTGTATTCATAATCCACTGATTTCCAAAAATAGAAGCTCTATTTCTGATTTTAGGCATGCAGGCTTGTATTTGTTTTTCAGCCTCATAAGCATTTTCAAGATTTGGAAATAGAGCAATGAGATGAAATTCCTCCATACACTCTATTTCCATTCCGGGTATTACTAAAATATCTTTTTCTTTTCCTAACGCCATAATAGGTGCACAGTTACAGCAAGTATTGTGATCTGTAATAGCAATAATCTTTTTCTCCAAAAGCTCACAAAGATTAATAATATTATTAGGAGTCATCAGCTCATCTCCACAAGGCGATGCTACTGTATGAATATGAAAGTCATAACTGACAATCATCCAACCCCTCCTAACACACCATCTTGACCTAACCTATAAGCTAATTGAAAGCTTGTAAGCGGTGTATTTAGTACTGGGATACCATTTTCTTTTGCTTTTTCTAACATTTCTTCCGTTGGCATGCTCTTTTCTGTTAGAATAATGGCCGATAGACCAATAAGACTTGCTACAGCTACTGTATTAATATGTCCTTGTATGGTTAGCCAAATCATTTCTTCCTTGGCATGAGCCATCACAAAGCTAAGTAGGTCACCTACATAACCTCCTTTGATGTTTTGCTCTATACCTTCATCACATAATACATTTAAATTGTACTGATTTGCCAGCTCTTTGACCGTCATCAAATCCCCCCTAGTCTTTTGTTGTTGGCAATATTTTTTGTGTGAGCTCAAACATGGCTTCAGATAACTCTTTAATACGCTTTCTCAACATAAAGATGCAATCCTCCACATGTGCATGCCCCTTGACTACGTCCTCAGCAAAACATCTACAAGTAGGTGCACCACATGAACCACAGTCTATTTGCGGCAACTTACTATATAGCTGTTCTATTTCTTCCATCATTTCCAAAGCTGTTCCAATATCTTCATCTAGCGAAAAAACAGGTTTAGGTACAATAGATACATTATATTTATATGGAAGAGCTTCTAATAAATGGTTGGCTTTAGTAACCTGTTCTCTCTTTGCTTCTTGTTCTTCATGTTCTATTAATTTTTTGAGTGTATGACGGCTCACAAAAGGATTTTCTATAGTAAGTGCACCACCTAAGCACCCACCTGTACAAGCTAATGCTTCTATATAATGAATTTTTGATAATGTAC
This sequence comes from Holtiella tumoricola, assembly GCF_027857615.1. Taxonomy (NCBI): domain Bacteria; kingdom Bacillati; phylum Bacillota; class Clostridia; order Lachnospirales; family Cellulosilyticaceae; genus Holtiella; species Holtiella tumoricola. Next base: position 102,756 of record NZ_JAQIFT010000068.1, read on the forward strand.
CATCCTCTACTTTTTCCAAAATATCAATAACACGTTCAATACCATCTACTGCAATATGGTTATCGATACCTATATTACTAATACCTCCATTCCTAGTTGCCCAACTCATCCCCCCCGGGGTTGGTTTACGCTTAATAGGGTGTGGGTGATTTTTAATTTCATGAATTACTTTTAGGTAAATCTCTTGCATTGAAAATGCCCCATCTACATAAGACTTTTCAAGTCCCTTTGGCTTATGGATATCCGTAGCTTTAGCTGGACATGGTGATATAAAGAAAACACCTACCTCTTCTTGTTTAATACCATGGCTCATATAGGCTGACTTAACATATCTAGCTGCAAGTTCCATAGGAGACATAATAGGCAAAATATGATCTATAAGAGCTGGAAAACGTCGCTGGATTAAGCGTACGATGACAGGGCAAGCCGATGAAATAACAGGAAATACCTTAACTTCTTTCATATACTGATTTGTGTACTCTGCAATATATTCTGCAGCTTCACTGACTTCGAAAACATCAGTAAATCCTATGGCATACAAGCTTCCAAGAATCTCCTCTACACTTTCACCTTTTGCAAATTGTGCATAAAAACTAGGTGCAGGCAATGCAACACGATAAGAATAACTATAGATCATATTAAAATTATCCATTACAGCACGCTTAGCACCATTTCTACAAACTGCAATACAGTTTCCACAGTCAATGCATCTCTCAGTAATAATCTTTGCTTTAGAATCTCTTACTCGAATAGCTTCTGTCGGACATCTTTTAATACAATCCGTACATCCTATACACTTCTCGCTCTCTAGTGTTACAGAATGGCTGTACATAATAGGCTTCACCTACTTCCTATTTTAAAAATACGGTTAGCTGTACTTTTGTTCCTTCTCCTACAATCGATGTAATTTTAAGTTCATCACTATACTTTTTCATATTGGGTAGCCCCATACCTGCTCCAAACCCTAACTCTCGAATTTCATGTGTCGCAGTTGAGTACCCTTCCTGCATTGCTAAATCTATATCTGGAATACCTGGTCCCTTATCTTCTAATATAACTTCTATTTTTTCCGGTAAAACATCTACCTGTATAGTACCACCATGAGCATGAATAACCATGTTCATTTCTGCTTCATACATAGCAACCGCAATTTTTCTAATTTTTGTACTATCTATGCCTAACTTTTTAAGAATATTCTTGACTTTCCCTGAAGCTTCACCTGCTAGCAAAAAATCATCTCCGTCAACTTTATAGAATAGATTCATGCTATACTTCGCCTCCACCACCTAGTCCTTTTTCATAAAGCTTCCCACAAGCCGTATAAAGGGGATAATGAGTAGATAAAAGCACAATATTTTTTTCTTTTGCAAGTTCTATCATATCTTCTGTTGGAGATTTACCTCTTACAAATACAATAGCTTTAATATCTAACATTTCAGCTGTACGAATGACTTGTGGATTAATAAGCCCAGTTAAAAGTAGTACTTTTTCTTTGGCAAAAGCTAGAACATCACTCATTAAATCACAACCGCAAGCTGCATATACATTTGAATTTAATTGTTCTTCCCCTACACATACCTTTGCTTCTAGTATTCCCTTAACTTCTTTAATCTCCATTGAGGATCCTCCCTATAAATACATATAATTATTGGTAATAGGCTGTTCCTGGTAATTGTACTTGGAATAGGCCTTCTTCTAAATTCATTTCAAAGTTTTTCACATGCTGTCCACAAAATGCCTCTTGTACCTTTCCTAATCCAATTCCTACATGCAATGCTTCTTTAGGCTGCATGAGTAAAAGTCTAGAGTAGAGCCAAGGATTTGTAGGTACTTTCATATTTTCATCAAAAGCATATTGATACTGCCTAGGATTTACAACATGAATTTGTTCTTCTCCTATTTCTACTCTTGTATATAAATAGACATTCCAATAATCTCTATGAATAATCGCATTTGCTAATACTTCACGTAATGCTTCAAAAGGATAATGAACTGGTAATAAAGGGCGTATTTTATCTTCAAAAAGCTTAAGCATATCTGATATATTCCCTGTAATGCCTATTGTCCCCTCCTTGCAACTTACTTCAAGCAACGCCTGTGGAATAAAGATTTGTGGCATCTTTCCAAATAAAAGTAAGCCTCCATATGTAGGATATAGTTGTTTTTCATCTTCTAAACTACTTATAATCCCTAATGCTTTAAGCATATGAACCTGTTGTATTGAGTGATCTTCAAAGTTTTTAAGTGCATAACCAATCTGGCTAAAATCTAAATCTTCTAATGTAGCTTGACGGCATGGTACCTGTTCAAAACTAAGTATACCTTGTGCTTGAAACATTTGTGCAATCTCATGTCTCGTTGCAATATCCGTTGTTGAGCCTCTTCTTAAATAAAAAGCACCATTTTGCCTCATTTGATGTGGTGCCTGCCTACTCTTATAAATGGTTAGAATACCTACTACCTTTTGCTTATACTCTAGTGTCTCAAACTTTACCGGTACAGGTGGTACACTTCTATAAGTAATAACTTGTTGAATACGTTCCTCTATATCTTTAGGTAAATCCTGAAGACCAACAATACGTTTCGTCTTATCTTCTATTCCGAATATAATGTAACCTCTTCCACCTTCTGTATTCGCCATTGCAATAACGTCTTTTACGAATTCCTTTTTATCTGAATCTACTTCTAAGGATAGCTTATATTTAAAATCCAATTTAAAGCCTTCTTCTTCCTTCAACAAGTTTGCGAGTTTAGTCTTATTCATACTATTCACCTAAAATTCAGTCTTATTTGTCTTCATTTTAGCATATCCCATTCACAAAAAACAGATAATTCAGCCATATAATATTCAATTTTATAAATTATATTATATATATTACAGAAAATTTAATCTTTTATATTTATTATCATAATCACTTCCTTTCTTTTACCCATTACAAGTTATGCTTTTATCTACTCCTTCATATACATAGTAATAAGATTTTTTACGTGAGGTACTTATATGGCAAATTCTAAAAATAACGCAGTCTGCTATTTTCGTTTATTCAATGCAAGGCCTACTAAAGATGCCTTCGACCTTTATTTAGATGATAAGCAAGTCTATAGCTATTTACTTTATGAAGACTTCACCAAATACTATCCTCTTCCTTCTGGTAAACATATTCTTAAAATTACTTATCATCACCAGATTGAGCCTTTATATGAAAAAAAAATAAATTTACAACGCCATCAAATCTATACAGGTGTTTTAGCGCACAAATACAAAGAACCTGAGAATTTTCATATTTTTTGTTTGGAAGAACCCAACAAAAAGTTAGAAGGACTTCATTTAGGAATACGTCTCTTACACTTTTCACAGCATGAAGGTACGCTGTGTTTATCTACACCTGAAGCTCCTCTTCCTATTCGTCGCATTCGCTACGGTCAGGCATCTTCATATCTTGTACGGGAAGCCAATGCCTATACTTTAAATATAGAACAAAGCCCAGAGGAGCTTACGTCAGATACAGAAACATCCGGCCCCTTGGCAATCTTAAGAAATCAAAAATTCAAACCAGGAAGGCTCTATTCTATCTTCTTTATTGGTGAGGGCACAGCTCAATTTCCCTATAAAGCAATATTAAGTATAGATGGCTATTCGTACCTTAAAATTGACTTCGAATCAAAAAGCACCTCCTAGGAATTATTTTTTCCTAGAAGGTGCTTTTTTGCGTACTGGTTTATTTGTTTTGTCTTTATGAAATTTATCTTTATAAGACTTTGGCTTATTCTCTTTTGAAGCCATTCCTTGTGATTTACTCTTTGTACGAAGCTGTAATTGATCCTCTTGCTTTGGAATTAACTTTGATACTTCCTTAGCTTTTTTAGACTTCATAACTGAATATCCAAAAGTACCCAATGTATCACCTAAAGTTAAATACGTTCCATGAGAATACGCAACTAAATCTGTATCATTTAAATGAAACTTTCCTTTTTCATCCATAAAAGCATCATCCACATAAACTTCTAATACATCTGCAATAAATAAGTCATGTGAACCTAGAGGTTTAATTTCACGGACTTTACACACAATATTGACTGGACTTTCCTCAACCATAGGTACTTTACCCTCATTATCATAATTGGGGGTAAGTTTCATTTCTTTAAACTTATCTACATCACGTCCTGACCTAACACCACAAAAGTCTGTTGCATAAGTTAAGTCACGTGTCGTCAAATTAATGACAAAATAACCACTCTCTGCAATGAGATCATAAGAATAGCGTGAAGGTCTAAGTGAAATATACGTCATCGGTGGATTAGTACAAATTGTACCTGTCCATGCTACCGTTACAATATTGGGTTTTTCTTCTGTTCCACAACTAATCATAACAACTGGTAGTGGATAAACCATATTCCCTGCTTTCCATTTTTGCTTTGCCATTCGTGCACCTCCTTGTAAGTTAGTATTGGCTATACAAATCTCATTTAATCATAAAGGCTACACTTCTAGTTTGCAAGACTTAAATGTTCCTATTTTCTGCATAGATTATAATTTCATTTTTCTAACATCTTACAAAATGCTCCTATTCAACCTAAGCATAGCACCTTCAATTCTAATTATTTTCACGCTTAATCGAAAATACAAGATGTGGCATATCCATTCCATAATAATGCTTAGTAAATTGGTTACATATGCTCATTCCATTACGCTTAGCAACATTTTGTGAAGCTATATTATTATCACGGATAATGGAGAATACTTCATTAGCACATAACTTTTCAAATGCATACTGCTTACATGCTCTAGCCGCCTCTGTTGCATAAACTTGATGCCAAAATGCCTTTTGAAAAAGATATCCAATTTCCATCACCTCTTTCTCATTACACATTTGTAAAGTAAGGCCACACTGACCAATCATTTCATCTGTTTCTTTTAATACAACCGCCCATAACCCAAATCCATAATCCTTATACCTCTTAATCTGTCTATCTAACCACTCCTGCACTTCCCCATCATCAAATGCATGCTCATAGGCATACATAACTTCTTTATCTTGCAAGATTTTACATAATGCTGTAAAATCTGTTTGCTGCATTTGCCTTAAATATAATCTTTCGCTTTCTAAAATTCTCATCAAGTCTTTCTCCTTAAACTTCAATCTCTGTTCTAAGTAACTATGTAGTAGTTAAACTTTCGTATTAATTATATCCAGTATTTGATTTAAAATTTTTGTTTTTTCCTCCTCTTCCTCAAAGGTATAAACTTTTCTATTACCATCTGTGTAATCTGTCAACACTCCATGCTTTGTGATACTTATACGATAAATTTCTTCTTCATCTCCTAATGTATAAGCTAAATCAATAGTATAATATTCACCTTCTGAAGTTGTATACGCTTCATTTCCATAAAATCGTACATACTCGCTTTCTGCAAGCACGCTCATTAGCTTCTTCGCTTCTTCCGATGTAAGTTTACCCTCTTTGGTGGTTACGTTATTTTTCCCCCATTGTGTAAGAATTAACTTACAATCTGTAATTGCCTCGTTCTTTGAAATCCTCAATATTTGATGTAAACTTAATGGCCTATACCAAATCGAAGCGCCTGTCAAAAAGATAATAAGTGCAAATATCGGCCAATATGGCATGTATTTCTTCATCATAACTCCCCTTCCGTTATGCCAAGTTCCTCTATACTTTTAAATTGATCAACCTGTTGTATCTCTTCTTGTATGCATTCTCCATCTTGCAAATAAATTTTATAAGCCTTTTTATTTTCTTGAGAAGTTATAATACGATACTTTCCATCTCCAATCACTATTGCACAATTATTTTCTAAAGTAATTCCTACTCTATTGCTTACTTTTATCATCTTACTAAACTCCACACTCCGTCTGCCTTCTTCAAAGTGGGGACAGTGAAAAGCATTTAGTATTCCAAGTCCTTCAAGTTCAATATATTTGTAACCATCTTCAGAGTCTTCATACTCTACTTCACTTTGTCCATAACTAAACCAACAAATAGACCCCGCACTTAATCCACAAAGCAATACGCCTCTTTTATAGGCTTCTTTAAGGAAATAATCTACATGCTTTTCCTTCCATACTTTCAACATATGGTTGGTATCTCCTCCACCTACATAGATAATATCTGCCCACTTAATTTTTTCTTCAATCTCATAAATTGATAATTGGTTATCTAAAAGATAGAGCACCTCTACTACTGCGCCTAATTGGTTTTGATAGAGCTCTTTAAAACGCTCACAATATCCTTCAGGTTCATAACTTGCCGTAGGCACAAATAAAGTTTTTGGCTTATCTTGGTTTGCAAATTCAATGATAAATTGATCTATCTTATAGGTCTCCCCTTTTGACAGTTCACCGCCACCAATTGCTACAATTTTCCCCATATTTTCACCCTTTACACTTCCCGCTGCATAGATATGAGCGTATAGATTTTCCCATCCGTTTCTCTATTTGATCTTCTTATTTCTTTAAACCCCATCTTATTCCAGAATGTAATACCCCTCTCATTACACTCATAACAAGCTAGTTCCATATATTGAAAACCTTCTACTTTGATAACACTAAGTAAATTCTCTAAGATTTTTTTACCTATTCCATGCCTATGTAATGTTTCATCTAACATAAGTAGCCCTAAATATCCTGTCTGCTTATTTGGATAGCCTTCAATAAAATCTACCAACGCTATACATTTATTCTCTTCATAAAATGCTATATAAGTTTTCTTAGAATAATCTATTCCAGGTGGTACCGCTTTGATATCTGTAATACATTCTTCCCTAGTGACATCATGTTGTTGAATTTTTGAATAGTAATAGCCATTGCTCCTCATCACTTTAAAGACATCTTCTATGATATCCTCAGTAATTTCTTTTATGTTATACTGAGGTATTTTCTTTTGTAAGTCCTCTAAAATCATTCTATAACACCTCAATTCATTTTGATAATTGTGACTTATATTAACTTTTCTGTTATAATAACATTATACTTCATTTAAGTCTATTCTTAATATTCATCATTATAAGGTGGTGTTATCTATATAATGGAGCTTCTGCCCCTTGTTGAAGACCTCATACTCATCGGCCTTCTTACAATTACACTTAAAATTATTGGTATTATTGCTGTTATACTTCTTATTCTTCTTGTGATTAGATTTATTCAAAGACATGACCATTATAAAGATTAAAGCCTAGCTAAATACCCTTTTAGCTAGGCTTTAATCTTAAAAAATACTTAAATCTAATACATCTGAAAGATAGGATAAAATTTCTATCCCACCTATGGAATTACCTTTATCATCAAGAGCTGGTCCATATACACCTATACCTATTTTATTCGGCACTGCTGCAAGAATACCACCGCCCACACCTGATTTGGCTGGAATACCTACATTGACTGCAAACTCACCAGATGCATCGTAAAGACCACAAGTCGTCATAATTGCCATAACCGTTCTACAAATAGATTTAGGAATAATCTCTTTACCTGTTTTTAAGCAAATACCATTATTACTATATAATGCACCTATTCTTGCAAGGTCTTGGCAATTCATTTCTATTGAACATTGTTTGAAATAGACTTGAATCAAACTTTCTACATCTTCTTCTATAACACCTGTACTCTTCATAAAATAAGCTAATGAGCGATTTCTATCTCCCGTTTGAACCTCTGAATGGTACACATCTTCATTAATTGAAATATGCGGATTATCTGATACAAGCTTTGCAAAATCTAAAATTCTTTCAATTTGTTCATTTCCACCCTTGCCTAATATAAGAGAAGTTGTGGCAATAGCCCCTGCATTAATCATAGGATTAAGAGGCTTTTGAAGATGTTTAAGTTCTAATCTCACAATTGAGTTAAAAGGATCACCAGTAGCCTCTACCCCTACTTTTCCAAATACTTTATCAAATCCATTATCCATAAGGGCTAATGTTAAGACAAGCACTTTTGATATACTTTGAATAGTAAATTTCTGTTGGTAGGAACCTACACCATATTCCTTTCCATCTAATGTTCTAATATAAACGCCTAAATCTGACGAATTAACTTTTTGTAATTCTGGTATATAACTCGCCGGATTCCCATTGTGGGTATACTTTTGTCCATGTAAAATAGCTTCTTGCAATATTTTTTCCATGTTTCCTCCTAGATGTCCGTTAAAATATATTATTTTTAATCTTCCCTGTATCTTATATTCTAAACTTATTTAATTCATCTTCTTCTCCAATTTATCAGTTCTTCATAAGACTTGATTTTTTAATCTTTTATCTTTCTTCAATCAAATAAAGTTTCAAAATGACAATTTAGATGAGCTTTAAAGCACATTTCCACCTGCTCTTTTGTATTACGGGTTATAGATAAATCAGGCAAATGGTTCTGTTCAAAAAATCTACTTTCTTCTGTTTCAATATTTCTTTCAAACTTACCATTTACAAATTCACACAATACAAATATGGTATAAATACTTTGCATGGAAATAGGCTTATTATAGCGATTTCGCTCTAATATGGCAATGATTTTTTTCGGGATAATACTAACCCCTGCTTCCTCTTTTGCTTCTTTTATTATATTTTCAGATACAGATAGATTAACATCTGCCCATCCACCAGGCATACTCCATAAACCATCCTGACTTTCTTTAACAAGTAAAATCCGATTGTCTTTGATGATGGCCCCTCGTACATCCACTTTAGGCGTTAAATAGCCTGTTTCTTGTGCGAGTAATTCTTCTACTTTTCTAACACCTATCTGGGTATACTCACTTATAATTTCAGCAGCTAGTTTTTCTAACTGATTAAATCTATCCAAATCATACTTATCTTTTGAATAGGTAAGTCCCGCTCTTGCAATAGATTGTATTTCTCTAGCCCATATTAACCATTTAGGTTCCATCAGATACCTCCAATAATGATTATCATGTTCTATTTTATGCATCCTTTTTTCATTTAATAAGAAAAAGCACCTTATCCTACAAGATAAAATGCTTTTTTTATCATTATAATTGTTTTACAAGAACGTATCTTCTAAGCCCGCCATATTTAAGCTTATCAACCTTAATTTCATAACCTAGTTTCAAGAAATTGTTCACACTAAACGTATTGTCAGGTGATGCTGTTGCACATATAATAGGTGTACCTTGCTCTTTCGCCACTTCTTCTAGCAATTCACACATAATATATTGAAGTTTATTCCCTCTATAATCTGCTTGAACAAGTACTGTATCTACTTGTCCAACTTTCAATAAATCATCTCCTTCTAATCCTAAATCATAGCCATAGTTATGCAAATCATAACCTCTCTTAAGGTAAATAGCTACTGCTACTAGTTCATCTTCTGGTGTCATATAACCTAAGTGTATGCCACCCATTGTCATATTACGCTCTATTTCCTCTCTATCAGATGGAACATAAAGGTGTTTATCTTCTAGCATCTCTAGTACCTCATTTTGTAAAGCCAAAATTTTATCTATATCATCAAGTACTAAAGTTTTCAAAGTAAGCTCTACTGCTACTCCGTCTTTTCTTATCGCTTTTAGTGTTCTATTCATCCTATTTCTCTCCTGTTTCTTTTCTTATCACTTATTATAGAGGGTAGTTAACAAAAATAGCAAATATAAAATAAAGTACATGTAATTTCTCAACCTTGTCACACTTTTCCCAGCTCAACATAATATAGAATTATAATAATCTTTTAAGGAGGTTTTACTATGGCATGTAACTGCTGTAATAACTGCTGTCATCACTGTTGTCATCATTGTCCTTCTCGACCAACTACTCCTTCTTGTGCAACATTAGCTAAAGACGTAACCAAACTTATTAACAAAATTAATACTAAAGTTGATGAATTAGAGGATGCCTTTGATGCACTCGAAGACAATGGTTGCATTAAATCTGCCAATACAGGCTGCAATGGTTGTGGTTGTAATCACTGTGGTTGCAATAATTGTGGATGCAATAGAAATTCTGACTTTCATTACGGTATCTGTAGATAATTAATTAGTAGAATATAAAAAAGCTCCTTAGTAACATCTACCTACTAAGGAGCTTTATATATCCATGTACAAAAGCTTACTCTACCTTGGTTTATTTAATAAAACCTCTAAAATACCTATTCCATTCATTTACACCCTATAACACTACCCTACTACAGAGTTATCTAATAATACTACATCCTTCTTTCTATAAATATTTAAGAATAATCCCATTAAAACAAAGTTCATAACCATACCTGTTCCTCCATAGGAAACAAATGGAAGTGATATACCAATAAGTGGTAAGTATCCTAAGTTCATCCCTATATTATAAAAGAACTGTATCGTAAATAAGCTTACTATCCCTATACAAAGTAACTTGCCATAACTATCTTGTATTTTCCATGCTACCTTGTACATACGAATAATCATCATTGCAACCATAATAATGAGTATAGCTGCTATAAACCAGCCAAAGCACCCAATAATAACAGTAAGCATATAATCACCAAAAGGATCTGGGACATTAGCTGATACAACTTGGAATCCACTATCTCCTAATAAACTTGCCTGTTCTCTTACATTTTTAAGTTGCATAGGAATGTAACCCATACCTACAGGATCTTGTTCTGGACTCAAAAATACATCTATGCGCGCTTTTCTATAAGGTGCTTGCAAGTACCAAAAAGCTCCGAATATACCAACGCCTCCTGTTAGGCTATATAAAATTGTTAGAAATTGCTTTCTATTCCCATCAAAATCTTTACTTAAGATATGACTTGTTACTATAAGTAAAAAGATTATACCTAAAAGAAAAGCTGATCTAAACTGTTCATCCATGATCAATATAATAGGAAGAATACCTACTATACCTAATACAAAATAATCTTTTGACCTTTCTTTTGCAAAACATTTTATAAGTCCTATATAGCCAACGATCAGTGTAGGTACAACCATAGTATAAACACCTATGGAAAGGCTCCCTATTCTAATCCAACTTCTACTACCATTTACATCTATTCCAAAGAACTTATTATAAACCAATAGCAAAAGTGCTATGCCATAAATCCATACTGACCACTTTTTTAAATATCTATAATCAAAGAAGTATGCACCTATAAAACCTAAAATACCCAATCCAATAAATACAACTTGCCTACCAAAGTAGTAAGCTATCTCACCTTGTGTTGTCTGTATGTTCCAATATACAAAAGCGCCAACACCTATTGTGACAATACCAATAAGAAGTGCAAGTACAGACCATTCCATATGATATGCATGTGCTTTATTTAAATCCTTGCCTACTTCAGCGGCACACCCCATTTGTTCTACTGCTTTTTTGTATGCAAGTGTTTCATCCATTCCTTCTTCTATGTAGGATTCTTTGATACATTCAATATGATCTATCAATTCTTCTTCAAGGGCACTATGAATTTTTTTACATTTTACTTTACTTAAAACATTCTTTAGATAGTTAGCAACTGCCAAGTTCACCATATGCACCTCCTCCTATAATACCTGCAACACCTTTTGAATAGGCAAGCCATTCTGTCTTCTTATCTACTAAAAGTTTCTTTCCATTTTTAGTAATACGATAGTATTTACGTTTTCTACTTTTTTCTGTTTCCTCCCAATAAGCCTCAATCATCCTCTCAGCTTCTAAATTGTGAAGAATAGGATACAAAGTCCCTTCTTTTAAAGTAAAAAGAGACTGAGAGCGGTTTTCAAGTTCCTTTACCATTTGATACCCATATTTATCTCCTTCATCCAATAATTGTAAAATCAATAATGTTGTCGTTCCTTTTAATAACTCTTTATTAATTGCCAAGTTTCTATCTCCCTTCATATACCTCGTAAATCTATGCACTTTAAATCTATGTATATTCTATAAAACTATTTTCTTTACGTCAATATCATTTTTCTATCCTTTAAAACTTCCTATATTTGTCTTATTTTCATTTCATGGTATAATAAAATTAAAAATTATACATGCTATGCATCATATGCAAACGGAGGTTTATATGTTTAGAACAATTTATTGGTATGGCTATTTTGCCATCAGCCTTCTCTTCACTTTACCTGCTCTTAGAAAAGCAAAAAAATTAGTTGCAAGCGGAGATACGGAGAATGCTGAAGCTTATATCAACCAAATCACAATGAAATGGGCAATGGCACAAGTAAAAAATAGTGGCGCTAATGTTCAAGTTCATGGACTTGATAATATTCCAAAAGACCAAGCTGTTGTCTTTATTAGCAATCACCAAAGCAACTTTGATACAGCTCTTTTTATGAGTTTTATTGACAAACCAAAAGGTTATATTGCCAAAGTTGAAACAGATAAAATTTATATTGTACGTGACTGGATGCGTCTCATTCACTGTGTCTTTATGGATCGTTCTACACTAAAAGGTGCTGCTTCTGCTATTGTAGAAGGAGTTAAACTCATTAAAGAAGGCCATTCTCTTGTTATCTTCCCTGAAGGTACACGTAGTAAAGGCGGCCCACTTGGTGAATTCAAATCAGGAAGTTTTAAACTTGCAACAAAACCAAAAGCACTTATTGTTCCTGTTACAATGGATGGAACTTATAAACTTATGGAAGCTCAAGGTGGCAAAATCAAACCTGCAACAGTAAATATGTATATTCACCCACCTGTTGAGACTGCTAACCTAACTAAAGAAGAACAAGCAGAACTTCCAGAACGTATCAAAGCAATCATTGCTTCTAAACTCCCAAACAATGGACAAGGTGAACTTAACGCATAAGTTCCTTATAATAAAAATCCCCTCTCACGTAGGTTTTATTAACCTATGTGAGAGGGGATTTTTTAACATCTAAAATTTAACTTACAAGACCTTCAAATTGTGCTTCGTATAAAGTCTTATATAAACCTTCTTTTTCAAGAAGTTTATCATGACTACCTATTTCTTCAATACCTTCCTTACCTAATACAACAATCTCATCTGCATTACGAATTGTAGATAGTCTATGAGCAACTACGATTGTTGTACGATTTTTACATACTTCATCGATTGCTTGTTTAATCATAAACTCTGTTGCATTATCAAGTGCTGAGGTTGCTTCATCCAAAATAAGGATGGATGGATCTTTAAGAAATACTCTTGCAATAGAAAGACGTTGTTTTTGTCCACCAGACAGTTTTACACCACGCTCTCCTATGTAAGTATCATAACCATTTGGTAGCCCACTTACAAATTCATGAATGTAAGCTTTCTTAGCTGCTTCTACTACTTCTTCATCTGTCGCATTTGGATTACCATAAAGAATATTTTCTTTGATTGTTCCTGTAAAGAGGAATACTTCCTGAGATACAATTCCAATATGACTTCTAAGACTCTCTAATTGAAGATCATAGATACTTGTACCATCAATAAAGATATCTCCCCCATCAATTTCATAAAATCTTGGAATCAAGTTACAGAAGGTTGTCTTACCACCACCAGATGGACCTACTAAAGCTACCATCTTTCCTTTTGGAATAGTCAAATCCATTTGATTCAAGATATATTCATCTTCATATTTGAAGCTTACATTTTTAAAGCAAATTTCACCTTCTACTTTTTCAAGCGTTTTAGCATCTTGTTTATCTGTTTCTTCTAACTCATCCATTAACTCTGTAAAACGTTTATAACCTGTCATACCACTTTGGTACTGTTCCATAAAGTTTACAAGTTTCTTAATGGGTTGGGTAAACATCTTAATATAGAGAAGGTAAGCCATAAAATCACCAAATGTGATAATCCCTTTAATTGTAAAAAGCCCACCTGCTATCATACATACGTAATCTAGCATATCAATACAAAGTGTAGAACCTGAAAAATACTCAGCCATCACTTTATAAGCTTTTTCTCTAGCATTTTTGAAGTCATTATTACCTGCTTGGAATTTTTCTACTTCTTTGTCCTTGCTACAGAAACTTTTTGAAACACGCATGCCTGCAATGCTATTTTCTAAAATTGCATTAACCTTACCTGTTTCTACACGGCTTGCAGTAAAAGCTTTACTCATTTTGTCACGTTTTTTCCAAGTAAACCAGAAAATAAGTGGAATAAAAGCAAAGATAATCAATGTAAGCGGTACATTAATATTCACTAACACAAGGAAAGAACCAATAATCATAACACCAGAAATAAATAAATCTTCTGGGCCATGGTGCGCAAGTTCTGAAATATCCATCAAATCATTAATAATACGAGACATTACATCTCCCGTCTTCGTACGATCAAAAAAGCTACAAGGTAACTTTTGTAGATGCAAGAAAATGTCTCTACGCATATCTGCTTGCATGCGTACCCCTACTACGTGTCCCCAATATTGCATAAAATAGCTACATACATATTTAATCGCAAAGATTACGAGAAGGGTTACCGCGAAGACACCTATCATTCTCATCTCTTGATTCGGTATACTTTCATTAATCAGTTCTCTTGTCATCATCGGATAAACAAGATCACACATTGCAAAAATAAAGGCTACAAATAAATCTAAGAAGAATAATTTCTTGTAAGGTTTATAGTAGCTCATGAACTTTTTGAACATATCATCACCCTTTCTAGTCAAAAATTCATTCTGTTTTATTGTATCACAGAACATATGTTTCGCCCATATAAAAAAACTTATAAAACTTTTAAAAACCTGGAACCTCTTTTTGTTTATTTACGTCTAAGTTTTATGTATAATTAATAATGCTAATTATTTACTATCAACCTAAAGGAGGCTCTTCCTATGAGCAAAAAATTATTAATGTTATTAACAGCAATGGGAACATTAAGTGTAACGCTTATTGCTGCACCAATCGTAAAAGATGTTACAGCTAAACTTGATCCAACTATTACTTTCAACTTAAATGGTGAACAAGTAATGAAAGACAGCAATGCACTTATGTATAATGATACACTTTATTTACCAGTACGTGCCATTGGTACAGAATTAGGTGCTGAAATTAACTACAAAGATAAAGTCGTTTATATCGAAACTGAAGAAACTACTATGAATGAAGTACGTACAAAAGGTAGCGAATCAGTTGAAGCTACAGAAACTACACCAGCTCTTGAAGCTGTACGAATTGAATCCGCTACACTTAAAGATATCGATGCAGATGGTACACAACTCACTATCCTACCAGCAGGCAAAGAAGATATAGCTGCTAATATGATTATCCTTAACTTAAGTGAAGAAACAACAATTACTGTAGATGGTAAAGAAGCTACACTTGCAGACCTTTCTCTTGGTATGGAACTTAGCGTAAGTCACTCACAAATGATGACACGTTCTCTTCCACCACAAACACCAGCCTTCACAGTTGAAGCTAAAACAACTACTGAAGGTGAAACACTTCCTGAATCTATTACTTTAGAAGATGTTCAAGTTGTAGAAGTAAACAAAACAAATTTTGGTTACCAAGTAACTGTAGGAAAAAATGAAAATCCAGAGAATCCTGAAAACCAAACTATCTTAAATGTAAATGATGATACACTTATTCATCATGAAAAAAATAAAATGATTTATAAAGCTGAAGACCTTGAAAAGGGTATGAAAGTGACTGTAAAACATTCACCAATTATGACATTATCTCTTCCAGGTCAAACAACTGCATTCGAAATTACAATCTTAGCACAATAATAAAGTAAAAGTGGATCGACTAGATATCTAGTCGATCCACTTTTTTACTTTATATTTTATTTTTATAATCTAGAAATAATCAGAAAAATAAGCTGTCTGTTGCTCAATGGCATCCTCTAACATATCTAGTGTTTCTGTACTACATAAAAGTCGCCCTATTTTATAAAGATAGTCTGGTCGCTTGTATCCAAGAAGCATGGTCGTCATTGTTTGAATATCTATTTTATCATGATTTTTGCCCGCTATACGCACAATCTTACCCTTACCATCTTTTGATATAGTTAAAGTGAAAGTTCCTTGATTGCAAGCCATAAGTGGATCATCCATTGTAAAAGTCCATTCCCTTTCAACGGTATCTGGCTTAAATGGATACTGAGCAATAAACTGTTCTAAATCTACAATACGTGCCATAAAGTACGGCGAAATACTTTCTTTAATATCTGCATCCTCTAACAAAAAGGCCAGAGGCTCATCTGTATAAGTATTACCTATGACCTTAGTAATCATGGAAAAATGAGCACTTATAAAATTCCACAAACCACTACGTGCTTCTTCATTGACAAAAATCATATCTTTAATATGAAAAACTTCATCTCTAATCCAGTATAAGACATAACCATCTGGCTCATTGTGCTCATTATAGTAAACAGCAGCCATTAAATCATCTGAATCCCAAAGTAAATATTCATTCCATGCTAAATTATCTCGTAGCAATGCACCATGAGTTTGAATTGCGAATCGATTGTAAGCTTCTCTTACTTCATCACTTTCCACATCGACTCTCTCAACCTCTCCTGCAACTTGCTTTCTCTTTGGCAACTGATAATCATTAATTTCATAGGTAATCTTATCTGATATAATCTCCCAACCTTTTCTACGATAATAAGGAATAGAATAAGGATATAAATAAGAAATTGTCTGATTTTTTTCTTTCATATTCTTCAAGGCTTGGTCTAGCAACTTATGCATTAGCCCTTGATTTGCATATTCTGGATAAGTCCCAACACCAGTTAGTCCTCCCATATCATAGGTTCTATTAAAGATACGTACCTTCATTGGGTATACAGCTACTTGAGAAACTAGCTTATCTCCATCGAACCAGCCCCATACATCTGCTTGTTGTAATGTAGGCGTCTTTGCCCTAATCATTTCTTTTTCTTCCCAACCAATTTGTTGCAATTCTTGATCGGTTACTTGAAAAACATATCTTAAAAGTTGATTATATTGCTCAAGATGCTCTACACCAACTCTTTTCATTTTCAATTGTTTTCTTCGTGCCATATCAATTCACTTTTATCCTTTCAAACTTACCATTATTACAATCTATCTTAATATTTAGTATAAGCATTATATATGTAGAAAGATTGTATTTTATTCTGTTTATAGGATTTGATTGAGTTTTTCTTTATCTTCTACCAAAATACTTATTCTATCTGAGATAATTCCAAAAGTTTATTTACACTATCTTCAGCTTGTTCTACAGAAATATTCTCTATAATTGATAACTCATCAAATAAAAGTTTTTTCGCTTGCCCTAGCATTGTTTTTTCCATACTATTAAGAGGTTTAATATTGTCTATACACATTAACTCTCTAACCACTTCACTACATCCTATAAAAGAACCTAAAGAAAGCTTTTCTTGATTTTCTTTACTCCTCTTCTTAATATCTGTAGAATAATTAAGTTCTATATCTTTTGTAGATAAAATAGCCTCTACTTTATCTACTTCTTTCCTATCACTTATTTTTCTAAAACGTGAGTTTTCAATTCTGTCAGTAGGAATCATCATAACCATGCTTGGATCTTTCATCTGTATGACTACATGTTCTTTTGATTCATTGAGTATAGTTTTTACTTCTATTGCTTCAATAACTCCACTACCTCTTAAAGGATAAAAAACAACTTCACCAATTTCAAACACCATTTCACCTCTATCCATTTGTCTTTATTATAAAAAAACAGATAGAACTAGCGTCCTATCTGTTTTACTAACTTATGCTCTTGTTACGTTTTCAGCTTGCTCTCCACGAGCACCTTTTACTACATCAAAGTTTACTTTTTGACCTTCTTCAAGAGTTTTGAATCCATCACCTTGAATTGCTGAGAAATGTACGAATACGTCATTTCCGTTTTCTGTTTGAATAAATCCGAAACCTTTTTCTGCGTTAAACCATTTAACTGTACCTGTCATTGTGGTACCTCCTATTATTTATGAATTTTTTGTATATGCATTAAACTAAAAAATCCACATGTAATTACAAATTATATAATTTCTATATAATCTCTAATTACATGTGAAATCTATAAATGTTTACTGTATATATTTATTATTATACATGATGTTTCTCTTATTTGCAAGAGGTATTTTAATTTTTTTACTTTTTAAAAGATATCTGGATAACTGGATATAAAAAAGAGGCTGTCTTAAACAGCCCCCCTATATACTTATCTACCTTTTCTTGAAGAGCCACCTTTTCTTTGTGCCACTTCTACATTGATCTTACGACCTTTGTATTTTTGTTTTGTAAGTACACCAAGGATTTCATCTTCACAACCATTTGGTACTTCGAAGAATGAGAATTTCTCCATAATGTCTACTCTTCTTACACCATTACGTGGTGTTGAAGTTTCTCTTGTAATCATTTTGATAAGGTCGATATCTTTTAATTTATCTTTTTTACCTAAGTTGATAAATAATCTTACATGATCACCAACTTGACCGGTATTACGGCTAGGTTGCATATCTTCTAATTTAATACGATCATCTGCACTCATTGTTTGGTTTTTCATAACCATTTTGAAAAGTGCTTCAATCATTTGCTCTTGCTCATATCCTTCTTCTACTAAACGATCTAAGCATTCTTTGTAGCGACGTGGCATTTTTGTACCCATCTCATCTTTGATTTGATCAATAAGTTTAGTAGCTTGTTGATCTTTAATTGCTTCGATTGTTGGAATCTCAGCTTGCTCGATCTTTGATTTTGTATAGTTTTGGATAAAACGTAATTTTGAGCGATCTTTTGGTGTACAAAGTGTGTATGAAAGACCTTGTCTCATCGCACGCCCTGTACGACCGATACGGTGTACGTAGTATTCCTCATCTGTTGGAATATCATAGTTGAATACAACATCAATATCATCTACGTCAATCCCTCTAGCCGCTACGTCTGTTGCAACAAGGATGTTTACTAAACCTTTTCTAAATTTAGCCATAACGCTATCTCTTTGAAGTTGTTTCATATCTCCATGAAGTGCTTCTGCTGAGAATCCTCTATGTTGAAGTGCTTCACATACTTCATCTACGCCACGTTTTGTGTTACAGAATACCACACCAAGTTTGAATGCAGTAACTTCCATCATACGGCTAAGAATTTCAATTTTATAACGTTCATTTACATCGATATAATATTGCTTAATGGTGTCTACTGTTACTGTTTTCTTAACAACGCTAATGCGTTCTACGTCTTTTTGGTACTCAGCTGCAATCTCTTGAATTGCTTTTGGTAAAGTTGCTGAGAAAAGGATGAATTGCTTTTCTTCTGGTGCGCTTTGAAGAATTGTATCAATATCTTCCCTAAAGCCCATGTTAAGCATTTCGTCTGCTTCATCTAGTGCAAGCATACGTAAGTCATCTAATTTAAGTGTACGTCTTCTTAAGTGGTCCATCACACGACCTGGTGTACCGATGATGATTTGTGGTTTTTTCTTAAGTGCCATAATTTGTCTGTCCATTGGTTGTCCACCATAAACAGCAAGTGTACGTACATTTTGTTTGTATTTACAAAGTAAACGGAACTCATTTGCAATTTGGTTTGCAAGCTCTCTTGTTGGACATAAGATTAAAGCTTGTACTTTATCACAATTTGCATCAATATTTTCAATGACTGGAATCCCAAAAGCACATGTTTTTCCCGTTCCTGTAGGTGCTTGAGCGATAACGTCTTTACCTGCCATAATTGGATCGATAGATTTCGCCTGAATAGGTGTCATCTCTTCAAATTTCATATCGCTAATTGCACTTTTAATCTCGTCTGATATATCTAGGTCTCTAAAATATTTTGTTTCTATAATCTATACCTCTACAATCTATTAATTTTGTTTTCATATTCGTTGTCTTTTTCTTAGCAAACTTCATGTTATCACAATTCATTTTAAATAACAAGTGTGAACCCAATTAAAAAAGTAGCTTAAAAATACGCTACTTTTCACACTATTTCATAGAGAACGTTTTTCTACCTACTTTTATATGGACTTAGACTCTATTAAAAACCATGTTTTTACCATTATTTTACACGTTATTGAAGTATAATTTTTAAGCTTTTAGGTTCAATTCACTCTTCAATTTAGTATAACATAAAGCACAAACATATTTTTATATGTAGTATACCAATGCATTTTTATAAAAAAAGACATCTACTTTTAAGTAAATGTCTTCCCCCTATGTATACTTGATTTTATACTAAAGAAATATCTTTTCCATCAGCAAATTGTCTTAATGTATCAGTAACAAAATGACTAAACTCACCTTGCATTCTATTTGCTTCTTTAAAATCCTTAATATTAATTGTATTCATCACAACTCCATAACTATAGAAAACCAGTCTTACATCGTTTTCACATATAATACCTGTACAATCATATGCTCCTTTTGCATTGTGCACTTTGACCACTCTCATTCACCTCCCACTTACATAACCGTATCATATTTCAAATATGAAATAAACTATACAGCTATATATTTGGAAGTTACTTACAGATACTCACGAATTAGTAAAATAAATATTTGTTTAAGTGAGGGGGTGCTTATATTTAGTCTACTTACGTGAGTTGGCTAGGTGGATTCTCCTCCACCTGCTACACTCCGCTTTCAGAGAAATGTAACTCATTCAAAAATAATAACGGTGTGAACTCGCTACGCTCAAACAGCACACCTAAAATCATTATTTTTTTATTTCGAACATTTCTTATCTGAAAGCTACGTAGGCAGATTCCGGAGAACGCACCTAGCCAGCTCACTGAATCAAGTTTACGAATATGCCTCCCTCACTTTGTGGACTGCGCCGGCGGAGAGATTACTAAACTGCATGTAGCTTATATTCTAAGTCCATCCTCGAAAAAAGCTCCATGGAGGTCACCCACGCATCACCGCCCTCTTCTACTCAGTTAGGTAAGTTTTCACTTCTAGTGACACGCCCTGGAGAGGAAAGAAGAGAAAACATCTCTTCTTTGGAAAGAAAACTTCCAAGTATTTGATAAGGTTTCTTTCTAGTTTGTTCCTGAGCTCAACCTATCCTAAAAGGTGAGCGTTAGCAAAGCTACTGTGAAGCCTTGCATGTCTCAATATCTTTTGTTACTGAGTTAAGTAAGATACACTTTGTAGAATTAATAGTACTTTTGATCTAAACTCGGAAATGATTAGGCACTTTCACATGAAGGATGTTTAGAAAATGGATTATGTAGTTTAGCTGTCTCTCTACCGGAAGGGTCTATAATGTGATGGGCTGTAAGGTGAGTTATTGTATGGAAACTTTCTCCGCAGACTTTTTAGAGAGGCTTAGAGAATGGAATCAAACTGGTTTTAGGGAAATGTCTGAAGAAAAGTGCACTTCTTTTCTGAGTTTTGACCGTTAGTTTAATGGAATGAACTTAGCCTCTCTTAAAAGGCGAGGACTAGAAGTTGGAATACAATAAGCTTGCTTACATGCCCTCACACTTAACCAAATATTTATTTTAGTTGCTGTTTCTTCCTTACTATAGTATTTCTATAGAACAAAAAAAGACTTTTATAAAAGCTTAGCTTCTATAAAAGTCTTTCAAATCATTAATTATTTTACGCAGTATTCAGCAAGGTATGCTTCCATACGTGCACGCATCTCATCATCGATTACAACTTTTCCATCAATTTCTACGTTGTGAAGTGTTTCAATGATTTCTCTTACTGTTACAATTGGGTATGTTTTAATACCAAATTCTTCTTCAATCTCTTGAATTGCTGTACGATTAGATTGTCCTCTTTCCATACGGTCAACAGAGATGATTAATCCTGCAAGTTCTACATTTGCCGCTGCTTTTAAGATTGGGAAACATTCACGAATAGCTGTCCCTGCTGTAATAACATCTTCAATAATAAGTACTTTGTCACCATCTTGAAGTTTGTACCCTACCATTGTACCACCTTCACCATGGTCTTTTGCTTCTTTACGGTTGAAGCAGTAGTTTACGTCTTTATTATGTTCGTTATTAAGGGCAATTGCTGTTGCTACAGATAATGGAATACCTTTATAAGCTGGTCCAAAAAGTGCATTCACATCTTCTTTAATATTTTCTTGGATACATTTTGCATAAAACTCACCAAGTTTTGCAGCTTGGTAACCTGTTTTATAGTTTCCTGTGTTTACAAAGTAAGGTGTTTTACGTCCACTTTTTGTTGTAAAATCTCCAAAAGTAAGTACTCCAGAACGTACCATAAATTCAATAAATTCTTTTTTGTAACTCATCTATGTTGCCTCCGCTCTTAAATAGGTTTGTCCTACTTATCATAGCATGAAATATTAGCTTTTACTACAAAAAATTCCTTAGCCCATATGATACTGCCATATTTTTTTACAACTATAGGCAGCATAAAGTTCTTGTAAATCTGATATAAAAATTTCTTGTCCTGCTTGCAACAATGTTCCTAACTTTTCAAAAACAATATACATATTCCATTCGGTATAAGGAATTGTATTAAACAGGGTGTGGTATAAAATAGAATGCATAATTGCTTCTTCTACATCATTATAAAAAATATAAGTCAAATAGGCTACTTCATATTCATCTAAAGTCATCTCTAGGTGGGTTTCTATAAAATGAAGTAACGCTTTTAAATGAATGACTTTTTCTTCATCTTCACGCTTAAATGGCATTTTACTATTATTAGTAAAAATCAATGCCTGTCTTTCATATAAGACTTTATCTATCTCCTCTTCCATGTAACTCATTAAATAGCTACTTGCAACCTGTAAAACTTCTTCGTGTTCAAATGCAAAAGGATTATTTTGCGGTGTTGGCTCACTAAAAAATTCTGTCTTCCATTCAATAAACTGCTTTTGCCAAAATCCAAGTACTTCTTTAAGCATATTTGGACGCCCCCTAAAAAAAATATTACACATATATTACATATTAAACGCATGTATAATATTCCACAAGAGTTTTTCCTATTTTTTCCATTTTAATATGCCACATTTTTCAAATAATTTTTGTGCATTTTGTCCCATCACCTGTTCTTTCTCTTCTTTTGTCAAATCAGCAAGACTAGGCTCATATCGTGAGATTGGCAAAAGTGGATAATCTGTTCCAAAAAAGACTTTTTCTAATACTCCTATTTCTCTTATGACTTTATAGATAGCTCTATCATATAAAAATACACCTGCTGCTGTATCATAATACACATTTTTAAAGGCTTCTTTAAGTTCTTTCATGAGTTCATAAAAGATTAAACCACCTCCAAAATGCGCAAGAATAATAGGAATTTCTTGATGATGTCTAATAAAGTTCTCAATACTCTTAAGTGCTATACTTGTTTTGCCTGCATAATCATGTCCTACAAGTTCATTAGCATGTAACAAAATAGGGAGCTGATACGCTATAGCAGCTTCCTTAAGCTCTGTCTTATGGAGATTTTCAAGATCCATATGTTGGCCTTGTGGAAATAGTTCACCAATTCCTCTAAGACCACCTTTGTAACAACGCTCAATTTCCTGATTCATATCCTTATGCCCTGCTCTAAACGTCATAAACCCTATTAATTCTTCTGGATACTTTTTGACCATTTCCATTGTATAATCATTCACATACCTGCAAAGGCCCATATCTTGAAATGAGAACCCAAACACTACACCTTTATCAAACTGATGACTTTGCAAATGTTCAACTACTTGTTCTGCTGTTGCAAACTTATTATGTGGTGTTTCTGAAAGTAATTTGAAGTAGGGTTCTTTTTCAGCTATTTTTTTCCAATCACGAATAAGTTCAGGCGGAGTAATATGAATATGGGTATCTATTTTCATTAATTTTCTCCTTAATTTTGTGGTACTACTATTTCACTTGATGTTGGACCACTTGTCTCAGATGTACTTGTACTAGGCGTACTTATTTCAGGAATTGGAACTTGTTCTGTCGTTTCATTACCTGCTCCTTCTTGTCCAGTGCCTTCATCCTTTGTTGGTGGTGTATCTGGTATAATAGTCCCACTATTTTGTTCTAATTCTGGCTTTGGAGGTAAGATGCTATAGGGATTCTCTATCACCTTCATAACTTCTTCTGGTGTAATAAGGAAACTTGCATCAATACCTTCAATATAGATTTTATTCGTCTTTTCTTTTAAGGTAAAGCCTTGATTTAAAACTTCTTTAAAACCAGGTAACAGGCTTTCATTCATTTGCTTTAACAAAATAGGCAGTATAAGCGCTTTATTTGTAGTTTCTTCAACCATAGCATATGTATCTTCACCTTTTTGTAAGGTATCAATATAGGTAGTGAAGAAGGCATTCCCGCTTTCATAAATTGCCGTAAATTCTTCTCCCTTTTCGCCTACATTTTTAAAGTTTTCACTAAAGTTTTTAGCCAGTTCTGTTGCCTTTTCACGCATGGTAACAAAGGTCTGTCTATTAAGGCTTTTCAAATCTTTGAGCAACCCAAAACCATCTTGTATACTTGCAATAATTTGATCTTCCATATCACTTGCTAACTTTTTGCGTTCATAACGCGTAGGATCTGTTTCATTTTGGTAATACTCATACCCAAAAAGGAAATAATGCTCCACTAAGTACTCACCAATTATGTTCATATCTTCTACTGTTAGCGTCGCTAATGTAGCCATATCAACTTGACTATTGGTTGCAGCATCTTCTACCTCCTCTTCAGCTACTATCGGCTCTTCTGTTTCAGCTTTAATCTCTTCTTGTACTACTTCTTTTACAGGTTCCTTTTTTTTAGGTTTTTCTTCTTTAGGTGGAAGAGGTGGTTTAATCTTCACTTCCTCTACTTTAATCTCTTCTTGAGCTTCTTCTTGTGCTTTGGCAATTTCTTTTTCTGCTTCTTTAAACATTTCTTTGACTTGTTGTGCAATCAATGCATCTGCAATCGTCTTTTCTCTCTTATTGACTTCAATAACCATATCATTAATGATTTCACTTGCAGTATTTAAGGAGCAGGTTGCAACGATACACATAACAATTAATTTAATTAAATTTCTCATTTTGTCCTCCTCCTTAAATTTTACTCTCTAATTTAAAGTCTTTTTGATAAGTATGCCATAGGCCAAGTACACCAATAAAGAATGCGCCTACAAACAGCATACCATTACGCCACATAAAAGCTTCAAAGCTTAACTGACTTGTAAGTTTCATACCATATACAAAGGCTACACTAATTAAAATGCCTAAAACAAGAGAAATAAAGAATGCATACGCTTCCTTATTGGTAATCATGGAGAAGAACATACTCATCATTCCTGCAACTACATATAAAAAGAATACTGATATCAATGACATCCCTATTGTTTCAATAGGCCCATAGAAAAAGTTCTTTGCACTTTGTCCAAGCATTACTTGAACATGTAGGAAATCTGAACTCCAGCTTGTACTATATGGGAATACTTGATTACATATTAAAAAGTTCATTCCAAATAAACAGATGAAAAAGACAATCGTATAGAAGAGCAAGGTTAACCATTTACACA
Organism: Holtiella tumoricola; assembly: GCF_027857615.1. Taxonomy (NCBI): domain Bacteria; kingdom Bacillati; phylum Bacillota; class Clostridia; order Lachnospirales; family Cellulosilyticaceae; genus Holtiella; species Holtiella tumoricola. Next base: position 128,096 of record NZ_JAQIFT010000068.1, read on the forward strand.
AATACCATTTTCCACGACTTTTACACTTAATCACTTCTAACGCCCCAAAGTTATCGTCAAACATCAAGCCACACATTAAAAACAAATACAAAGGTAAGTAGATATACACCACACTCATCGTATCATTAAGAATAAGATAAGTTGTCTCTAATGATGAAAAAGTAATGGCCGTCATATCAGATAACTGAATATACTTTGCCACGCTGACAACAGCTACAAAGCTAAAAGCCACTAAAGTGAGGCACCATCTGACTACGTTGAAACTTTCTGAGATATTATAGCGCAACATTTTCACTGTAACCATTTTGCCACACCCTTTCTATATAAGCTTCCAGCTAAAATCACCATACATGATACTGCAAAAGTAATCCCTAATTGCATCATAAGTAACTGTCCCTCTACAACACTTGGCATAATCCATGGAGAGAAAGCAAGTGGTGGGAAATACTTTTCTAAATTTAAATAAGGGAACGCATAAATAAAGAGTAAATATAATACTTGAGGTGTAATCAGTGGAATATAACGTTTTTGATTCACAAAAGTTAAACTATAAGCAAGTGATCCATAAACTACCCCAAAAACAAAGTTTAATACTACAACCTCGCCAATCATTTTATATGAGTCATAACTTGAAAAACTTCTACAAGCTACCATTAGCAATAAACTTGGAATAAGTAAAGTAATCCCTGATATTAGATTGTTTACCCACCATCTTTTCAAGGTATAATCTCTTCCCTGATTACGTAGCATAAGAAGTTTCTTGTAACCACAATCCTCTTCTAACATGGTCATATTAGAATAGGGTAATGCTGCTAAAAGTGGTGCAATAAAAGGTACGATTAGTGAATGACTTGCTTTAAATGCTTCTGTAGCTGTGTAGGTCTCATTTTGTAAAATATATACCACTAAGCTTCCTAACATTCCTAAACAGCCTAATACTAGTGCAAACAAAAAACTCCGCTCAGCTAATCCTCTCTTAAAATCTGTTAGCATCCATCTCATACAACCACCTCTTCTTGAGATTGTTTGCTACGTTTAACAGTTCCTTTAGAGATTTCAAATAAATCATCACATAGAACTTGAATATCTTCTTTATTGTGGCTTGCTAAAAGAATTGTTACATTCTTTTCTTTCTTCAAATTAGTAAAAAATACTCGCATTTTCTTTACACTCTCTTCATCTAAGCCATTCATAGGCTCGTCCAATATAAGGAGCTCTGGACTATTCATAATGGCTTGAGCTATCCCTAGCTTTTGTCGCATTCCTAAAGAATAAGTGCGTACTGGCTTTTTGTTTTTTGGATCAAGCCCTACAAGTTCCATGCTTTTTTCTAAAGTTTCGATAGATGCCGGTGAGCTAGAAAGTCCATTTAAAATCTTTAAATTTTTCATACCTGAATAATGAGGAATAAAACCTGGTGTTTCAATCAGTACACCAATTGACTTTGGAAATTGCTTCGCATGTGTCATGTTTTGATTTTCTAAGAAGATTTCACCTGATGTAGGACGCATAAGTCCTGATATAAGTTTAAATATAACTGTCTTTCCGGAACCATTACGTCCCACAAATCCATAGATTTTTCCTTTTTCTAGTTCAAAACTTACGTCATTTAAAACTTGTTCTGATTTGAAAGATTTATTTACTTGGTTAAATTTAATATAGTGCGCCATAAATTGCCTCCTTTGGTATACTATGTGCCTCCTTAATTTTACTCTTTACATATGAATATATAATAGAGATTGTATTAATATTTTATAACAGTTTTAATATCACATTTCACAATATTTTTATATTTTTCTTGTTTAATTTATTGCTATTTTTTAAATTAAATCATAATTTCAAACTTCATTATTGAATTATTCTGCCAAATATGTTAATATACATTTCAAAGGGAAAGATGCCTACCCAGTATCTACTCTCATATAAAAATGCCAACCCCCGCACCACTATTTCGGAATGTGGCCCAGGTGGTAGGGCGCCCGTCTGGGGGGCGGGAGGTCGCCAGTTCAAGTCTGGTCATTCCGATTCCAAAAAAGGAAACCGTATCAATAACGGTTTCCTTTTTTATTTACACTCTTATACAAAAAAGACATTGCTTCTTAAGCAATGCCTTTCATCTTTCTACTTTTAAGACTCTCCACTTTCATTAAGTGCACGACAAGAACTTATAAGCCCAGTCAGACTCCATTCACTGGTTGTATAACTACATTTCCCATCTAATACCATATAAAGTTCACCATCTCCTGTTGGAATAAGTTCTAATTGGCTTTGTGTTCCATCTATATAATCTATTGTGATTGTAGCAACTTTTGGGAATGCAAATGTCTCTACCACTCCAACGGATGTAGGGCTCATTTCTAATACACTTCCTACAATGCGATCAAAGTTTTCTTGCTCTAACTGTTCACCAAGTTCAATCACAAATTTTTCATCTTCTGCTTCTATTTGAAGCTTTTTAACATCTTCTACTTTTGTATCCAAGAATATACTTTGCATTAATGTCTCTGGAGTAATCTCTAACCAATTCAAAGAAGTCTTCATCACTTTATAAATAATACTCGTCTGACCATTCATCATATAGAAATCATCACCTTGTCTTGCTACTGTAAGGGTATCTGACTTTCCTTGTGTTGTTGTGTAAGAAAGAGTAGAAATCGGTCTTTCAAATCCATAACCGGCTTGTTCCTCCTCTGTGGCATCTACAACAGCAATCTCACTTGCTGTAAGCCCCCACAAGCTATCTGCCCAGCTTGTCACATTATATGTGTCTAAGCTTGCTTTAAGAGGTGTTTGCATATCATAAGCCGCTAAAACCGTGATTTCTTCATCTTTCTTTTCTTCTGGTCTATATAAAAGTTCTATCTGCTCCTGCTCTTCATTTTGTAATGTAAGTGTTTCAAACTGCTCACCTGAATCCTGCCCGGGTACAATTTGTTTATCTACAAAATCATAGCGTGTATGTTCTAGATTGTTAGCTACTGCCCTTTCCACAATATAAACCTGATTATTAAAAAGTGCGTAGTATCCTATACTAGAAGGCGCTTCATTACCAATCTTTATCTCATAGATTGTATCATCATTTGTAATCATTTGAAGTTGTAACCATGGATTAGATAATCCATATTGTTCAAGTCCTGCTCCTTCATCTAATTCTAACTTTTGCTTCGCATCTATGTTCATACACTGACTTGTAAATTGACTATATATACTTTCAAGTCGTGGTGCATCTTCTAGTCCTTTTACTTGAAGTACTTCACCACTACGTAAGAATTCAATCTCCTCACCTAAACTTGTTAACTTTATACTTTTTATCTCTTCTTCTGCTACTTCCCACACACTCTCACTTGTTGTTTCAGCTGCTACTTCTTCAGTAGGCTCTATATTCCATACCACAACGCCACCTATAACTAATGCCATAAGTGCTACAAGTGCAATCACTAAACCTTTTATTTGCTTACTCATCTTACTGCCTCCTTTTTCTTCTCACCCATACAGTAAGCCCTACAGCAAGTACTACAACTGGTATAACAATAACAAGTAATACGGTATACATTAATAGACTTCCTTGATTCAATGTAAATGACCCACCACCTAATACTTTTGGTGCAATATTAAAGACATTCTCTCTCTGTGCTAAGGTGTTAAAGCAAGAAAGCATGTATTCCATATTCATTAGTGAACTACTATTTAAGAAATCAGCATAAGTCAACATATCTGACCCAAAAACAATTAATTTAGCCTGGATATCATCTTTAGTATAAACAGACTGTGCTGCTACTGTAATAGGCCCACTTAATACGATGTCTTCTATTTTTTGTACATTTTCATCTACCAACCCTGATGTCTCAGAATAGCTAAGTACTTCACTTGTTGTATAGCCCATATTTGTACTAAAAAGTAACTCAACCGGACGTGAGAATGGGAAAGCAATTGGTAAATCTGTACGCGCCATATGCTCGGTGTAACTTAAATCTTTAATATCTGCTACGCCATAGAATGCATTATTACTGATGAGTTTATTTGAATTTGTTTCTGCAACTAATCCATTTCCAACACCAATTCCCCATGTGGCAAGCCATTCTTCAAGAACCGGTAAATCTGATTGTTCTGAAGATGCAAAATACATGATAACAGGTGTAGATTCTGTATCTTGTCTCATGAATTGATTTAGTTTAACTATATCTTCTTCCGTATAATCCCTTAACGGTGCTACAGATACAATTATATCTGTATCTTCTGGTACATCTTCTGTTTGTAGCATGATTTGTTTCACTTCAAAGCCGTTCTTTTCAAGAATACTTTCAAAGTTACTATCTTCACTTTCTTCATGCCCTGTTAAGAAAGTAACCACTGGCTTATCCTCTGTTACTACATTCATAATAGCTCCAGTCATAGCATTTTCTGCATTAGAAGAGGTAATACTCGCACCATACCAAGATTGCTGAACGTTAAATATATCATAAACTGTAAGCTTTTCTGTATTTTCTCCACTTGAGACAACAATATCATTTACATCTACATCCAGGTTTCCATATTGAGAAGCCCATGTAGGATTTGTTACTAAGTCTACAAATTTCAAGGTAATGTTACTATTATACTTTTCGTACTGCTCAATAACCGACATTGCTTGTTCAAAATACTCTCCACCACTAGCAAAGCTATTTCGGCTATTCATCACTGTAATTTCTATTTCATTTTCTAATTTAGAGATATAATCAATAGATTCTTGACTAAGTTGAAAGGCTTTATTCGAAGTCAGATCAATTGTTATTGGATATTTTTCTGTTAACACATAGGCAACGATATTCGTTACAACTAAACATAGGATTACAACTATAGTAATCGCTGTACTTACAAGACCTGTCTTTTTTTGTGCTGTTAATTTCATCATCTTTCCCCCTAGCTCCAACGTCTTTTTTCTAATACTCTAATGGTTAAAAAGTTAAAGAAGATTATAATAGATAAGAAGAAAATAACATCTGCAATATTTAACAGACCTGTTGCAAAATCTTGATAGTGCATATAAAAAGATAAATAGTTACAAACTTCTGTAAGTAGGTTTCCACCTAACATATTTCCAACTGAATCAATCAGTAAGAAAAATATCCCAACACCAATGGTCCCAATTGCTGCAATAACTTGACTTTCTGTTAAAACAGACACAAACATACCAGCTGCGCATAAGCTCGCACCTACTAGAAAGAGTCCAAGGCAGTGTCCTAAAAACACTCCTAGCTCTACTGCACCATTCATCATAACAATTCCTAAATAAACAAAGTTAATGGTTAATGCAAGTATAAAGACTGTTAAAGTCGCAAAATACTTTCCAAGTACTATACCTATTAAACTTACAGGTGCTGTAATTAAAGCCTGGTCTGTCCTATGCCTTTTCTCCTCGCTAAACATTTTCATCGTAAGAAGTGGAGATATAAAAATAACAATTGAAAAAAGTACATTAAACAAATAACTAAAATCTGCACTTCCACTATATAATTGATAACCAAAGAAGTAATAACTTGCAATGGCATAAAATATGGCTAAGAAAACATACCCTATCGGTGTGACAAAATATGAACGTATATCCCTCTTATAAATTGCTAGCATCTTCACGACCTCCTACATATTCTTCATCATCTTCTATTATTTCAAAGTCTATTTCCTCCAGCTTTTCGTAGGTTGGTGTTGTATAATACATAAAGACATCTTCTAATGTAGGTTTATTGTGATGAAGTTCTAAAAGTGGAATATGTGCTTCTGCTAAAATGCCACTTACCTTCCTCCTTACCGCATCCTCTTCAGTTTGTATATAGTATTCATAAATATCTTCATCCTCAGTCTTTGCATAGCTTACGTGATCTACACCTTCCATAGAAGCAAGTACATCTTTTATTTTTTCTGCCTCTCCTAAAGCCTGTAGCGTTAAGCGTCTTTCATTTTGTCTCATTTGTACCAGATGACCTGGTGTATCATCTGCCACAATTTTACCTTGATTGATAATGATAATCCGATCACATACTGCTTCAATTTCTTGCAAAATATGTGAAGATAGAATAACCGTTCTTGTCTTAGCTAAATCACTAATTAGCTTTCTAATCTCTATAATTTGTTTAGGGTCCAGTCCTACTGTAGGCTCATCCAAAATAAGAATCGGTGGATTACCTATTAAAGCATTTGCTAGCCCTACACGTTGCTTATAGCCTTTAGATAAATTTTGGATTAATTTATTCTTTACTTCTTTGATTTGCACAAGTTCACAAATCTCTTCTAAATGGGCTTTTTTATTCACTTTAACTTTTTTTAAGTCATATGTAAAATTAAGACTTTCCCATACCGTTAAATCCTGATAAAGGGGTGGAATTTCTGGCAAATAGCCTATTTGCTTTTTTACTTTTTCTGGTTCATGCAATATATCATGTCCATTAACAGTAATCTTTCCTTCTGTACAAGATAAATAACCCGTAATCATATTCATTGTTGTTGACTTTCCTGCACCATTAGTTCCTAAGAAACCTACAACCTCTCCTTGATTCACAGTAAAACTAATATGATCAACTGCAACTTTTCTTCCATACTGCTTCGTTACCTCTAACACCTCTAGCATTGTGCAAAACCTCCTTCAAATACTTGTGCTTACTCTAGGATAGCTTGTTTATCTCTTTCTTCCTAGCCAATTTAGGTGGCAACTTTGTGGCAATACTGTGGCAAATCATACATAAAAAAGGTGCCTTTACCGTGGTTCTATAGTCTAGAACTTGGCAAAAGCACCTTATCTTTCATTCATTTAATCATTCCATCCAATACGGTATCCAAACCCCCATACCGTTTCAATAGATATTTTCCCTACCTCTTTTAACTTTTTGCGTAATCGCTTTACTAAGTCATCTGCTGCCCTAGTATCTGTATCAAAATCAACTTTCCAAAGTTCTTTGAGCAGCTCTGCCTTACTTACAGCCTGATCTTGTTTGCGTACAAGAAAAGCAAGGAAATCAAATTCTGTAGGTGTCAACAAAATAGGTGTATCACCTATTGTAGCTGTACGAAGCTTAGTATTTAGAACAAGTGAACGATAATATAGTGCTTCACTCTTTTGATGTCCTTGTTCAAGAATAAGCTCGTTTCTTCGAAATAATGCTTTAACACGCGCTACCAACTCAAGCGGTGAAAAGGGTTTGACAATATAGTCATCACTTCCTATTGTAATCCCTGTTACACGGTCTAATTCACTTGCCCTAGCTGAAACCATAATAATAGGTACACTACTCGTTTGACGCAAAAGTGCACAAAGACTTAATCCATCTATTCCCGGTAACATAATGTCTAAGATGATTAGGTCACATGGATTAGTCTGAAAGACTTCTAGCAAGCTTTCCCCACTTTCAAAGCATTCTACCACAAAACCTTCCTTTTCAAGGAAGCAACACATAAGCTCTGCGATATTTGGTTCATCATCTGCAATATAAATTTTCTTCTGCATACGCCACCCTCACTTACCGAAAAACTGTTAAGGATAGTGTAGCAATAATTTATTATTAAACTGTTATCAATTTTTAACAAAATTTAACTTTATGATTCAAAACTACGTTCAAATAAGCTAGATTTAGCTTTTAAATCCTCCACACTATGAATGTCTAATTGTTCAAAAAGCCTTACTAATACTTCACTATGAACAGGTATTTTTATAGCTGATTCATAAGCCACTTTATCTACAGCCTCTTTACCTATTTCTTTATTTACAATAGCTTTAGGCCCACCTACACAGCCACCAATACATCCCATACCTTCTACAAAAGTAATATCGTTATTACTTTGTTCAAATTTATTTAAAAACTGTTTACAATTAGCAGCACCATCTATTTGAATCGCTTTAAAAAGTTCTTTCTTTTTAGGGAAAATTTCTTCTACGATTTCATATACAGCTTGTGAAACACCACCTGTATGTGCATAAAGTCTCCCGCCTCTTGATGCATAGTCAATGGTTGGTACACCTTCTAAAGTATGAACATCTATTTTAAAGGCGTCAAAGATTACCTCAACTTCTTGGAAAGTTAATACATAATCTACTGCATCTGCTATATCTGGTTCCTTAGCCTCTGATTTCTTTGCAATACAAGGGCCTATAAAGACAACCTTTGCATCTGGATTAAGTTTTTTAATAATTCTTCCCATCGCAACCATTGGAGAAACTGAAGGGCTTACATACTTCACTAAATCTTGATAAACCTTTCTAAGCATTGCTACCCATATTGGACAGCAACAAGAAGTAATCAGTAAATCATCTTTTGTCTTAACATGTTCACTAAATTCTAATGCTTCTTTCAAACTTAGTACATCAGCAGCTACTGCAACCTCCATCATATCCGTAAAACCTATTTTAATAAACGCCTCTCTGAGCTGATCGAGAGACACTTGTTCTCCAAACTGCCCTGCAATGGCTGGTGCTACTATTGCAATCACTTTTTCACCTGTTTTTAATAATTCATAAAGTGGCAAGAATTGTTTCAAATCCATGTAATTACCTTTGTCACAGACGGTTACACAACGTCCACAATTCATACAAAGCTCAGAATCAATCCATTTATCACCACTATCAAGATCTTTCATAATAGCGGAAAAAGGACATACACTTTGGCATTTAGATTGGCCTTCTATACATTCACAATCTTCACCACAATGATGTACCTTTTGAACAATTTTTGTATAAACTTGATTTTTAGTAATAGCATCTGCTATTTCATAAGTAAATGCATCGGGATTTAGCGTATTAATATCTATACCACACAATGCAGCCAAAACTTCTCTTCCTTGTTGATCATCTTCAAACTCTTCTTTAAGCATTTGATCAACTGTTTCCTTAAAATCACCTTCTGTGTAAGCTTCAATTAATCGTTTAAAAAGTGGATAATAATTTTCTTTCATCAGAATAACTCCCTTCCATTATGCATCTATAGCTTACTGGCATTTTGAGTTATTTATAACCTATTTATCACACTTCTATTCATTTCTAACTAAATTTTAACAGGTACAGGCCGACCGAGCACTAAGGTATCTGGCGTTACTTGACAATCGTAAGCCAAAATCTGTACTCCCTTTCTACTTACTTCGGCTACAGCATCTGCAAAAGCCGCATGAGTTATGCGATTTGGTGTAAAGTAAAGTACTCCTTCCATTTGGATCACAAAGACTACATAAGCCTTATAACCCTTTGCGGCTGCATCCATTAACTCATATAAATGCTTTTTCCCACGTTCTGTAGGTGCATCTGGAAAACGTACAACACCATCTTCTTCAAGGGTTACCCCTTTAACTTCTACAAACGCACGCTCTACTTCTGTTTCAATATATACATCAAATCTGGATTCTTTATACGTCTTTTCTGGTTGTATAAGCGTCATTTCCCCTTCAAGTCCAGGAAGACATAGTGCCCCACTTTGCAACGCTTCATAAACGACTTTATTGGGTGCTTGAGAGTCCATATTGATTAACCGCTCACCTTTTTGTACAGCAATCAATGAATAAGCTGTTTTGCGATTTGGATTATCACTATGTTCTAGATATACTGTCACACCTGGAATTAATAGTTCTTTACAACGCCCTGTATTTTTCACATGGACCTTAACTTCTTGCCCTTCTATTTCACAATAAGCAATAAAACGGTTGGGGCGACTTATAAAAGTTGCCTTTATACAATTTGAATACTTCATTTTTACACTCTAACTTTCTATTTATATTTTATTTGTTTTTGTTTATTTTTTATCTATTCCTTGCTTATCTATTATACTGTTACTTTCTATTGCTGCTACCCTATTACAGAAAAAAGTTCATATCAACTTTTTACCCTATCTAAAAAAGTAGGCTTGCCTTGAATATAGCAAAAAGGGGATGTTTTTTCAACACCCCCTTTTTATTTAATTTTTTCTCTATAAAGTTTGTTACGTTTTACTAAATAAATTAAAATCCCTACGATGACAATACCTTTTAGAATACTACTAATCGTAATGCTCCACCATACCCCATCTATTCCTAAAACATCCGGTCTTGATAAAATATAAGCCATAGGAATACGTGCACCTGTTAGTATAATACCCATAATTGATGGAATATACGTTCTACCAAGTCCATTAAATAAACCTGTTGTTGTAATTTCAATGCACATAAACAACTGTGAGTAACCTAATATACGCAAGTATACTTCTCCTCCAGCAATAGCATCAGCTTCTGGAATAAAGATTTTAAATAAACTTCCTCCAAAGCCTACAAGTAAAATGGTTGCAAAAATACCAAGTACAATAGATAAACCTATTGTAATGCGGTAGCCTTTTTCAATTCGATCATACTTCTCTGCACCATAATTTTGTCCCGTGAAGGTACCAAGAGCAGTAGATAATCCACCTGCTGTCATCCAAGAAATGGCTTCAATTTGAGAACCCACTTTTTGAACTGCAATAGCTACTGGACCAAAGACTGCAACAATACGTCCAAGAACCATTGCAAATACAGTAAAGAGTCCACTTTGCATTGCTGCTGGGAATCCAATTACACATAATGTTTTAATTGCTTGCCAATCAATTTTTGCAAAAAGATTAATATGTAAGTAACTTTCTTTCCTTCTTGCCAGTACAATTATAAAACCTACAGTTACCACAATTTGTGCAGCAACTGTAGCAAGTGCAGCACCTAATACACCCATTGCTCGAATAGGACCAAATCCTAAAATTAAAAGCGGGTCAAAAATCATATTAAAAACAAGCCCAATCGTATTTAAGATAAATGGTGTCTTACTATCTCCAAGTCCATTAAAAATAGATGTAAAGACTGGATTCATAAAGTAAAATACCATCCCTAATGCCATAACAATTAAATAGGTTTTAGACATTTCAATAATATGTGCATCACCTAAATTAAAGAAACTAATAAGAGGGTCCGCCAATATTAATAAAGCAATACCATATAATATAGCAAGTACACAGTTGAGTTGTGTTGCACTTGTAATAAAGGATTTTGTTCCTTCTATATCTTTTTCCCCTATACTTTGAGCAACTTTAATCTCTGCTCCTACTTTTGAAATCATAATAAATGCCATTGCAAGCCAAGTAAAGAAACCTGCTGTTCCTACTGCTGCTACTGCACTACTTCCCACACGACCGATCCAAATCATATCCGTCATGTTATAAGCCATTTGAATAAATGATGTCCCCATAATAGGAAGGGCTAGCTTAATAAGCTTACCAACCATATGGCCTTCGGTTAAGTCAATTCTTCTCTCCATAATCTTCCTCTTTCTCATACTAAGAGGCTGTCGCACATTGATCCTAAATGCGGCAGCCTCTCTCTTTTATTTCATTATATATAAATATACTTCATTCGTAAACTTTTTTATTTTATTACTGCATAACATTATATCTATCTTCAATAACAAGTCTATCTATGTAAGCATGAAATCTCCTATTCTCGGTCATACTTTCTAGATGAAGGAGGAATTAACATGCAAAAAGCACCGATTAAAGAACTTATTTCTAACTTTAAAGGTATTAACTTTACACTACAATTTGGGGATGGTGAATGTGTACAAGTAGGGAATACCCCTTCAGACTTTAAAGTCATTTTAAAAGAACCTATCCATACATTAGACTTTATACTTAGTTATACATTAGCTTTTGGTGAAGCCTATATGAATGGTAACTTAGAAATAGAAGGTAACTTGTATGAGGCTTTAGATGCTATTCTAAAATTCAAAAACCATTTCCATACTCATTTTCATCTTCTACCTGAACTTTTTCATACCTCTACTTCTGCTTCCCATCAAAAGAAACAAGTAAGTAGCCACTATGATTTAGGAAATGACTTTTATAAACTTTGGCTAGATGAGACTATGAGCTATTCTTGTGCCTATTTTAAATCATCACTGGATACACTCTATGAGGCTCAAATGAATAAAATCCATCACATTCTTTCTAAATTGAATCTTCAAAAAGGGCAATCTCTTTTGGATATTGGATGTGGCTGGGGACATTTACTTATTGAAGCAGCCAAACTTTATAAAGTCCATGGTGTAGGTATTACACTCAGTCAAGAGCAATATGATGGTTTCAATGCACGTATTCAAGCAGAGAACTTACAAGATTATCTTGAAGTTAAACTTATGGACTATAGAGAACTTGCAAATTCAGATTTATGCTTTGATCGTATTGTAAGCGTAGGTATGCTAGAACATGTAGGCCGCAATCACTATAAACTTTTCCTGAGTTGTATTGATCATGTATTAAAAGATGGTGGACTTGTGTTACTCCACTACATCAGTAGCCAAATTGAATCCCCTGGTGATGCCTGGATTAAAAAATATATTTTTCCTGGTGGGGTCATTCCTAGCTTACGTGAAATTGTTAGTCTACTCCCTAATTATCACGACTATATCATTGATATAGAAAGTCTACGTCGTCACTATACACAAACGCTCCTTATGTGGGCAGATAACTTTGAAAATGCCCTCCCACAAGTGCATAAAATGTTTGGCGAAAAATTTATTCGCATGTGGCGTATGTATCTTGCCTCATGTGCAGCATGCTTCAATAACGGTGTTGTAGATTTACATCAAATTCTCTTTACTAAAGGTGTCAACAATGAACTTCCAATGACTCGTGACTATCTGTATACTAAGTAAATACGTAACAAAGTAAAAAGCTAACACACTGGGTGTTAGCTTTTTACTTTATATAATTTAAAGATTGTTTCTCCAGTCTATACTATATACGTCCTAGTTATTAACCTTAGCTTGTCCAGCAGAAATCTTAGTTACTTCTGTTACATTTAGAACTGGGAAGGCTTCTTCCTCATCTTCAGTTGGTTCTCCAACGCCAATGGTACCTACAACCCTTACCCACGTATCATCTACTGGCCATTCACCATCATAAGTGGTATCTAATCCTACATAAATTTCATGTGCATGGTCATCGTGTCCCATATCATAGAGACGAATGACCGTATAACGTCCTGGATCCATTTCTTTTACCATGCCTTCATACTGCAATGTAGTACCAACATATTGATCGAGATCCATATAAATTTTATCCATATCATTTACAAAGTTCTCATCACCTATCACATAATCTACACCTTCTGGTGCTTGATTATCATTAAGATATGGTTTTTCACTTGATGTATTTGAAGTGTCTTCATCAGTTGTGCTTTCTACTGTATCTGAAACTTGTCCTTGTTGCTGTATAGGTTTAAGATCTGCTTGATTGTTGCCACACCCTACGAAGAAAACACAGGCAGCTAATCCTATGCCCTTTAACATATGGCTCATTTTAAGCATGATCGTCCTCACTTTTGACTGCTTCTTGTTCACGCTCTTCTTTTCTAGTCTTTTGAATAAAAGCACCTAATTTTTTAAACGCCTCATCGTATGTAATCGGTTCTACTGTCTCCGGTTGAACTGTTTTTTCATTTTCTTGATTCATTTTAATAACTCCTTTCAAAAAGCTTCTCTTATACTATACCTTGTCTCATTCTTTTTGTATAGTAGAACCTCAATATGTCTTCTATTTAATAAGTGGAGAGCTACATAAGAATACTCTCAAAACTTGTTTTAGAAGGTGCGCATGAATATTCTAAAACACTGTCTAGAGAGTAGCCCCACATAGCCCTCCACATTATTCCCATCTATTTTACTTTTTGTTTTGCAGCTTCTCTCGCCGCCTTTTGTTGTATATTTTCCGCCCATAATGGCTCTGCTCGTTGTGCCCATATCTCACCATACTCTTTTGTCTTTGCTGCCAGCTCCTCTACATCTTCTGGCTGAATATACTCTGTGGATTTGGCACCAGCATTTTTAACCATTTCTGCAATTTTTGGTGAGTTATCTAATATAGGACATGGTCTAAATTGGTTACAATTAAACGGTTGATTTTTTTGATATTCCATAAAAAGTGGCTGACCTAAAGCTTCAATAAGTGATACCTCTTTAATATTTGCATTGGAATAATGACAAAATACACATGGTTCTACATCCCCATTAGCATTAATATGACAGTATCTTCTTCCACCTGCTACACAGCCTCCAACATATTCTGCATCATGCCAGAAATCCATATTGAAGATGGCTTTTTCCCCTCTCCACTCACGAATGGTACGATAAAGCTGTTCCCTTTGATCCGGTGTTGCCATTAATGATGTATCTGTACCACATCCAATAGGCATAAAAGTAAAATACCAAGAGAAATAAGCCCCTTTATCAATCATAAGGTCAATAAATGCATCTGATAGTACACTTTCGCTATTCTGATTGGTAAAGCATGTTGAGAATCCAAAAGGTACACGATGCCTCTTCATCACATCCATTGCACGCATAATGTCTTTCCAAGACCCTTCGCCACGTCTACCATCTGTGGCGTCATCAAAACCTTCTACGCTAATCGTTGGCACAATATTCCCAAGCCTACAAAAATCTTCACAAAGTGCATCATCAATTAAAGTTCCATTCGTAAACATCATAAAGACACAGTCATTATGTTTTTCAGCTAAACGTAGTATATCTTTTTTACGTACAAGAGGTTCTCCTCCTGTCATAATATAGAAATAAATACCTAAGTCTTTACCTTGTGTAAATAAATCATCTAATTCATCGCAACTTAAATTCAATGCTTTATTATAATCAGCTGCCCAACATCCAATACACTTCTTATTGCATGCTGTTGTGGGGTCAATAAGTATTGTAAATGGAATATCATGACCATATTTCTTACGATTTTTTTCTAGCTCTTCCCATCCTTTGATTGAACTATTTAATAAAAAATTAGTGAATACAGTTTCTAATATATGTGGATTCACTTCTGTTGCTAGCCTAGACATAAGCTGTATCCAATTATTATCTTCTTCACTAAGGAGTTCCTCTAGTACATCATAGATTTCTGTGTAGTAGGACTTTGTATCCACTTTACGTACAAGCTTTAAAATATTTGACAAGTTTTCTTCCGGATTCTTTCTTAAATAATGAATCATTTGCTTTAAAATTGTCTTTTCTACTTGATATTTTACATTGAGCATAAAATACGCCTCCCAAAAATAGTTTTAAAAACAATTCATCACTAATCTAAATGCAATAATTAATAAGATACATCCACTGCATCCATTCACTACAACATGATATTTCATGCCTAACCTATAGCCCATCCAAAGGCCAAGTGCCACAGATACACTTGTAATACAAAAAGTAAGTACAAGATTTTTAATAATAGCAAGCTGTAATAATGCTAGTAAAATGCCTAGTATTAATGCGTCTACTCCCAGTATGCATGCTGACTTTACTAAAGCCTTATAATTCATCGTTTCTTCTCTTTTTTCCACAAAGGAATGTTCTCTAAAGGTACGTCGAAACATCTTCATGCTTAAAAAAATTAAGGTAAGTGCTGCTAAAAAAGGAGTAAAAGTGAGTCCGCCTTCTATATGTAGATTTTCCATCAGTAAACTTATTGTAATCATCCCTATGCCTAGCATAATGGTTTGGATTATGGCAAACAAAAGGCTTACTAAGCACAGTGTTACCTTGTTTAAATGCCATTGATTAGCTCCCTTTTTTAAAGCTTCATTGAAAGGTTCTAATGCCAATCCAATAATTACTACAATGACTTCCCATAGTTTCAACGTCTCACTTCCTTTCTCTTGAATTAGTTTAATTATATGCCACCTTTATTACTTCTTAACATATACACTCCACCCTTATTGTCTTGTTGAAAATACAAAAAGCCACGAATGTCGTGGCTTTTAAAATATATCTTATCTATGCTCTATTTTAAGGATAAATAAACTTCTTTGTGACTCCTATGTATTACATAATTTGTTCTACAATATCTACTAAGGAATGTGAAATGAGAATTCTATAGTTTTTTGCCATCTCTTCCCCACTTAAGGTTAGACCTTTATGAAACCATTCTTTAATGATAAATGTCAAACCTTGTGCATAGTATTGCGCAATCCCTGCAGCTGTAAAAATACCTGCACCACTTTTGCCTTCTCCTGCATAGAGTTCAAAAGCTTCTTGCAACACTCTCTGTGTATTTTCACAGAAAATCTGTTCAAAACCATTCTGACCTTCTGTCTTAATAGCTCTTAAATAAAATTCCCTTTCTTTCTCTAGCTTTGTAAATAAAAATTGCATGGCTGCATCTGGCATTTTATTTTTAAGCAATAAATCTGCTCCATTAAAAAGTTCCTCTCTACATATCCATTCTAGTACTTCATACTTATCTGCAAAGTGATTATAAAATGTTGGACGCATAAGCCCAGCCTTATCTGTAATCATTTTAATTGTAATTTTTTCAAATGGATACTCTAGCATCAGTGTTCTAAAACCTTCTGCTAGCTGCTCTTTAACTTGCTTTTTTTCACCCATTAGCCAGCCCCCATTCTTTTTAGTGTATCTATTTTAAAGTTTTACTTAACCACTATAGATCAGATAATTCTACCTCTAACAATTAACTTGACGTATGCTTTATTTCATATTCTTTTGTAACTATCTAACTCCAGTTAAGAGTTTCCCCTTTAAGATCATTGAATCTCCCTCATATTTTTTTACCTCTTATTTTACACTATTATACAACTAAATCCAAGTAATGTTATTAAATTTTATAACATTCACATAATAATGCTTTTATTTTTGTCAATTAAATTAAAAATAAAAATCCTTCTAATTATTGGAATATATTTCCCAACAAATTAGAAGGATTTTTAACGTTTTCAGTCATTATCAATTTAATTATTTAACCTACTTGAAGTTCAAGGCGAAGTCTATCAGCAATTAATGCGATAAATTCACTATTTGTAGGTTTGCCTTTCCCATTGTTTACTGTATAACCAAAAAGTTGATCAATAGTATCCATTTTTCCTCTACTCCATGCTACTTCAATAGCATGACGAATTGCACGTTCTACACGGCTTGGTGTTGTATTATAGTTCTTAGCGATATTTGGATAAAGTTGTTTTGTAATAGAGTTAAGAATATCCATATCGTTAATCGCCATAATAATTGCATCACGTAAGTATTGATACCCTTTAATATGGGCTGGAATTCCAATCTCGTGAATAACATTTGTTACTTCAGTTTCTAAGCTATGTGCAGTCACTACTGGACGTGATTGTTGAGCTTGAGCCTTCACATTAATTCCTGCATTTTGGAAAATAGATGAAGAATGTGCTGAAGTAGCTGTTACTGGTGTAGGTTCACTTGATTGTCTGATGCTACTCGTCATATTTTTAAGTTGTCTAATACGTGTTGTCAATGTATCCATATCAAATGGTTTTACAATATAGTAAGCAGCACCTAATGCCAAGGCACGTTCTGTAATTTTATCTTGCCCTACAGCTGAAAGCATTACTACTAAAGGCTTTTGATCTGGATCCATACTTTGAAGGTTTTCTAATACACCAATACCATCTAAATATGGCATAATTACATCTAGAATTAGTACATCTGGTGCTAAAGCTTTAATTTGTTCACATGCTTCTATTCCATTTGCTGCTACCCCAACAACTTCCATATCTTCTTGTTTGTTTAAAAATTCTTTTAAAATTTGACTAAAGTCTTTATTATCATCAGCTAAGACGATTCTTATTTTTTTCTCTTGCAAAATGACTCCCCCTACTTCGTATAAATACAATATTTTACCAAAATCTAATAATATTATATCTAATTATAAAAATTAAATCAATACCATATTCTTACATACTTGATTTTTTTTACACTAATATCTATTTTACTTCATTATTAATCATATTTTCAATGAAAATTCCATATCCTTTTGTGGGATCTTGAATAAATACATGGGTTACAGCACCTACAAGTTTGCCATTTTGTATAATTGGGCTTCCACTCATACCTTGTATAATCCCATTAGTCATTTCGAGTAATGCAGGATCTGTAATTTGAATCACCATTCCTTTAGCTGGTTCTGATGTATATCTAGATACCTTTTTGATCATTACTTGATAGCTTCTTACTTCATTACCTAAAATATTACTTAAGATATAGGCTTCACCTTCCACAATTTCATTTTGATAAGCAATAGGAATTGATGTATTTTTAAAGACATCTTCTCCTCTTTTATTAAGGCTTCCAAATATACCAAGAGGTGTGTTATTATCAATATTCCCTAAAATATTTTTAGGTGTATATTCTATAATTCCTTTTAATTCTCCTGGTTCACCTTTTTCACCTTTATGAATTGCTGTAATGGCTGTTCTTGTAACCTCTCCTGACTTAATAGGTAATAACTTTTTAATATCAGAATCATTAATACCATGTCCTAATGCACCAAATACATTTGTCTCTGGGTCATAGTAAGTTAATGTACCAATTCCTTGAGCACTATCTTTAACCCAAATACCAAGTTTGTACACTTCTTCACTACCACAATACTCCGGAATGATGCTTACGTCAACTATTTCTTCTTTTCTGTTTACTTTCATTTGCATTTCTTTACCTTTAGATGTCTCAACCAGTTCTTTTAAATGTTCTTTAGATTCTAGCTCTATCCCATCTACCTCAAGAATCATATCTCCCTTCATAAGCTTATTCTTACAAGGAGATACTTCTATCTCTTTCCCTGTAAATGGACTTGTTCCAAGCACACAAATGCCCTTGGCATCAACTTTAACACCTATAAGTTGGCCACAGGGCACTACTGTTTTTGCTTTAACTACATTCACATTCACAGTCTTAAGTGGTATATAACCTAATAGAGAAATTTCAAGATTATCATTTGTAGCTTGCTTTGCACAAAACGGCCACTCTACTATTTTTTCATAGGAAGAACCTTGCGCAAGTTGAATATGGTTAGGTAATACATGAGAAAGCAAAAACGGGCTACTTAGCACAATACATAAGATTAGTAGTGTAAAACTTACCCATTTTTTATTTTGTCTGTCCATTTTCATTCTATGCCACATCCTGTCTTTGCAATTAAGCTGTCATATCTTTAAATTCTCCCTTTCCAAATACATTTATTCAGTTATTATAAGGTAAGATTTGTATAAAAAAAGACATCGCTTATACGATGCCTTGTTTATAAGTATTTGCTGTCTCTTTTAATTCTTTTGCACTATTTAAGGTACTTTCTGTTATTAATCCACCCATCAATCTACAAAGCTCTTTTTGAAGTACTTCTTGATCAATAGTTGTTAAATGTGTTTTAGTATGATTATCTACTACCGTTTTTTCAATAAGATAATTTTGATCACCCATAGCTGCAATTTGAGGTAAATGGGTAATACAAATAACTTGACGCATTCTTGAAATCACAGCAAGTTTCTCACCTACTTTTTGTGCTGCAAGTCCACTAATACCTGTATCAATTTCATCAAAGATTACTGTCTCAATAGTATCTCCTAACACAAGAACAGTTTTAATTGCAAGCATTACACGAGAGATTTCTCCACCTGATGCAATTTTAGCAAGCCCGTGCATATCTTCTCCTAAATTTGTACGAATCAAGAATTCCACACTATCTTGTCCATTGCGATTAAAGCTAGAAATAGGTTCTATTGCTACCTTAAATTCTGCATGAGGCATTTGAAGATCATGAAGATGCTCATTAATTTGAACTTCTATCGTTCTAGCAATATCATTTCGCTTAGTGGTGAGCTTGCTAGATAATTGGCCTAAGGCTTGCTCTAATCTATCCACTTCCTTTTCAAGTTTTTCCTTATTCTCTGTACTGCCAAGTAGTTCTTCTAACTCTTTCTGACAGCTAGCTTGATAGGATAAAATTTCAGCAATAGAACTTCCATATTTTTGCTTTAAGCGATAAATGGTATCTAATCTTGTTTGTATTTCTTGTAAAAGTTCTGGTGAGTATTCAATTTGATCTACAAATCGTCTCATTTGATAAGTAATATCTTGCACCTCAGCTTCTGCTGCTAGAAGCCTTGTATGCAAACTGCTCAGTTCTTCATTGATGTTACTTACATCTTGAATATGTTGTGTAGCACGGCCAACAAGTTCTAATGCACCTACTTGATGCCCTTCTGAAGCTTCAAGTGCATCATAAGCTTTTTGACATTGCATTAAAATCTTTTCTGCATGAGACAAAATATCATATTGACTTTTTAAGTTTTCTTCTTCATCCACTTTTAAGTTACATGCTGCAATTTCATTAATTTGAAATTCTAACATATCTTGAAGTTGTAGTTTTTTTCTATCATCTGTGCTAATATGTTCTAACTCTGCTTTAACCTCTACAAGATGCATATATTGGATTTTATATTCTTCCTTTAATGTATGGAAGGATTCATCTCCAAAGCTATCTAACATTTCTATATGTGTAGATACATCTAACAAAGATTGTGGCTCATGCTGTCCATGTACATCAATAAGAAGTGCTGCTAGTTCTTTAACAGCTTGTCTTGTACAGGTTACACCATTAATTTTATATACTGTACGTCCTGAAATATATAGAATACGTTCTAGTTCTATTGTAGTCCCTGTATAAGGATACCCTTCACCTTCTAAATAACTTATTCCAAACCCCTTTTCATCTTCAAAAGTAAGCCTTACATAAGCGCATTGCTCACCTTTACGAATGATTTGTTTAGAGGTTCTATTTCCTATTGCAAATTGAATAGAGTCAATCAACATAGACTTTCCAGCTCCTGTCTCACCTGTAAAAATATTAAGGTGAGGATGAAACTCTAGTGTAATCTCTTCAATAAGTGCAATATTTCTTACGTGTAAA
Source organism: Holtiella tumoricola (assembly GCF_027857615.1). NCBI lineage: Bacteria > Bacillati > Bacillota > Clostridia > Lachnospirales > Cellulosilyticaceae > Holtiella > Holtiella tumoricola. The sequence goes on from NZ_JAQIFT010000068.1 coordinate 148,819, forward strand.
CAAGTAAGCATCTTATCTCTCCTTATTAAGAGTTTAAAACTTCCTGGAATTTGTTAATCACGCTTTCCATCTCTTCAATATCACGAATTGCACAAAAGATTGTATCATCACCAGCTAATGTTCCTACAATCTCTTCATGCTTAAAGGCATCAATAGCTGCTGCTACTGCATTGCCCATTCCTGTTAAGGTTCTTATAACTAAAATGTTTTGTGCGATATCCATAGACACAAAACCTGCCTTGAAAACGCGAATCACTTTTTCAGAAATCTGGTTTTCATAGTTTGCAAGTGCTACATATTTTTGTGCATTATTCTTGCCAGCTACTTTTGTTAATCTAAGCTCTCGAATATCACGTGATACAGTCGCTTGAGTAACTTTAAAACCAGCTTTTTCTAGGTTTTCTGCTAATTCTTCTTGTGTTTCTATTTCTTGTTTTTGAATAAGACTTAAAATCTTAGATTGTCTTTGTTCTTTCATTCCCATAGATTATTTACGCCTCTCAACTATTTTTTTTCTTAATATCTCAAAAAAATGCAATTCAGAAAGTTTAATCAGCTTTGTTGTGTAAGGTGCCTTTTGTATTTCTATACAATGCATAGGGGTAATGTTCATTTTCATTTGTCCATCTACTACCAGTTCTAAAGTGGTACCATCGTAATTATTCGTTTTAATTTGGATACGATCTGTATCTGATACAATAACAGCACGTGAATAAATAGAGTGTGGACATATTGGTGTAATCATAATTTGACGTGCATTTGGTGCCACAATAGGCCCTCCTGCTGAAAGATTATAGGCTGTAGAACCTGTTGGTGTTGCAAAAATAATACCGTCTGCAGGATAGATATCTAAAAATTGTTCATTCACTTGAATTTCAAATTCGGATATTCTAGAAGAGCTTCCTCGAGCCACATAAATATCATTTAAAGCCTGAAACTTATGGGTTTCTCCTGAGGGGAGTGTCACTTTTACTGTCAGCATCATACGTTCATCAATAGAGTAAGTATCTTGTATTAATTTAGGTAATAACTCTTGTACTTCTGAGATTTCTACATCTGCTAAAAAGCCTAAACGCCCTAAATTGATTCCCATTATGGGTAAATCATATAAGCACGCTTTTTGTGTTACACTTAAAATGGTACCATCACCACCTATTGCAATGATGGCTTCACTTTTTTCATAAATTTGCTCATCTTCTACAAGGTGTACACCTTTACCTAACAAACACCCAATATGATGTGCAATATAAACTTCTGCTTCATGCTCAAGCAGCCATTCTATTACACACTTGGTTGTTTCTAGATCTTTATCTTTTAAGAGATTTGGAACAATCCCTATACGTTTCATTCACCTCACCTACCTATAATGAATCATGTGATGCTTTTACAACCTGTTCTGCTAATCCTTCCATATCTAAGCTACTTTCTGCTTGTGCATCTTTTCTCAAGTAAATTAAATATTCAATATTTCCTTCAGGCCCTTTAATTGGTGAGAAATCAAGACCATGTACACTAAATCCAATACTTAAAGCATATTCCCATACTTTTATAATAACTTGCTTGTGTACTTTTGGATCTTTGACTACGCCATGCTTTTCAACTTGCTCACGACCAGCTTCAAATTGAGGCTTAATAAGTGCCCCTACTTCTCCACCGTCTTTAAGTAAATTATATACAGGAAGTAATATTTTTGTCAAAGAAATAAAAGAAACGTCGATTGAACTAAAATCAATCTCATCTGGTACTTCTTCATGTGTTACATAACGCATATTCGTTTTTTCCATACACACAACACGTGGATCTTCACGAAGCTTCCATGCAAGTTGCCCATATCCTACGTCAATAGAATATACTTTTTGGGCGCCATTTTGAAGCATACAGTCTGTAAATCCACCTGTTGATGCTCCAACGTCCATACAGATTTTATCAGTGAGTGTAATAGGAAACTGAGCCATAGCTTTTTCAAGTTTAAAGCCACCACGGCTTACGTAACGCATTTTTTCACGTACTTCTATTTGCGCAGTCACATCTACTTTTAATCCTGCTTTATCTTCTTTTTGTCCATTAACGTATACAACGCCTGCCATAATATAAGCTTTTGCACGTTCTCTTGATTCCGCAAGTCCACGGTTTGCAATAAGCACATCTAGTCTTTCTTTATCTGCCATTATGCTCTCTCTTTCTTTGTCATTTCTTTAATTTTAGTAATCATATGATGATTTGATAGTTTTTCTTTCTCAAGAAGTGAAGGAATATCACCATGTTCTACAATACCTGTCTCATACGCAAAACTATAGAATACATTATTTTTACCATGTAACATCATCCACTGTGCAATTTGTGCACCAAAGCCATCTTTAAGTACATGGTCTTCCATTGTAAAGATCGTTGGATACTGACTTGTAATACTTTCAAGTCCTTGTTCATCTACTGGAACAATACAAGGTGCTTCTATAACAGCTACATTTATGCCTTCTTCTTCTAATAACTTTTTCATTTCTAAAGCTTGTGCTACCATTTTCCCTGTAGCAAGAAGAGCGATCTTCTCTCCTTCTTCTAAGGTTACCATTTTACCATCTGTATAAGGTAATTGATATTTTTTATCAAGGGTTACTGTACCACGCGGGTAACGAATCGCTACCGGCGAATTTAAACTAAAAGCATACTTAAGTGCTGATTCCATTTCTTCTGGCATTTTAACCGATAAAATAGTCATATTAGGAATATTACTTAAAAAAGCAATATCAAAAATTCCTTGGTGTGTGGCACCATCTTCTCCAACTAAGCCTGCACGGTCAATTCCAAAAACAACGGGTAAGTTTTGAAGGGCTACATCATGTAACACTTGGTCATAGGCACGTTGTAAAAATGAAGAATACACTGCAAATACTGGTTTATAACCACTTGATGCAAGACCTGCAGCAAACGTTACTGCATGTTGTTCCGCAATCCCTACGTCAAAGAAACGTTTTGGAAATTGTCTTTCAAAGTGACTCAACCCTGTCCCATCTGACATGGCTGCTGTAATTCCTAATATATGGTCATCCTTTTCTCCTAAGCTTACCATGGCATAGCCAAAAGCATCTGAGAAAGTATATGCATTAGATTTTTTAGGTAATTCACCTGATTTAAAGTCAAAAGGCCCTACTCCATGATAAGCACTTGGATTTTCTACTGCTGGTCTATAACCCTTTCCCTTAAGTGTTTTTACATGAATGAGTACTGGTCCTTCCATAGCTTTTGCATTATTAAGAATTTCTATAAGGTCATTCATATTATGCCCATCAATCGGTCCAAGATAAGTGAAGCCCATTTCTTCAAATAAAGTATTCTCAACAAGAACTGTTTTAACACCTTCTTTAGTTTTACGAACTACATCTACAAGTTGGCTACCTACCACTGGCACTTTATTCAGTAGACCTTCAATATCTTCTTTTGCACGCAAATAGTCTTTATTTGAACGGAGGTGATTAAGATGTCTACTCATTCCACCTACATTTTCTGAAATACTCATTTCATTATCATTAAGAATAACAATTAAGTTTGTATGCCCACGCCCTGCATTATTCATTGCTTCATAAGCCATGCCTCCTGTTAAGGCACCATCTCCAATAATAGCAATGACATGACTATCTTCCCCTTTTAAATCCCTTGCAACAGCCATCCCTAGAGCTGCTGAAATAGAAGTTGAGCTATGACCTGTTTCAAAGGCATCGTGCTCACTTTCTTTACGTTTTGGGAATCCACTCATCCCATCTATCTTTCGTAATGTTTTAAACCCTTTTCTTCTACCAGTTAAGATCTTGTGTACATAAGCCTGGTGACCTACATCCCACACCATCTTATCTTTTGGTGAATCAAAGATGTAATGGAGCGCTAAAGTGAGTTCTACAACACCTAAATTAGAAGCTAAATGTCCTCCTGTACGAGCTAATGATTGAACAAGAAACTGTCTAATCTCTTTTGCTAAGACTTGAAGTTCATCTAGATCTAGCGCTTTCAAATCTTCTACACTTTTAATTTTATCTAATGTTTTCAACATTTTTCCATCCATCCGTTTTTCTAAATTTAATTTTAAATTTAATTTAATAGTGTAAAAGAGTGGCATACGCCACTCTTTCATTTAAGGAATCAAAATTAAGGCCACTACTATTCCCAACACTGCACCAGCTGCCACTTGAAGCGGTGTATGTCCAAGAAGTTCTTTAAGACGTACTTCCATTGTAACATTTGGGTCTTGCATGACATCAATAATACGATTTAAGAGTGCTGCTTGTTTACCTGCTTCAAGGCGTACATTGGCTGCATCATACATTACAATAAAACTGAGTACAGCAGCTATTGCAAACAAAGCACTATCATAACCATAAAGCTGACCTACTCCAATTGCCAAAGAAGTAGATATTGCACTATGTGAACTTGGCATTCCGCCTGAAGAAATCAGCTTATGAAAATCTAAGCGATGCTCATTAACTAGTGTTAAAACAACTTTTAGTACCTGTGCCACAAGCCAACTCAGGAGTGCTGCAAATAAAATTCTGTTGTCCATTATTTCAGTAAATTGTCTCATTTATACCCCCCTTAATTTTTCCTGTGCACTAAACTTGTTGCTAATTCTTCTAGCAACTGTGTATCTCCCTGTACACGTTCAAGACATTTAATTGCTTTAGCTGTTAGTTCTTCAGCAATTTTATAACAAGTCTCTACATCATAAAAAGAAAGATACGTATTTTTGTTGTTTTTCACATCACTTTTAACTGGTTTCCCAAGTTCTTCATCAGTTGATGTTTTGTCTAAAACATCATCTACTATTTGGAATACTTGACCTAGATATTTCCCATAAAACGTAAGTGCCATCACTTCCTCTGGGCTTCCACCTCCAAGGATTGCTCCCATTTTCACAGCTGCTGCAATTAATGCACCTGTCTTATGTATATGGATATTTTGAAGTTCTTCTAAAGTGATTACTTTGTTCTCACTTTGCATATCTAAAATTTGTCCGCCAATCATACCTTCGCTACCGCTTGCCTCTGCTAGTACATGAGCAGCCTGTACTCTACGCATATCATCATGTTCTAGAGCATCTTGTAGCATCCAAGTGAAGGCTTCATTAAGAAGAGCATCACCTGCTAAGATAGCTGTAGCTTCCCCAAATACTTTATGATTAGTTGGTTTGCCACGTCTTAAGTCATCATCATCCATAGCTGGTAAATCATCATGTATTAAAGAATAAGTATGGATCATCTCAATTGCACATAAGTACGGTACAATCTCTCCTTCTCCACCTACAGCTTCAAAGCTCAGTTGCATAAGAGTAGGTCTTATACGCTTTCCCCCAGCGTATAGACTATAACGCATCGCATCATAAAGCACTTGAAAGTTTGCACTTTTTTCTGGAAGTGCTGTTTTCAAATGCTTTTCGATTTGCTCTCTATAAACTTCAAAATTATTTTTCATCTTTTTCTTCCCCATTCATCTTATTCCATTTATTCTGGTCTAAAATATAAACTTCTTGTTCAGCTTGTTGTAACATTTCAGTACAAAAAGCTGCTAAATCTATCCCTTTTTTATAGCTCTTTATACTCTCATCTAATGAAAGCTTCCCTTCTTCCAACGCATAAATGAGCTGTTCAAGTTCTTCCATTGCACTTTCAAAATGCTTGGTTGTTTTTTTAGCCATGCTCTTATCCTTTCTTTTCTACCTTTGCATAAAGTACGCCATCGGTTACCTCAACATGAATAGCATTTCCTATTTCTACTTGTTCAATAGAAGTAAGAACTTTGCCATTTTCAGTTGTTGTAAAACTATAGCCTCTTTTTAAAGTTAAAAGGGGTGAAAGCTTCTCTAATTGTCCAATACGTGTATTTAATGTGGTATTGTATGTTGCTAATTTCTTTTCAAATCCTTTTGTTAATGCTTCTACCTTATAATCTAATGTAATCCTAAGGTCTGCAAAATATTTCTCTTTATTTTTATACACAGGACGAGAAAGTAAGCGTTCAAGCCTTATTTTCTCATCTTGTAAATGTTTTTCAACATGATGTTTAAGCAGCGAACGACTTCTTTCTAACTTCATCAGATAGGCTTCTTTATCTGGGATAACCAACTCTGCCGCTGCAGAGGGCGTTGGTGCCCTTAAGTCACTTACAAAGTCTGATATTGTAAAGTCAATTTCATGTCCAACAGCTGAAACAATAGGAATTTCAGAAGCAAAGATACAGCGTGCTAAACGTTCATCGTTAAAACACCACAAATCTTCTATAGAACCTCCTCCACGCCCTACTATAAGCACATCTACTAGTTTTTCCTTATTGGCTCTTTCAATGGCTGCAATAAGTTCTAAAGTTGCATACTCTCCTTGTACATGTGTTGGATAAATATAAAGTGGAATGGCATTATTTCTTCTTTTGGCAACATTTAAGATATCTTGTATAGCCGCACCTGTTGCTGATGTAATAATACCTACTTTGCTAGGATAAGTTGGAATAGCTTTTTTATAATGTGGGTCGAAAAGTCCTTCATCACTAAGTTTACCTTTGAGTCTTTCAAACTGCTCGTATAGTGTACCTTGACCTTGCTTTTCAATTTCCCATACATAGCACTGAAACTGTCCTGTCTTCTCGTAGAGCGCAATGCGCCCTCTTACATACACTTTCAAGCCTTCTTTAAGTATAAAATCTAATGTAGCTGCATCCTTAGCGAACATGACCGCATTTAAACTTCCAAATGGATCTTTAATCGTAAAATAAATATGACCTGATTGATGATATTTGCAGTTAGAAACTTCTCCTGAAAGCCATACATCAGATAATAGATAATCTTCTTCTAATAAACGACTTACATAACGGTTAATCTCTGAAACAGCTACAATTTTTCTTTTCATATCTATGCCTCAATTTTTTTTACGATATTACCTAAGATACCATTAATAAATTGTGGTGATTTATCTGTACTATATACTTTTGCAATTTCAATTGCTTCATTGATTGCAACTTTTTCAGGGATATCTTCACCCCATTTAAGTTCATAAGTTGCCATACGAAGAAGCATATGATCTACTTTAGCCATACGATCGATTGACCAGTTTTCAAGACTATTTGTAATCATTTCGTCTAACTCTGTTTGATGTTCTAAAATGCCCTTAAATTCGTCTATGATAAAAGTCTTTATTTTGCCTTTTACATCATTTAAATAATTGTTAAGGATTGTGTCTGTATCCTTTTCTGGTTGAAAGCTCACTTCATAGAGCATTTTCATAATTAGTTCTCTAGCTTCACGTCTTGTCATTATTTATCTCCTTATTAACGAAAGCTAACCTCTTAAGGTTAGCTCACCAAATTAGTGTTCTTCTTGAGGTTTTGTTTGTGAAAAGTCTACCCCAACAACATGCACATCTACTGATTGTACGTTAAGTCCTGTCATTGTTTCAATAGAATTTTTAACTTTTTCTTGTACTTTTAAACAAGTATCTTGAATTTTAATACCATATTTTACAATAATAGCAAGGGCTGCGTGCACTTCATCAGCATTTACTTCAATTTTAATACCTTTAGATGCTTTTTTACCACGAATAGTTTGAACGATATCATTTTTTGCACCTGCAATAGCACATACGCCATCTACTTCTAATGTAGCGATTTCTGTAATAACTGCAATAACATCATCAGCGATTTGTACTTCGCCTGCCTCTTTATATTCTGTATCTCCATCTACATTAATGTCTAAATCAATCACTTTATTTTCTTCCACAGTAATTGCCTCCCATTTTTCTTTATTATAGAAATACCCAACTTACAATCATTTATACATGTTGGCTTTCTAAAAGATACTTACTTTTATCCTTATTATATCAAAATATACCAAAGTTGCAAATTAGATTCTTTAAAAAAAGAAAAACCGGTACACCATTAGTGTACCGGCTCTTTATAACTTTTATTTATTGGCTGTTTGGTTATTTACTTTAAGACAAGAAATTTTGATTTGTCCTACTGTGTAACCCGTTTTTCTTTGAACGATTTCTTCGATTTGAGCAATTTCTGCATCTGTTAAAGCTTCTTCTTTATTTACGACTACATCTACTGTATCTTCATCCATTCTTACAAATACATCTTTGAAACCTTTTGCACGAAGAAGAGATTCAGCACCTGTTTCTTTTTCAATACGTTCTTGAATCGTTAAAAGATCATTAGCAGCTTTTGATTTTGCATCTTTGTCTAAGTTTGGATCTGCTACGTATTCATTTAAAGCTTCAATTTGTTTTGCTCTTGCTTGTTCTCTAAGCATTTTTTCTTCTGCAAAATAACTTACATCTACATTTTTACTATCTACTGTTGTTACGTTTTGTTGTTCTGAATCTTTTTTAGCAATTACAACTTCTTTTTGACCTACTGTTGCATCTGGATTAGATACTTCAACAGCAATTAAACCATCTTCTGAATCTGGAGGTAATGTTTCCATTACACCAAATTCATCAAAGAAATCACGGTCAAATTCTGCATCTGCAATATCGATTGTTGCTTCATTTTCAGCTACTTCTGGTACGGTTAAACTGCTTGGTGCTTCTGTCAAACTTAAGTAAGCCGCAATGGCTATCATGAATACTAGAACTGTTACAATAACTTGATTTCTCTTAAACTGGAACATACAATTGACCCCCTAATTAGTTATTAACCATTTTATAAACTGCAATTTTATGTACTGGGACATCTAGAAGTGATGATACAGATTGTATAATAGCATTTTTAATATTCACATCATCAGCTCCTTCTGCTAATACTAAAACCCCTTCAACTTGTGGTTTATTTTCTTTGATGACGAAAGGTGTGTCCCCTTTTTCTTTTACGATTTTCCTTTCAACATCTTGTTTTTCACTTGTTTTTTTATTGCCTGATTGGGTAAGTTCATCTATATCTAGGCTATTTTGTGTAATTTCTTCAGCCAGTACTTTTTCTGTGGAACTAGAAGTTGTAACCATTACTTTTGTTACACCTGCTCCATCAAGACTTGTCAGGATTGTCTCCATTCTCATCTCAAGGAGCTCTTCATAAGTCATCGTACTCGTTGTATTTGCTGTTCGAGTACTTGCTTCTACCACTTCATTCCCTTCACTCATAACAGGCTGTGCATTTGGCTTTTGGGGCAAATAAGTGAGTAGAATGCCACCTACAATAAGTGCAAAAAGTATAGCGGCTACGGGAACCTTAACCTTCTTTCCCACTTGTCCTAGCAGATCCCCCAGTTTCGGATCACTTTTAGGTTCCTGCTTCTTAACTGTTTCTTTTTCTTCAAGCTTATCTCTGATTGTACCTTCGGGTCTGGTTACGTTGTTCACATTGATGGTAAATTGTCTTTTTTCATCTTCATTACCTGACACTGCACTTTCCTCCCAACATTAACTATCTTGTACTATAATATATATATTAGCGTTGTCCACATTATAGAAGTCTTTTATGCATTTTTTTATTTCATTTTCTAAATACGCTTGGTTAAGTACCACACTTTCATTCTTATTTCCAATCGTAATAAAGGATTCTGATGTGTGTGGTATGACTTCTATTTTCATTTCTTGTATGCTCATATGGCTGCCTTTTAGTGTCACTTCACTACTTAGAGACTCTACTGATACAGGTAGTTGTGCTTCTAATAATGCTGTGAGTTGTTTTTCTATTTGTTCTTGATAAACTTGCTTTACAGATTCTTCTTGTTTCTTTTTCTCTTCTTGATAAGGAATATACTCTCCATCTTCAAATTGCTTTTGGTAAAAGGTAATATACTCGCTAGGAGGTGTTCCTTGAATCCACTCTTGACTAGATATCAACGTAATCAAAGGACTCGCTATCACCACAAGCACAATAAACCCTAATACCAGTTTCAAATACTTTTTAAGCTCTGATACTGGAAAGATCATCTCAACAATGACAACAAAAAGCATTGTCCAAATAATCGTTAGCAAATAATTTCTCATGGCCTCCTCCTTTAAGTCATACTCATTCCAATACTTGCACAAATAATCATAGAAGCAATGGTTAACACCACAACTACACCTACTGCACTTAGAATAAATTCACACCCTTTAGCAAGCACCCCTGCTATTTCTGTCATCTTCTTATCTCCTAAAGGCTGTATTAAAGCCCCTACAACATTATACATAATGACATGTATAAATATTTTCATAAGTGGAATTGCTGCTATTAAAACAACCCAAATAATAACTCCTATAGCAAACGCATTCTTAATTAATGCACTACAAGATAAAATAAACTCTATAGCCCCTTTACTTGCATCACCAATAATGGGCAAAAAGGCTGTAGATACATTAATGGCCCCCTTCTTAAGTGCTACATCTATATAAGGCAAGGTCATTTTGTAAATACCCATAATAGCTACACTGATTACGATAATGCCTCTTAATCCCCATCTAATTCCTTTATAGAATAGATCTATAAACTTATCGACTTTAATCTCTTCACTCATTGTGCTGACTACATGTAAGACAATTACTGCTACAAGCATTGGCAAAACAAGTTTTTGAATAATAAAAGTCATAATGTTAAAGGTTCCTATAATAACAGGTGCAAGGGCACTTGAGGATGTAATATACCCTGATACAGCCATAAAGGCGAGTAAAGTTGGCAATGTGACCTGCATAATCTCATACAGCTGAGTAATGGTCTTCTGAGCAACTTGTACAAGCATCATTAAAGACTGAGATAATGTAAAAATAACTAAAATATAGCATACTAGGTAGGCTGCCTTTGCAGTATTTTGTGACTGAAAAGACTTACTTAAAATTTGTAGAATACTACATAATATAACAATTAAAATAAACCTTATAATGATCTTAAAGTATGTATTAAATTCATTGACGAAAAGTTGTCCTATTTGTGCCATCACCTCTTGGATTGAAAAACGCTCTTCTCCAGAAATCAGCTTGAGTACTTGGCTACTCAAATCAAAATCCTCTAAATAAGGAACAGATTGTTTTAATTCTTCTTCTAGGCTCTCGATTTCTCCCCAATTTAAAATGTCAAATTGTTGCTTCAGCACACTTTGAATCTGCTCTTCACTAAAAGTTTCTACAATCTCCACGCTACCTTGTGCTGCTTTTTCTTGTCCTTTTTCTTCAACCGCCTCTACTTCCTCTTGTGTAAAAGGATCTTCTATCTTAAATGCTTCCTCTTGCTGACTGATCCAACTCTCTTCATCTACCTCATCTGAGAAAGCTTGTATCGGCATTGTGAAGCAAAAGAACAAGAGAAGTACCAATACCGGTATTCTTATTTTCTTTAGCATCTTTTACCCCACCTTTTAAATTAATTGTGTAATCAGTTCAATCAGTGCCAAAATAATAGGAGATGCAAGAACCAGTATTAATACTTTCCCAGCAAGTTGAACTTTACTTGCAATGGCTGACTCCCCTGCATCTTTACAAAGTTGATAACCAAACTCTGCAATATAGGCAATCCCTACAATTTTAAAAATAATCTTAAGATAAGTATCTTCTAAACTCATCTTAGTTGATAAATCAGTAATAATTGAAAAGATTACACTTAGTTGGGGCAATATTAAAATCAAGAGTAACGTACAAGCAAAAATACGAATCAGATTACCTGCTGTCTTATGGTTCTCCCCTACAAAAAGTGCCAGGATCACTGCCGCTAAGGCAAATCCTGTTAATTTGATAATATCCATAGCCGCCTCCTAAAACATAAACATAGTTTCTACAACTTCAAAGAGTTGTAAGATATAGGATGCTATAATCAAGAGAATAAGCGTAATCCCACCTATAGACACCATGTTCGCATAACTATCCTTACCTGCCTGCTTTAAAATAATGCTCATGAACATTACTGCCATAGAAAGTCCACCTATTTTTAAAAGCTCCATCATTTGATCCATTTCTTATCTCCCCCTAAATAATGAGTATACTGATACACGCACCAATTAAGATGCCCATACCTGTTCTAAGTTTCCCTGATTTCTCTTGCTCTTTTTGTGCCATATTTAATGTCATCTTCAGCTTCTCTTGCATCATTTCAATGTTCCCTTGTTGCATCTGTTTATCTACATGACCAAGACCCCTTCCAAACTCATAAATGAGTTCATAGTCTTCATCATTTAAATGATAACGATGTTTTTCATTTTCTAAAGCTTGTCTCCAAAGTGCACCACCATCTTCTGCATCTCTCGCTTGAAGTAACGTAGAAAAAGTAATAAAAATTTGACCAATTTCGTGCCTACAGTCCTTTCCTACTCTAAAACATGCTTCATGAAGTGGCGTTAATCTATAGTTAATTTCCCCCTTCAAATATTCAAAGGCATAAATCAAATACTCTAATTCCTTAATACGTTTACGGTATTTCATATCAATGCATATTCCAGTCAAACTACATCCTGTAAAAATCATTAAGATCCCCATTATTTTCAGCATACTTTCACCTGATTTCTTCTTAAGTCTTGTATGGTTTCAATAGTGCAAGGCCCATTACGATTAGATAAAATAACCATCTTTTCAAACCATCCATTTTCAATCATTGTCTTAAGCTGAGGTTTTTTCATACAATCTTCTAAGTCTTTCCCATGGGTTGTACAAAGAATACTTACTCCAGCACCTAATACTTCTTCGATAGCTTCTAGATCTTCCTTACTTCCAATCTCATCTACTGCAATAATATCTGGTGCCATAGAACGTAATAACATACGCATACCTTCTACTTTCGGGCAACCATCTAATACATCTGTTCGCATACCCACATCATTTTGTGGAATTCCCATATAGCATCCTGCAATTTCAGATCTTTCATCTACTACACCTACAGTATAGGGCCCATATCCACTGTATCCATTGCTTAAATTTCTAATCAAATCTCTTAGCAAAGTTGTCTTACCACATTTAGGTGGTGATACAATAAGGGTATGATATACTTTGTCCCTAGAAAGCATATAGGGTAATACCTTACTCCCACATCCTAATACTTCATGTGAAAGTCTTATATTAAATCCACTAATATATTTAAGTGTTTTAACCTTCTTGTCTTCTACAACAGCTTTCCCTACAATTCCTATACGATGCCCACCTTCAACCGTCACATAGCCTTGCCTAATCTCATCTTCTAAAGCATAAAGCGAATAGCCACTTAAAAATTGCAAGATAGCTTGTACCTCTTCATAGGTAACGATATGACTTTTAGCAATCTCTTCAAGTCCTCTGTCTGTGAGTCCATACTCCTCGTTATTCATAACAATGATTAAAGGTTTAAATGTCCTTATTCTAATTTCTTGCACAATACCAGCATTAAGTGTAGTTAACCTTGCAAGTGATTCTTTGATGCCTCTTGGCATAATATCAAGAATACTTTTTGGAATCATCGTTTTCCTCCTTTGTACAGTTTGATTACTTAACTATATGCAAGTACTTGTCCCCCTAGAACTTTTTTAGGCATAAAAAAAAGACGTATAAGATTTTCATCTTATACGTCCTAAGTTCACGCTCGAATGAGGATTAGTTTGCACGACCCATGTATTCGCCAGTACGTGTATCAATACGAATAATTTCGCCTTGTTCGATGAATAAAGGTACCATAACTCTTGCACCTGTTTCAACGATAGCTGGTTTTGTAGCACCTTGTGCTGTATCACCTTTAAGACCTGGTTCTGTTTCAGTAATTTCAAGGTCAACGTTGATTGGTGGTTCTACACCAAATACGTTACCTTCATGAGAAATAACTTTAACCATTTCGTTTTCTTTAACGAATTTTAAAGAATCTCCTACTGAAGATGCATTTACAGCAATTTGATCGTAAGTATCTAAATCCATGAAGTGGAATAACTCACCATCTGCATATAAATATTGCATATCTCTACGGTCGATATGAGCTTTTGGTACTTTTTCAGATGGACGGAATGTTCTTTCAACTACACCACCTGTTTTTATGTTTTTAATTTTACAACGTACAAACGCCGCACCTTTACCTGGTTTTACGTGTTGGAATTCAATAATTTGATATAAGTTACCTTCAAATTCAATGGTAACACCATTTCTAAAATCGCCTGCTTGAATCATGGGTTTTCCTCCTAATATGTTTTTCCTAATATAGTGTAAACTAGATTATTAGTTTTTTCAACGATTTTTTACATCATTCTATAACAATAAGTTCTTTTGGTGAGTGGGTTAAGTTCTTAATTCCTGTCTTAGTTACAACAACCATATCCTCAATACGCACGCCACCAAATCCTGGTACATAGATACCTGGTTCTACTGTAAGCACCATTCCTGGCTCAATAACTTTCTCTTCAGCACTTGAAAAACGTGGATTCTCATGGATATCAAGGCCTACGCTGTGTCCAAGTCCATGTCCAAAGTATTCGCCATAACCTGCATCTTTTATAATATTACGTGCGATTGCATCTACTTCTTTTCCTTTTAATCCTGGTTTAATCGCATCAAGTGCTGCTAGTTGAGCTTTTAGTACAGTTTGATAAATTTTTTGATGTTTTTCGTTTGGTTTGCCAATCACAATGGTTCTTGTCATATCTGAGCAATAGCCTTCATAGCGACATCCAAAGTCCATAACAACAAAATCACCTACATTTAATGTCTCACGACCTGGTACTGCATGGCAAAGAGAAGACTTGGCACCGGCAGCTACAATGGAGCTAAAAGAAGTCCCACTTGCGCCATTCATACGCATGATGCGTTCAAGTTCTAATGCAATATCAGTCTCTGTTAAACCGTTTTTGTACTCCATTGTAATGAGTGAAATAATCTTTGAAAAGGCTAGATCACCAATACGTTCTGCTTCTTCAAGCTTTTTAATTTCTTCTGCATCTTTAATTTGTCTTAAGTTTTCAACAACGTCTTTTGTGGGTACAAATGTGAAATGATTATATTTTTCATACTCTACATACGTACTATAGTTAGTATAATCACTTTCAAAACCAATATTCTTGATTCCGTCATGTTCAGCAATTTCCATTGCCTTTCCAAGTGTACCTTTTTGTTCTTGGTTGACAATCTCAAAGTTTGGGCATTGTCCTGTCGCTTGTTCAATATATCTAAAATCAGTGATTAAATATTGTTTTTCGGTTGTTACAAGTAAAAGTGCATTTGACCCTGCAAATCCACTTATATAGCGGATGTTAGTCAAATTTGCTACCATCATACTTTCTAATTTTAACGCTGCCATTTGTGCACGTAACTTTTGTAAACGTTGATCCATGTTCTAGCCTCTCTCTCCGTATTAAGTAATCCTTTAATTATGCCGCCTTATAAAAATTCATAATAGCTTTTATTGTCTATTTATAATTATTGCCCAATATGGTTGATTAAACCATCAAGTCCCATCTCATATCCCTTAAAACCAAATCCACCAATAATCCCAATACAGTTTGCAGCTGTTACTGAGTGACTTCTAAAACTTTCTCTTGCATGAATATTAGAGATATGTACTTCTACAACAGGTAATGAAATACTTTTGATTGCATCTGCAAGTGCATAACTATAATGCGTATAGGCACCTGGATTAAATACAATACCTGCTACTTGTTCATGATAACATTTTTGCATAAAGTCTATAAGTTCACCTTCTCCATTTGACTGAAAGAAAATAAGCTCTATATCCTTATATTTTTTTGCCACTTCTGTTAATGAAGTTTCTAAATCTTTTAAAGTGCCACTTCCGTAAATACCTGGTTCACGTATGCCTAAAAAATTTAAATTGGGCCCGTTCATTATTGCAATCTTCATCTTTCGTCCCTCCCTACGCTCTAATCTTTATTTAAGTTTAAGTACATCCACTAAATAATTCGTAAGACTATAAGGTGTATGTCCTTCACATTTTACTTGAAGCGTACAACTTGCTTCATAAAGTGGTCTACGAGCCTCATAAAGTGCCTTAAGCTGTTCATAACTCTTTACAAGAGGTCTAGAAGTGTCTCCATCAATTCTTCTATAGAGTTCTTCAAAAGGCCAATCTAAATAAATACATGTTTCTTGGTTAAGACATGTTCTATTGATTTCCTTTCCTATGATGCCTCCACCTGTCGAAACAACTTTACCCGAAAGTGTAAGTGTTTCTTGAAGTAACCGACTTTCTAACGCTCTAAAATAGACTTCACCTTTTTGTTCGAAAATATGAGGAATAGGCATCTTTTCTTCTCTTACAATCCACTCATCTAAGTCAATCCATTCTCTTTGAATACTTCTTGCTAAAGTGCTTGCAACGGTTGTCTTGCCACATCCCATAAACCCTATAAAATAAATATTTTTCATCTTATTCCCCCTTCATCCTTTTCAAAAGGATAAATTGTCACAAGCCCTGTTACGGGGCGTACTGTCATTTTTAATTTATAAGGAAAAGTTTGATGCCTAATGGTAATTGTACCAGAATTTGAAGGGGACAAATCTTGATTAAAACTTATGACCTTTCCTGATGCAAAAGGATTGCTCTCTGTACCAATATACAGTTTAATGGGACTGGGAATAACATATTCTTTTTCTATTCTGCCCTCTGCTTCTACTAGTAATACATCTTGCGACGCTCGTGCCGTTTTCATAAGTCTACATTGAATGTTACGAAGTGCTGCCTCTTGTTGCATGACCTCCACAATAAGTTGAACTTCTTTCGCTACATCCTCCATTTGCCTCTTATATAAAATCTGGCTACCACTTACAACACCTATACTCATTATCCCAATGATTGCTATCACCACAACCATTTCCATGAGTGTAAAACCTTTTCCTACTTTCACCTATAATCATCCTATCTCTTTCATCAATTCCATGTAAATGGCTTGAATGCTACTTTCATCTATAGTAACATGATGCATCAGTTCATAGGCAATAATCGCTTGATAAAATAACATATCAAATCCATTCATTCTTTTCAAGTCTCTATGCCTAGCTTCTTTTAAAAATACGGTTTCACTAGGATTATAGATCAGATCTACAGCAGCATTTGCCTGTTCTAAAAGTTCACTTGCCCCTTTTGGCATTTGCCCTTTTAAGTTTCCCATACCAACACCTGTTGTTTGAATGACTACATCTATGTTTACTTTTGGCTTTTCTTCCATTTCATAAATTATAATTGGAACTGGGCATGTCTCTTTAAAATGTGCTTGAAGCACTCTCGCATTTTCTTTAGTACGATTAAAAATATGAATACTTCTTGCCTCTTCCATTACACTTACGACCGTGGCATAACTTGCACCACCACTTCCGATAATCGCAACATTTTGCCCCTCAAATGGTATCCCCTGATGCTTGAGTGCCCTTCTTAATCCCATTGCATCCGTATTATAACCTTTGTAGCCTTCTGGTGTCCAAACAAGCGTATTCACTGCATCCACTTGCTGAGCTAGTGAATCAATTTCTACACAACAAGGCATAACTGCTTTTTTATGTGGCATCGTTACATTGAGCCCTTTTATCCCTAATGCATGAGCACCTTTTAGAGCATCTTCTACTCTATTTTCTTCAACTAGAAAAGGTACATAAGCTAAATTTTCATGAGTGAATGCTGCAATGGTATGATGAATAAGAGGAGAAAGGGTGTGATCTATAGGTTTCCCTATCACACCACATACTTTCGTTTTACCTGTTATGCTTTTCATAATGTGCAATCACTTTCCTTTCAATCCCTCTTTTCACTTTTGTAATCCATTCATCTTTTTCACTTACTGGCTTTACCAAAATGGTCTTAAGGTTAGCACGATTCCCTCCAAACACATCCGTAAAGATTTGATCCCCTACAATAACTGCTTGATTAGAGGTTAAATGCATCAGTTCTAAAGCGCGTTTGAAGCTTTTTGTACTTGGCTTACCTGATTTATGAATAGCAAATACTTTTAGACCTTTGTTGAAGCGTACAACACGGTCTTCTGTATTATTAGACGCAAGACAAATTTGAAACCCTTCACTTTTAAGGCGTTCAAAGAAACTTATAATTTCATCTGTTGGATCTAATACATCATAAGGAACAAGTGTATTGTCTATATCAAAAATAATACCTTTTATGCCTTCTTGTTTTAAGGCTACTGTATCAATCTCATTGATTGAATTTAAATAGAGATTTGGATAAAGTCGTTTTATCATTTGTTTCTTCCTTTCTAGTGTCTAAAATAGTCTTACGTATAGTATACCCCATTCTTCTTTTGACGCAACACCTCTTGCCACTCTTATTTTGAATTTCAAAATTTTTTAATTTACAACAGACATCATTTGATAATCCTCTAATTGCAATGCATACGCTAGCTCATCTTGTGAATTTCCCTCTCCTAAATGATTTTCTACTAACTTTAATCTTACATAAACCTGTTGTTTACTTAGGACCCCCTTTGCTTCATGTACTAATTGCGTTGTTACACCTATTTCATAAATTGGTCGACTTATCATTTCCGTTTTTAATGCCTCTATCCTTGTTATTTGTGCTTGGATAGAATCACCCTTTTGTAGGGATTCTTCTATTTTTTTAATATGTTTTTTCACTTCGTCATAACGCACTAACTGATCTTTTGAAGGGTTAGTGGCAAAGTGTACATTACCTGTATATTTTTTACACTTAACCTTCATAAGCGCCTCTGTTTGCATATAAGGCATACGCACTTCCAGACTTTCTTCTACCAAATGAGTACTATATAAATAACCATCACCTGAGTCTTTGTGAAAGAAGGTTTGTGTTGTTAAAAGATAAGCTTGTGCAGCACTTAATATTTGAAAAGCTTCCTTATTAGCAGCTACATCTTCAGAATATAAATTGTGATATTGATTATACAATGCCCCTTGTAGTTGCTCGAACATGCGACTGACCTCCATTTGTTCTTGCATGGCCTTATTTTCAGTCATCAGCTTAACAGATGAAGTTTCTTTCCAAATAGCATGATACGCAGAGGTAAAGATTTGACATTTAAGTAAGCCTGCAATAATCAAGAGACTTAGAGACATCATAAGTAATGTGATACTTAATACATAGCCCTTTTCTGATTTATTGGTAGGCAATGAAATACTCCTCATGTGCTTTATCCCTTTCATTATTTTTATAAGATACAATACCAACAAGCCAATGTGCTTCTTCTATATAGGTTACCCCCAGTTCACTTCCCACATTTAATCCTGCCTTTTGCTTAGGCGTTTTTAATACAATACTTCCATCATCTATTGCCCCACTTACTCCACTCCAATCAAACCTTTCCTCTGTTGAACACTTGGTAGCACCTTCTAACTCAATTCCTTCTACTGTATGTTCACTTTGTGCAAATGGAATCCATACAAAACTATAGGTATAGTCATTCATTGTCTCTGTCCTTTGACTTAAGTATGCTGTCAATGTTGCTTGTGTAATCTCTTTCCCTTTATTTCTCTCATTCCATACATACTGTATCATCTCTTGGCCATATTTAATGGCTTCTTGTTGCCTCGTTTCACGTATTTGTATCTTTTTTGTACATATGAAAGTCCCCATTAAGATTTCTATCACAATCATCCCTATCATAAAACTGACAAGTACTTCTACAAAACTAAAGCCCTCGTTCCCCTTTTTCTTCAATTGCTATACTTCCTCCTTACACCTTGTTACCACTTCTAGCATTATCTGTATGTCCACTTGACCATTTTCTCCTGTACGCCATTCAAGTTTAGAAATCCTCGTACCTCCCCAAGACCTTATCACATCATAGATCATGTGTTTTGCTGTTGCACTACTGGTTGTATAGGTAAGATTATAGGTTGAATAATAAAAAGGTATCATTTGATCTGTTTTATTAAAGCTAACTTGCAAATTAGAAATAGGGTACGGTTCTATCTTATTTTTCAACTGTTCTAACCCACCATAATCGCCTTCATAATAAGGAAAGAGTTGTTCAAATGCCTTTATTTGCTCTTCTAGATTATCTTTCTGTTCCTGCCACTGGACTTGACCTGCTTGATAGGCTTCTAAGCCTTGCTTTTCCATCAGCAATTGACCTTTTGTATCAGTAAGTTGTTTTCTTTCTCTTAAATAACTAGGAAAAGTAAAACTTCCATAGATACTCATCATAACTACTAATAAAATGAGTAATACTTGTAAAGTAGATAGTCTTCTCATTTCATCTTTTATTCCTTTAAATAGCTGAATCATCTTCATTTTCTCCCTCTAATGATAATCTTAATGAGAAACACCATATTTTATCTTTAGGCTCAATTTGTAATACAATTTGATTTTCTCCATACTTTTGCTTGAGTAACTTTTCATATTCAATAAGTACTTTAAGCTCTGAATGGTTACCTATCACATGCCAAACCTTGGTTTCACTCTCAAATGCGATTTCCACTATATTTGAAAAACTAAGTGGAGGCATTAATAAATCACCTAGAATACCTTTAAATATTTCTTTCTCACGTTGCATGTAACTATACTGTTCATCTAATACGTTGACTTGTTTTGCTATTTGTTCCGTTTCAAACTGCAACTTGTCTCTTTCTTCCATCAATCTAAAAACTTCTGCTTTTTGAATACGCTCAATATCTTGTTCTAAAGCTAGAATTTCAAGAGGCATTAAACATGTTGCACTAATGCCTATAAATCCCATTAAAGTACAACATGCCAGACTATATCCTAGCCATTGCTTATACCTTTGATTCTTTTGATATACTGGAGGAATTAGATTCATCTCTTACACCTCCTCATTTGATGCATATACTGGAACAAACTGATTATACCGCTATAATTTGTTTCATTACTTGGATCCATTTCAAGACTTACAATCTCTATTTCTAGATATTCTTTTAGCTCTTGTTCCAATGCTTCATTTGTCCCTACTAACCCCAATAAATAAAGTTGCTCTACCTGTAATTGGTTATGATTCACGCCATAGAAATTCACTAACTTATTGAGTTCAAAGCCTAACTCTTGGTCAGGATGTTTAGGTATAACTTGTACAAATGTACAGACATTGTCTTGATAAAAACCTACATACCAACTCAGCTTCTTTTCTAAAACCATCATATAATGGTTAGGATGTCCTTTTAATAGTGTATAGGTTGGTAAAGTATCCATAATTGTTGTGACACACTTAGGTGTACAATGTAAATGCTCTAGTAACTGATAAGGCGCCAATACCTTCTCCTTTTTACATGCCATAATACAATATGGTACACTTTCTTTTGGTTCTAATCTTTTATCTTTCTTCTTATTTCTTATTAATTGGATTCCTGTAAAAGTATAAGTACTCCTGTCTTCGTGTGCCCATCCTTCTACTTGTGTTGGTAAATACGTTTCCATATGTTTTTCCATAAAAATAGGCATTTGTATTTCTCTCCTCCATACTTCTCTAGGATGAATACATATGCCTGTCTCATTAGGTCTCGCTTTTGTCTGTTTCATAAATGCTCTTAGCTTGCTCTCTAAGAATGTTCCGTCATCATTCTGTCTCTCTTCTTTAGTATCTAGTAAGTGTATGCATGTACTCGCAAGAATTTTAATGTGCTTCTTGTGCCACTTGGCATATAGAATGAGAATTTGATCCTCCTCAATTTCTAGTCCTAAATACTTAAACACTTTATTCTCCCTTCTCATACGTTCTTATTCAATGTTCTCTTTTATATCCTTCTTCAACGCTCTAATTATTCCTTATACTTTCACTTGATTATTAAGTATACTTACTTATAAACCAAACTAAGAAGTATCTCCTCCGTCAAAGAAGTCCCTACCTTTCCAACTAAAGTACAGGTTATAAAAAGCCATTGTTCCCGCTGTACAATAGTTATATTCTGAATATTCTCTGTTAGAGTTTGCCCACCATACGTCATTTTAAACAGCTGTTTATTATTTTTTTGATATTTTAGCCATTTTATTTCATGCCGCTCTAATTTTTCCTCAAAAATCATAGACTTTAAGACTTTCTCTTCATCAATTATATAGTTTCTTTCTGTAGAAAAAATTATCCTATCCTCTTGATCATATACTGTTAACTTCTTAGCTTGATCAAACTGCTCTTCTACAAAAAGTCTAATACGATTCATCTCACGTCTTAAGTTATTTTCCTCTTGAATCTTCTGATTCATCATTATGCCTCTACCCGTTAAATCTAAAATACAACAAAAAAAGAGGCTACTGACTGCAAGTGCCAGTATAACCTCTATTAATGTCATTCCCTTGTTGCCTCGTATTCCTTGGCTCTTCTTTACATCCATAATCCTAAATACCATTCGATCAACTGCTCTCCATAAAATAAACTAACCAGTGCACCAATACTTAAAAAGGGCCCAAAGGGAAATTCTAGACTTTCCTTATGCTTCATATAAAGTATCATTCCATAAATAGATCCTACTATAGAACCAATCAGCAAGGTTAAAAAGACTAAGGAGGGTGATGTGAATAAACCGATCATTCCTAGATACCTTACATCCCCATAACCCATACCTTCCTTTTTCATAGCCCATATAGCTATGTAGAAAACTAGAGCTACAATACCATATCCCAATGCACCACCTGCCAAACTCTTAATAAAAATAGAGGCATCATGATGCAGGAAGCTTAATGCACCTTTCCCAAGTATTGCCATAATACTACCACAAATAATCACCCCCGTTGGCAAAATCATATGACGCCAGTCAATCAAAGTTAGAACAATGACCACCGATATAAAAATACAAGCTAACACAGCTTCAATGGTAAAGCCAAAATGATAAAAACTATAAACCCAACCCACCCCATTGAGCAATTCAATACAAGCATATAGAGGACTAATCTTTTCTCCACAATAACGACACTTACCTTTAAGGCATAAGTAACTTAATACTGGCACTAAATCTAATGCACCTAATCGATACTGGCAATGCTGGCAATGGGATGGTGGATAGTTAATACTTTCGCCTAATGGTATACGGTAGATACAAACGTTTAGAAAACTACCAATGATTAATCCAAAACAAAAAACGAATATCCAATATACAACTTCCACAAGCTCTCCTCCTCATCTAATCTCTTCTATACAAAAGGGCTTCAAAACGCATCTCCCATACGCCTTGAAGCCCTCTATTCACTTTAGCTATTTGTAATACTCAAATTGCATCCAAACTTCCATCTATGTAATATCATTCTTTGAGTTTTTTCACTATTGTGGTGTATAAATCCCAACCGTTTTGCCTGATGTAGTAGGTGGTACATAACTTGATCCAGATGCTGGTTTCTCATCATAAACTACAGAATCTAATTTTCCACTAGTAATCACTACGGTAATCTTTGCACCATTCTCATATCCTTCTCCAGCTATTTTGGAAAGCTCCGCTGCAAACTCAGTATTGGTACTAGCATTATCTGAAAATGTTGCTTTCTTAGTTGCTACTATTCCTGTATATGTCCCATCTGATTTCCCATCCCATTTAGGCTCAAATAATACTGCCTCTATACCTCTTCCTAATCCTGATGCCACTGCATTTTTATTGGATTCGTGTGCCTTATCTACAAATCCTAATAATGCTGGTACCATCATTGCAGCAAGTACTCCAATGATTGCTATAACAACAATCATTTCAACTAAGGTAAAACCCTTTTTGTTCTTCTTCAAACTTTTCTTCATTTGAATCTCCCCCTTTAATTTGATGTTATAAAACAAAATGTTTTATTTATACTTATCATACAACTTTTGGTTGAATATTTCAACTATTTTTTTAATTTTGTTTTTACAAATATCTTTTTAAATCCTCAAGATTAATACAGCTATTTATTGCCTCTTGTAATGCAATAATACCTTGCTTAACTAATAGTGCCAAATGAGCATCTAGTGTTTGCATTCCTAGCTTAGCATTAGTCTGAATAGCAGAGTTAATCTGATGTACCTTCTCATCTCGAATCATATTACGTATGGCATCATTGACTACCATGATTTCCATTGCCAAAGCACGTCCTTTAGCGTCTGCACGCAATACTAAGTTCTGTGTAATAACACCTTCTAGTACATTGGATAACTGAATACGTATCTGGCGTTGCTGCTCTGGTGGAAATACATCGATCATACGATCTACTGTACTAGCTGCCCCTTTCGTATGAAGGGTAGAAAAAACTAAATGTCCCGTCTCTGCTGCTGTAATAGCCGCCTGAATCGTTTCAAGATCACGCATCTCTCCTACTAAAATAACATCGGGATCTTCACGCATAGCAGAACGAAGTGCTCTTGAGAAACTACTTGTATCATCTCCCACTTCTCTTTGATTAATAATACAATTTCCATGTTTATAAAGATACTCAATAGGGTCTTCTATTGTAATCACATGTGCACGCCTTGTTTTATTGACAAAATCAATCATAGAAGCAAGTGTTGTAGACTTACCACTTCCAGTTGGACCTGTTACTAAAACAAGCCCTCTAGGTTTAGCTGCTAATTCTTTTAGAACAAGTGGCAACCCTAGTTCATCCATAGTCGGTATACGATTGACAAGTAGCCTTATAGCTAAGCAGTAACTATTCCTTTGTTTAAACGCATTTACACGAAACCGTCCAATGCCCTCTAAAATAAAAGAAAAATCTACATCTCCTTCCTTTTCTAAAGTCTTTGCTCGCTCCTCATTTACAATAGAGTACACTAAACTTTTAGCTATCTCTTGATTTACTTTAGGGTAATCACCTAATGTCAATACACTTCCATTAACGCGAATCATAGGTGGTACACCTACTGTTAAATGTAAGTCTGAAGCCCCTTTCATTGCAGCCTCTCTCAATATATCTTCAACTGTATAACTTAGCATTGTCTTCCCCCTAATCAATACTATATGTAATCTTCACATACTCTTCTGGTGTCGTAATCCCTTCTAAAACTAACTGTCTCATATTATCTTGAAGAAGCATTGTATCATGTGCTTGTGCATATTCACGTATCTCTTCTGCTTTAGCCCCTCTATTAATCATTTGTTTAATCTCTGAGTTTACAACAATAATCTCATGCACTGCTGTCCTTCCTTTATAACCGGTAAAATTACAATACTGACATCCTTCACCCCGATAAAAGGTAACAGGTTCTCCTAGCTTCAGAAGATCCATTTCCTCCTGTGTACTTTCATGTGGCTTCTTGCAATATGGGCATACTTTTCTCGCTAGACGCTGTGCAATAACCCCTACTAATGCTGAGGATACCATATAAGGTTCAATTCCCATATCTACGAGACGTACAATAGTACTTGCAGCATCATTGGTATGCAGTGTACTAAACACTAAATGCCCAGTAATTGCTGCACGAATCGCAATGGATGCTGTTTCAGCATCACGTATTTCTCCTAGCATAATCACATCTGGATCTTGGCGCAAAATGGATCTTAATCCACTTGCAAAGGTTAAACCTGCCTTGTTATTAATCTGTACTTGATTAATTCCTTCAAGCTTCTTTTCCACTGGATCTTCAAGGGTAATAATATTATCTGTAGTTTTATTACGCTCACTTAATACGGCATATAAAGTTGTAGACTTACCACTTCCCGTTGGCCCTGTTACCAGAATAATTCCATTAGGACTTTTAACAATTTTATCAAACAAACTTTTATTATGCGCTGTAAGACCAAGTTCTTTAACTGTTGCAACTGCATTATCTTGAGTATTTAAAATTCTTATAACTACTTTTTCACCATAGGTTGTGGGCAATACTGAAACACGCACATCTATTTGATAGCCATTATGTATTAATTCAAAACGTCCATCTT
Source organism: Holtiella tumoricola (assembly GCF_027857615.1). NCBI lineage: Bacteria > Bacillati > Bacillota > Clostridia > Lachnospirales > Cellulosilyticaceae > Holtiella > Holtiella tumoricola. The sequence goes on from NZ_JAQIFT010000068.1 coordinate 174,483, forward strand.
GTGGAGCCCTTTTCTCAGCAATGTTCATATTGGACATAATTTTAAGCCTTGTCACAATCGCATCATGAGCTGCACGATTGATCTTCATCTGTTCTTGCAACTCCCCATCTATACGCATACGTACTCTAGTCATTTCACTCCCTGCTTCTATATGTATATCACTTGCCCCTAGCTTAACCCCTTGCTCGACTATAGAATTAACCATTTTAACAACTGGCGCATTTTCAATAACCCCATTACTATCTACAGCAGCACCTACATTAATAATTTCTCTCGTATTAAACTCCTGTTGCAACTGCTTAGCTGCTACAAAGGCTTGTCTCCCGCTATAGCAACGTTCTATAACATTATTAATGTCTTCCTTTGTACAAATAACCGCATTGATTTCTAATCGTGTCGCTAAACGTATTTCTTCTATGGCATAGAGATTGAGAGGATCATTCATACCTATTGTTAATATATTTCCATTTTTTCCAATAGGTATAGCAAGATATTTTCTTGCTATTTTCTCATCCAGTATATTCACGACCTCATTTTGAATGGGATAACTCTTTAAACTAATGAAAGGTACTCTTAGACGCTTAGAAAGAGATTGTGTTAATTGTTCTTCTGTAATATAGTTAAGATTTACTAAAAGGTCACCTATACGCTTATCTGGATAAGTCGTCTTCTGTATACGCAAGACATTTTGCAACTGTTCTTCTGTAATCAAACCTTCTTCTACAAGAATATCTCCTATTTTTAAGTTTTTTCTCATTTTTTCTCCTTATACTTACCCTATGGCATAATATAATTAATTATATTTCCTTCTGTTCCATCAATTCTATCCCCTGTCCTAATTGCAGTATTAATATTTTCAAGCTTAATTTTATTAGGTCCAAGGACATGTATTTTTTCACCCTCTTTTTTCATTACTACTTCTACGCTTATCGTATTCACATCTACTTTTCTGTATTTTGTTTCGAGGGTCATTCTTCCCATATAATTCTTGTTAAAAATGACTTCTGCACTTCCTACTGCAGACTGATAATACTTAAGTTCCTCCCCTTCTACTATTAAAGTTAGTGCATCTTTATTTGTCGTCGCATCTCCTAATGTTGATTCTAACTTAGGAATCCGTATATCACCTATCAAGATTACATTCGCATACTTGACCTTATTCTCTATGTATTGAAATATATTGTTTGCAATCATTTTAGCATTTGCAGATTGCTCTGTTTTCGCTAGTATTTGGCTACTACTGTGGATTGTCCCAAAAACAGGCCCTATTATAATCCCTATAATCACTATCACAATAAGTACTTCTATTAATGTCATGCCTTTTCTATTTATTATTATTCTCTCCCTCCAGACTATTTAGTCCATATATTGCAAAACTTCAAATTTCTTAAATCCTCCATTTACTACATTCTCACTCGGTTCACAATCAAATATAAGTTTATGATTATTCTTAAGATGAATTTTATTAGCCGTAATGCCCCCCTTGAAAATAGTCTGATTCGGATTACCATTCCACTGCAGTATCACATTTCCTTTAGGATTATAAATCTCTAAATTTTTGGTTACACCCGAAATATTTTGTATAGTTATTGTAATATTGTCTTGATCTGTAAAAATTTTATTTGGCAAGCTACTACTGCTATCATAAATTGTGTCTGTAGTTACTTTTACTATTTCAGCTGTATCACCCCCATACGTTGTTACCCATGAAGGTGCTTCTATTCCATCAACCTGATCTATCGCTTCCGTTACCCAACCTGGCATATTTTGTTGCTTTTTAATAGTGTTAGGATCACTCATTCCACTGCTTCCTACTACTTTATAGTCATAAGCATCTAATGAAAACTTAATCGTTTTTATTTGACTATATCCTTGCATATGACAGTTATCAATTGTTATATCACCTTCAGAATAAACCTCTTCTACATTAAACTTACATCTAATTCCCTCAACTAAAATACCTCCTAATGAAGCTATTTTATTCATATCAATATCTTGACCCGTTGCAGTATCTTTAATTATAAGCTTATCTTTTGCAAAGATATTACCTTTTGTAAAGCCTGTAAAGCTTCCAACTGTTTCCACATAATTTCCACTAATCCCACTGACACCACCAGATCTAACCCCCTGAATAATTACTGATTGACTGTCTTCTATCATTTTATTTGAATCATCCAGTTTGACATATGCCGTTATCTTAAATTGATCATTCCCTATTCCTTGGAGTGTTAACTGATTTTCCCATTTCCTATCACTATTATCCTTTAGTTGAAATTTATCGCTTGTTATAAGTGTAAATGTATCATCAGGTAATAATTCTTTTGCATGTTTCGGTTCATTCTCAAAATAATATACCAGTATCTCTAGTGCAGATTTTGCCATGTTACTTGCTTGTTTCTTATCTACATATCTTATAGCATCTTTGTGAGTAGCTGTTGTAATCGTCAATAATCCTGTTCCTAATAAGAGGACTACTGCAAATACAATAATTACAACAAATAAAATATTTCCTTGTTGACTCCTTTTCAAGCTATCCCCTCTTTCTATGGTCTAGACTCTACTTTAGTTGTTTTAAAGTTTTGATATAAATCCGGTACCGTATCTGTCTCTACATTAATTTTTTCATTATAACCTTCAACACTTATTACCTTACCATTGCTAAAAGCAATCAAAAAAGAGGGCACTGATGACGTTGCTGTGTTTCCTTCTAATAAGTCATTTGATATGTTAGTACTATTTTGTACAATATCTAAACTTCTACGGTTCATCAATAAATTAATTTGTAATAAACTTCCAAAAGCTATCAGTACCAACATAAATATCCCCATACTCACTAAAACTTCTACTAATGTGAAGCCTTTTTGGTCTTTATCCATTATTTTCACCTAACTTTAAAATTGATAATTTAACACCCCATCATCTTCTTTATGAATACTATACAATACCATACTCAAGGTCACATCTCGTTCTTCATCTTTATCAAAATTCTGTAAATCCAATCCTTGTAATACTACATGCTTATCCATACTAGCCATATTGGTAGCAAACTGTATCAACTGACTTTTTGTCCCTTTAACATTAAGTTGAATAGGCATTTGTACGACTGCATCTTTCCCGTCTCCATTCATCCCTTGATCCTGTTCTATACTTGGGTCTTCTGTAGTTGTTGAATTTACCATGTTGTGATAAAAATCGCCTATAGGATAAGATTGATTACTATTTTCTATACTATACGAGCTAACAGCACTGATGTTTTTCCCTCCTATCGCCAGAGATTGTACTTGCAAATTAGCTTGTTGGGCAACTTTTACCGCCCATTTATGCAGATACTCTGTCTCTACAACTGTAAAAAATGGCTTCGTTGCAATCATTGTTTCTTCAAGTACCTTTTCTACTTCTTCATCAATGGTATTCAGCTTACTTAGACGTATTTGTACCTCATGCTGATTTTGTTCTGCTTGTTCTAACTGAACTTTCAAATCACTATTCTTCTCAAACATTGGAAGTAGAACAAACCTTAAGCAAACAACACATACTGTTACCAATGCTAATACAAACAAAAGATTTTTCTCTTTATTGGATAACTGCATCTTACTCACCTCCTGGATTTAAAGTGATTTGGATAGAGGTTGTATACTTACTTTCATTTTTTTGATAACCACTATAATTAACGCTAAAAACAGATTTCAAACTTCTCAGGTTATGTACATACGTTGCTAACGTACTTTCTTGATCACTTGCACATTGTAACAGAATATTTCCTCCACTTATTGAAAAACTGGTAATGCTTGTCCCATTCGGTAATAGAGATGTCAGATTTGTAATCAACTCTCGATCTGGTTTGATAATTGTTGCAAGTTTTTGATTAGCAGTTTCTATTGCATTAAAGTATTCAACTGCATTATTCAAAATGGCTTCTTTAGCAGCTACATCTGCACTTTGTCTTGCTACATCTTCCGAATGAATATAGGTATTAATATGATCTATATTGCTTTGTAAGTCTCCATTTACTACTTGCATAATAGATGCAGTAACAATTGTCCCAATTACAATACTCGACACCGTTAAAATTTGCCCTATAGCCTTTTTTGAAATATTTTTAGCTCTTTTCTTTTCTTCCATATACCGTTCAAAAAAGTTAATATCTTTAATAAGCATGCTTTCCCCCCTAATCCAGTCTTATTAATGCCCCAACTGCATTGAGATACTGTGGTAATCTATCCATCTTACAAACTCGTGGATCCGCAATATCATCAATTTTTTCTACTGGTATATCCATATAAGACTGAATATATTCTGTAATACCTTTCATATTTGCCATGGCCCCACTTAAATAAATATTACTTACTTGACTTACTTGCCCTTTAGTCCCCATACTCATATGAAACTGCATAACTCTTTGAAGCTGGTCTACAATGTTGGATAAATATAAAGTAATTGTATTCTCTAATACTGGATCTTCACTTAATGTCTTTGGTGATAAATCTAGTAATGAAAAATCGTGATTGAGCGCCCTTAATTTTCCTAATGATACAAGTGTCCGTTCATATTGTTCTGTATTAATCAACATACGCCTTGCAAAAACTCTTGTACGATCTCTGAACAAATAGGTGTTCATATAACTATTACCTATGTCTGCAACAATAATATTTTTATAATCAATTTCATTACATGTTAAAACAAATTTATAGACTGCATTCTGATGAATATCTAATGCTTTGGGCCTTAGTTTTAATGCTTTAGCAATATGAAAATATTGTTTAATGGTTTCTTTAGAAAGCGCTACTGTTTCTATACTAAAGGTTCCTTCTTCTGTGCGCTCGACGTCTGTATAATCTACAATATGTGGTTCTGAAAAATTCATTAGCGATTCCATTTCATTTTGCAAAATAGGGATAGTCTCTGTTTTCTTCACATTAGGTATAATAAATTTACGACTCATCATATTCCCTGGATTAACTGTAAACACAACATTCTTACTACTTAATTTATTCTTTTGCAACGTATTACGTAATTTCGTAATTATTTCATTTACATTTACAATTTCACCATCTACTACAGCTCCTTCAGGTGTTAAAGTCGTAACTGTTCGCCCAATTTTAAAACGCTTTGCATGGTACTCACCTTCTACAATATGAATATTTCGGCTTCCTATATCTATTGCTAATAACATGCCTTCCCCCTCTTTCTACCTTTCTCTTAACCAATATTCCCCATCATTTCATACATCGGTGGTAAAATAGCACCTACAATGAATGCAACCATTATTCCTAAAATAATAATCATAGCTGGTTCTAATAATGACACCATTTTCTGTACTGCAGCATCTGCTTCTTCATGATAAAAAGCTGCTGTTTTATCAAGTATTTCTTCTAAACGTCCCGATTCTTCTCCTATCAGAATCATATTTGAGAGCATTGGTGGAAAAATACCAATTTGCCTCATAGCTTCTGACAAAGCAATTCCTTTACTTACATCTTCCTTTGCTTTGATAAATCCTTCATCTATATATGTATTATGAATAACGCTCTGAGTAATCTCTAAAACATTTATTAAAGACATCCCTGATGCATAAAGGGTTGCTGTTGTCTCGGCAAACCTAGCACTTAATATAATTTTGTTTAGCTTACCCACAACAGGCATCGTGATTTTAACCTTATCAAATCCCTTTTTAAATGCTACTGTTTTAAACAGTAAATATAAGCTAAAACCAATCAGTATTCCAATAAAAATGGTTGCTAACCAATACTGTTGCAATCCCTCACTCATATCAAGCAAAAGTTGCGTTACTGCTGGTAGTTCACCATAATCTGCAAACATCTCTGCAAATGTGGGTACTACAAATAATAATAAAAGTAATACTACCCCAAAAGAAACGATCCCTAAAATAATAGGATAGATCATAGCATTCTTTACCTTATTTTGAAGTTTATTTTCACTTTCATAGTGCGTTGCCATTCTTAAAAGTGTCTGATCCAACGTACCACTCTCTTCTCCACACTCAACCATACTAATAAATAGATTAGGAAAACATTTTCCTTGTGCTTTTAAGCTTCTTGACAATGCATTGCCTTTTTGAACATCTTCATATACATTTAATAAGGTATCTTTTAATTTTTTATCTTCTGCTTGCTGATATAAAATATCAATACATTTTATGAGAGAAACACCTGATGTTAACATCGTTGCAAACTGTCTACACAAAACCACTAACTGTTTCATTGGTATCTTTGAGCCTTTGACAGCCTTTTTTTCACTAAACTCCTTAAAATCTATACAATAAAGCTGTTTTTGTTTAAGTATGCTAAAAAAATCCTCTTTATGCTCCGCTTCCATTTTACCCTTTTGAACATTTCCCTCAATATCTTTCGCAATGTATGTAAAAGTTGCCAAGAATACTCCCCCATTCTCTTTCATAACCTTTATACTTATATATAAAATTTTACTAAATTAAAATTATTATATACATATATATTTTTGGCATTTCATGTTTTTTTCTGGCATTTTGCACTTACTTTGGTGTTGTAAATAATATAAAAAGGACACTTTATAATCTAAAAGTGTCCTTTTCTAATTTAGCCAATTTTAAATGTCGCAATCGTTTTTTGTAGGTTATGGACATTTCCTGTAAGTGCATCCGCACATTTATTCATTTTATCAGAATCCTCATTTTGTCTTGCGCTAGCCTCAAGTAACTCTTCTGTGATGGCTACCACTTCTTGCACTACCGTTTGAATACGTGTAACAGAAGCAACTACTTCATCTTTATCTTGGTCCATTTTGCCAATAGAACCATGCATGGATTCCATTTGACTATAAATCTCATTCATGGCTTTTATAATCTCTGTAAAAGCTAATGTAGTCTTTTGAACGATGGTCCTTTGATAATCAAATACTAATGATGCCTTTCTTGCACCCTCTACTGTCTGTTCTACTTGATTTTCAACATTGCTAATAATGGTTCGAATCTTCTTCGTTGCTTCTTTTGACTGAATAGCCAACTTTCTTACCTCATCTGCTACAACACTAAAGCCTTTGCCATAATTTCCTGCACGTGCGGCTTCAATTGCCGCATTTAAAGAAAGTAAGTTTGTTTGCTCACTTATTCCTTCAATTAGATGAATCACTTCTATAATCTGTTTTGCATCATCATCTAATTGTTCTATATCTTCTTCAATCCCTGTCGTAATCTTTCTTGATCTCTCTGTTTGTTCATTAAGTTCTTTAAGTGTTTCAGTTGTAAGATGACTAATATGAGCTGTTTGTTTTGTCACTTGCGTAATACTATCAATTTTAAGGACAACACCCTCAATAGATCCTGTCAAATTTTGCATGCGTTCCATGGAATATTGTACTTCATCGGCCTGACTATTTGCCCCTGCTGCAATGTCATGAACTGCGTGGGAAACTTTACTTGCACTTTCCTTTGTACTGCTCGCCATAGCCTTAACATCTAAGGCATTTGTATTCACTAGACCAACTACTTGCATTGTCTCTTTAATTAATCCACTAATATGTTGGATCATATTCTTAAAGGAACTTCCAAGATTTCTAATATCTTTATCACCTTCTAGTCTAACTTCAAAATTGAGTTCTCCCTTTTCTGCATGTCTCATATGTCGAACCATGTTATAAATAGGTTTAGCAATGCCACCTGATATAATTACAGCAATGATAATTGCTAAACAAACACTAATGATACATACTGCAACTATACTAAATTGAATAGTATGTGTACCCTTTAAAATACTCTCTACAGAGCTGGTTAAAATTACTTTCCACTTTCCACTATTACATGCTGTATACACTGTAAAGTTTTCGTTACCAAAGTTAGATGTATTCGGTGTATTAAATAAGTATCCTTCTGTTGTATCAAAAAGTGTTGGATACGCTTCCTCAGCCTTAATTCCTATGTTTGCTCCATTCTTGTCCACTAATACCGTATGGGCATTGTCAATAATAAAAATTTGTGTATCATCTCCCTCTTCTTGAATAACGCCTAAATGTTTTTGGAATTCAGCTGTATTAATTTTAAAAATTGCAATACCTAAACTTTTTCCTGTTGAAGGGTCAATAATATGCCTAAACGCAAATAAATCATTTTCACTTTTATATCCTTTTACCCACAATGTATTATTCTCTTCAAGTACTTCACCTAAAATACCTTCTTCTCTCAATGACTCCCAACTAAAGTCATTTAAGTTTTTAAAACTCCCATTTACAATATTTCCTCCCGATGTTGCAAAAATATTGTCTTTGATATAAGGATTACTTTGACATATTTTGACTAATGCATTTTTAATAGTTTGTGTAGTTGTGTATTCATTTTGGAAACCAGGCACTCTCCCTGCCTGCAGTACTGTTTGATCACTCATTAACGATACTAGATCCTTCTCCACTTCACCAACCATCATATCAATATTTTTCCCCATTAAAGTAACTGTCTTATTTGAATAAAACCCTACTTCATTTTGGATAGTCTCTATGGACTTCGAAAGTGCAATACTTCCAATGACCAGAATAGGTAACATACTTATAAGCAAAAATACGCTAATAAGTTTAGCCCTCATACCTATTTTCTTCATAATTCTTCCCCCTTGAATTAAGCGAAATTATCACGATATGTAAACTATATTATGATTTTATATTATACTACAATTCACATATAATTTTCTTGTTGTTTTATGCACTTTCTTGGTCATTTCAACAAAAAAAAGAGATCTACACCAGACCTCTTTGTATAATTTTTACTATTTTTACATTACTTTAAATAATAACTACTTATTACCCATATAAATCTATCTTGTACTTTCTTGTAAACTATTGCATCAATTAATTATTTAGTTATCATTTTTTTAGTATATGTGATGTTTTATACATGAATGTATACCCTAAAATAACTTATATATGGTTATTTTCTCAACACTCTAAAGGATATCTTTAAGAAACTTCCACTACAGTAAGACTGGCATTAATAACATTACAGTCATGTGAATTTGCTCTCGCTAGAAGTTGTAAGTTAGAAGTAGTTGTAATCGTTGCAATAGCCGTACCAGATACAGAAACTTCGTGTTGCCCTGTGTTAGAAACATCAGAAGCATATAAGACTTGTGTACCAATATACAAACCAGCTGATATCTCACCTATTACGGTCGCTGTAGACGTCGTATTAAATGTAACCTTAAGACAGAAATTAATAAGATAACTATGTCCACCAGCTAATGAGAGTGTTGTAAAAGGTGTTGATGGAGTATTACTTACTGTATTTGGACCACCTGTAATATCTGTTCCTTCTGCTGAATAAAGATTTGTAAATTCAACTGGGAATTGTTTAGGTGGTGCTTCAACACTAATTTCTTGATTGGTTGTATCTGGCGCTCCAACTGAACGAAATTGTTTTGTAGGAATAAGTGGTTCAGCCCCTGTAGCACCGGTCGCTCCCGTGGCTCCGGTTGCTCCCGTGGTTCCATCCTTTCCGGCCGCTCCCGTGGCTCCGGTTGCTCCTGTGGCTCCATCCTTTCCGGCTGCTCCCGTGGCTCCGGTTGCTCCATCTTTTCCGGCTACTCCCGTTGCACCTGTGGCTCCTGTGGCACCGTCTTTTCCATTCGCTCCTGCTGGTCCGGTTGGGCCCGTGGCTCCATTAGCTCCATCTTTTCCGGCTGCTCCTATTGCTCCTGTCGCTCCATCTTTTCCGGCTGCTCCTGTTGCTCCCGTGGCTCCATCTTTTCCGGCTGCTCCTGTTGCTCCCGTGGCTCCATCTTTTCCGGCTGCTCCTGTGGCTCCTGTGGCTCCATCTTTTCCGGCTGCTCCTGTTGCACCTGTCGCTCCTGTGGCACCGTCTTTTCCATTTGCTCCTGCTGGGCCTGTTGGGCCCGTGGCTCCCGTGGCTCCTGTTATGCCCCCCGGACACCTACAAGGTGATTCCCAGTAAGAATAACAGTCACAGCAACAATAAGTATTACAACATGTATCAGAAGATCTATTATACCTATTTCTTATCATTATTTACTCCCCCTTTTTTTATACTGATATATTATATGAAAAAAGTCGAAAAAGTGATTGCTTATACAAAATTATCTTAAAAAGTATACTTTATACTTTTCGTACATAAACTTATTTTTTAGTCATAACTCTATCAGTAATTAAACAAGGGAACTATTTTGTTATAAAAAATTAGCCACGTCATAAGCATTTTGCTTAAAATGACGTGGCTAACTCATTTTTGTAATAATTTATGAATTGATTACCTATTTTACATTTAGATTATCAGATAATATAATCTGTAATCATTTAAAATATTAGGTTCAGTTCTTATTTGTGCATTGCTTCTTGGATAGCAACAGCTACTGCTACTGTAGCACCTACCATTGGGTTATTACCCATACCGATAAGTCCCATCATTTCAACGTGAGCTGGTACTGATGAAGAACCTGCGAATTGTGCATCTGAATGCATTCTTCCCATTGTATCTGTCATACCGTATGAAGCTGGACCTGCACCCATGTTATCTGGGTGAAGTGTACGTCCAGTACCACCACCTGAAGCTACTGAGAAGTATTTTTTGCCTTGTTCAACACATTCTTTTTTGTATGTTCCAGCTACTGGATGTTGGAAACGTGTTGGATTTGTAGAGTTACCTGTGATAGATACGTCTACGCCTTCCATATGCATGATTGCAACACCTTCACGAACATCGTCAGCACCGTAACAACGAACTTTTGCTCTTTCGCCATTTGAGTAAGCGATTTCTTTAACGATGCTTACTTTACCTGTAGCATAGTCAAATTGTGTTTGAACGTATGTAAATCCGTTAATACGAGAGATGATTTGAGCTGCATCTTTTCCAAGACCATTTAAGATAACTCTTAAATCTTCTTTACGAACTTTGTTTGCAGATCTAGCGATACCGATAGCACCTTCAGCAGCAGCGAATGATTCGTGACCTGCTAAGAATGCGAAACATTTAGTTTCTTCTCTAAGAAGCATAGCTCCTAAGTTACCGTGTCCAAGACCTACTTTACGATCGTCAGCTACTGAGCCTGGGATACAGAAAGCTTGAAGACCTTCACCGATTGCTTCAGCTGCATCAGCTGCTAAAGTACAACCTTTTTTGATTGCGATAGCTGCACCTACTACGTAAGCCCAACATGCATTTTCAAAAGCGATTGGTTGGATTTCTTTTGTAAGGTTGTAAGCGTCTACACCTTTTTCATCACAAATAGCTTTTGCTTCATCTAAGTCTTTAATACCGTATTGATTTAATACAGCATTGATTTGGTTAATTCTTCTATCATAAGATTCAAATAATGGCATATTACTGCACCTCCTTCTTACTCGTGTCTTGGGTCGATTTGACGAGCTGCGTCATCAAATCTTCCGTATTGACCTGTAGCTTTTTGCATTGCTTCTGCTGGTTCCATACCTTTTTTGATCATATCCATCATTTTACCAAAGTGGATGAATTGGTAACCGATAATCTCGTTGTTTTCATCAACACCGATTTTTGTTACATAACCTTCAGCCATTTCAAGGTATCTTGGTCCTTTAGCTACTGTTGCGTACATTGTACCAACTTGGCTACGAAGTCCTTTTCCTAAGTCTTCAAGACCAGCACCGATTGGAAGACCACCTTCTGAGAAAGCAGTTTGAGTTCTTCCGTATACGATTTGAAGGAATAATTCTCTCATTGCTGTATTGATTGCATCACATACTAAGTCAGTATTTAATGCTTCTAAGATAGTTTTACCTGTTAAGATTTCTGCTGCCATCGCTGCAGAGTGTGTCATACCAGAACAACCGATTGTTTCTACTAATGCTTCTTCAATGATACCGTTTTTAACATTTAATGTTAATTTACAAGCACCTTGTTGTGGAGCACACCAGCCTACACCGTGTGTAAGACCGCTTATATCTGTAACTTCTTTAGACTGAACCCATCTTCCTTCTTGTGGAATTGGAGCTGGTCCGTGATTAGGTCCTTTTGCAAGAGGACACATTTGTTCTACTTCATGTGAGTACATCATCGCTATGACTCCTTTCTACTCAAACAATTTAAAGACTATCTTTAAATTAAATTTTTAACAACCATCCCTATTGTATAATTGTAGAAGAAAGATGTCAATATGTTAGTCTTTTTAGAAGAGAAGTCGCAATATAACAACAGGTCATAATTACGACAATGGTTGCACCTGCTGATGTCCCTAAGATATAAGCAAGCCATAGCCCAAGAACGCCACTAAAAAGTGCAAAAAATACAGAATAAAAATGATATTGTCGCATATTCCCTGCTATATTTCTACTAATAGCACCTGGCAAAATAAGAAAAGCATTGATCAACATTACCCCAATCCATGGAATACATAATACTACAACTACAGCCACTACACATGTAAAGACCATTTGTAAAAGTAGTGTATGAATAGATCTACTATTTGCTAATGATATATTTAAACTTGTTACTACTAAATCATTAAAAATAAAATACCATATACCAAGTACAATTAAACTTACAATCAGTAATACAGCTAAGTCTTCACCTCTAATACTTAATAAATCTCCTATCAAGTATCTGGTATATTGATTAAAGTTCCCATTTTTAGAAAGTAACATAGTTCCTAATGCCACTGTTCCTGCTGAGAAAATACCAATAATCGTATCGGTGGTCTCTTGATGCTTATAGCTAAAGTAGGCAATCAAGAGACCTAATATGATTGCAAAAATCAGCATGGAAGCCGTCGGACTTAAAAAACCTAAAATAACACCAATCCCAATACCTGTAAGAGCACTATGACCTATTGCATCAGAGAAAAAGGCCATTTTCTGACTTACAACCATTGTACTAAGTAGACCTAACATAGGGGCTGCAATGAGTACGCCTATAAAAGCATTTTTCATAAAAGCCATCTGTAAAAAATCAAAAGGGAATAAAAAATCTACTATACTATAAAGTACTTCCATTTAATCCACCCCCTACTTGAAATTGTTTTTGTCTAACCGCTTCTTGCCTTACTGTAAGAGGGTCTCCCATTGCTAATATCTTTTTATTAAGTAAGATAGCATTGTCACAAATAAGTTCTAGCTGCCCAATTTCATGGGTAATAAGTACAATTGCCATATGATACTTATGTTTAAGTTCTTGCACAGTTTCATAAAATAATTTCTGTCCATTAACATCTACACCAGATATAGGTTCATCTAGTAAAAGTAAATCTGGTTTAGGTTGCAAAGCTAATGCTAAGAGTACGCGTTGAAGTTCCCCCCCAGATAACATACCAATCTTACGATCAATGGCATAATCTAACTTCACTTCTGCAAGTGCTTTTTCTACTTCTTTACGCAAAGAGGTCCTCATTCTCGTCCAAATTGGACGTTTTTGCATACAAGCTGAAAAGAGATCAAACGTTGTTATAGGCGTTGTCTTATCAAAGTTCAAATGTTGAGGAACATATCCAATAATAGGATTATGCATTCTTTTTTCATACTCATGCATATGATGTTTAATTTCACCTGTATAAGGCATCTCACCTAACAAGGTTCTAAATAATGTTGTCTTCCCCGCCCCATTAGGACCAACAATTGCTGTAATTTCATTACAATGAAAATGTACATTAATGTCTTGTAATAAACTATTACCTTCTTTACTTACTGATACACCTTTCATTTCTGTACAACAAAATTTACACTCACTCATTTTTAAACGCCTCTCTAATTGTTTCAATATTTCTTCTCATTCGTTCTACATATTCAAAGGTCCCTTGTTGTACTATCTCATCTGGTTCTGTAACTAATGCATCTAACACATAAACCCTACATGAGAGTTCACTCTGAATCGTTTTTAGAATCGCTAAATCTTGATTTCTTGCTTCTGTAAAAATAACCTCTACCTCTTCTTCTTTCATGTGGTTGATTAGCTTTTCAATTTGTCTCGCAGAAGCATTCTCATAACTGCCTTCTGGTATATTCTCGACTACTTCTATATCAAGGTCCTTCGCTAAGTAATAAAATGCATCGTGTACAGTTACTGCTTTTTTATCTTTTAGCATTTCCATTTCATGATTAGCAACCTGACTAAGTGCCTGAATTTCTGCAATATAGTTGTTTGCATTGTTTCTATAAATTTCATTATAAGCTGGATCTAGTTCACAAAGTCTATTAGTGATCTCCTGAACCTGAGCAATAGTCCCTTCTAAACTTAACCAAATATGATCATTCTCATGGTGATGTCCATCCTCTGCTTCGCCTGTTTCATGAGTATGCCCAATTTCCTCATCATGTAAAACATCTTCTTCATGTATAGCATTTTCATCTTCATGATCGTGGTCTTCATCCTCATGAATATGATTTTCTGCTTCATCTATATTTTCTTCATCTTCATGCAAATATTCTTCTACTAGACGACTAGAATCTATAACTTGTAAGTTTGGATTTTGCTTATAAGCTTTTTCAATAAATGTTTCACTCCCTAATCCATTAATTACAAGAATATCTGCTTCATATAACTTCTTAGTATCTTGAACAGTTAACTGATAATCATGTAAACACCCTACTGTCTGATCTGCCATATTAATCACTTTATGAGGTGTTCCTTGCATAATCGCACTTGTATGTACATACATAGGATAAAAAGAGGTCACAACTTCTAACTGTTCTTTTTCTGCCTGCTCCATTAACATACTACGTTCATTATGTTTATATAAAATAAATCCTATATAAGCAACTACTAACACTAAAATAAGCCATGTTTTCTTCTTCATTTTATCACTTCTTTCTAATTTTTACTCCCTTCTATTATAGCTAATTGAGAACAAAATTCAATATAAAAGTTCAGAATCTTTATCATTCTGAACTTTTATGTCTTGTTATTCTGTCTCTTTTATGTCTATTTCTCTCTATATATATTCATTTGTTTTTGCGCTTGAATTTGTTTATTTCCTGTACAAATCCCTAATTGTCCATTACCTAATAAATATGGTAATAAGCTTAATTTTTCATCTAAATCTTTTTGGCTTGTATCAAGAATTTCTCGTTGAATTTTTAATAAAGATTCAGGTTTTATTCCTCTTAAGATACAACTTTCTATAAAGCTGCCTTTCTCAAATGCATTTCCTACTAGATTCATTTGACGTTGGTACTCTGCTAGTGCATCCAGCTTAGCTACTTCTAGGGCTTCTTTATTTAGATTTTCACGCAAAATACCAGGAGCTGATTGAATACCTTTAATGGATTCTAAAAAATTAGGGTCTCTATAAGTATATACAATTAAGCTACTTGGATATTTCGCAAACATACTACTTCCATATGCCCCATGCTCCGCACGTAACACTGGTCGCAAATACTGATTCGTCATATAAGAAGCCATAACATAATCCGAACCTTCTATGAGGTCTTCCTCTTTATCATAACTAAATACGACATAATCTACAGGAGTATCTTTATAGTATACGTTAATAGAAGCATATTGAGTAAAATCATAAGTTACTTGTTCAGGCCTTGCTATCTTATGTTCTTTGAAATACTCTTGAACATGAGCTAAAGTTGCCTTTTGGAATGCTTGATCACCTTGGATACCTATAAGCATTCCCTCTGAAAGTGGAAGGTTTAGTTGCTTAATTTTATCAATATAAGTTATATCTTTTGAAGTTCTAATTTTTCTAGCATAGGTATACAGCGGATAATGTTGTTCAAATAAATAGCGTTTATACCCCTTTTGCCCCGATGCATTGAGCCACTTCAAAGTTCCTAACATATCTTGTGTAAAGTTATCTTTAAATTGCCCCATAAAGTTTTGTAATTGTTCATCAAACCACTCATTATCTTTTGAAAGCAACTTTTGCCTTGCTTCTTCATAAGTAACTAATGGATCAAAATTTTTATTGCTTAATATAGTAATCTTTAAATAAGGCTCTATCCCCTCATTGCCACTTGCCACAATTTCTGCATTCATAATGGTCTCAAAAGGTGTTTTTTCAGCAGATACCTTTTTTAGAAATTGTCCATATAAGAAAAGATTCGGTAAATCTTCTTGCTTAATATGTCCTGTCGGTATATAAAATGAAGTACATTTTAATGGTCCATCATTTTTAGTCATTACATATTTAATACCATCTTTTTCTTTAATTTGATAGGGTACAGTCTTATGAACCATTAAATCTTTAAAGTTTATGTCTGGAAGTGGCAAATGTTTCGTTTCTTTTTGCCAAACTGCCATTTTCTCTAGACGTTCACTCCATTCACCTTCTAATCTTCCTTGGTCTTGTTGTATAACATCAGCTTTTTTAGGTAACAGTTTGATAGTCATAGAAGGGCTGTTTAGTAGAATTTCTCTACAGCTTTCAGGTACTTGATTTATTCTATTTATATGGGCTTTATCTGTAAAATAGTAGTCTCCAGACTTGTCATGTGCCCATGCATCTAAATAACTTTGTGCAATCTCTATTCCTCTAGTTGATGATAATTCTTCACTACATGCTACAAGTTGGTTTTTAGCAATAATATTGCGTTCTGTCTCAATATCTATTGTTTGACTCTCTAGTTCTTTTAAAACACATTCCAAAATTGCTTTAGTTGATTCTATCTTACTCTTTTCAATTTCACCTACTACAATGGAGTAAGATGGATACTTAACATAACTGTCTTTAATCACTTGTACATGTGGTATACCTTGTCTTTTGAGTTCTTTCATAAAGTAAGAATTTTCATCTACTAAATAAGCACTTACCCAAAGATCCATATCCAGCATTTCATCACTGGTCAAATCTTTTTCAATTACAAAACTTTTAATAAGATAGCTTCCACCACCATTTTGATTGAAATAAAGTGTCTTTTCTTGTTGTTCAAGTATAGGTTTAACATTTACATCTATCTGTTTATCTGATAATGGAATATCTTTAAACGCTTCATCAATCAATTCTAAAACATGATTGATTGGTAAATCTCCATATAAAACAATCATCATATTACTAGGATAATAAAAACCTTTATATGTTTCTATAAATTGTTCATAAGATAAGTCTGGTATAAAGCTTGGGTCACCACCACTATCATTAGCATAGTGTGTCCCTTCATAGAGGCCACCTCTTATTGCTCTAAACACTTGTCTATTTTTATCGTTATTTGCACCCTTCATTTCATTATATACTACCCCACCATACTGCTTCGTTGTAGGATTGTAGTGAAAAGATTCCTCATAGAAGCTCGAAGCATCTAATGTCATATTAGGATTTAATATACTATCTAAATAAATTGACATTAAGGTATCAAAACAAGCATTATGAGATGTCGCAAAAGGAAATACCGTCATATCTGAACTTGTCATAGCATTCATAAATAAATTAGGATATTTACTACTTGCATCAAAAAATAAGGTAGAAGATGGATACTTCTTGGACCCTGTAAAAATAGTATGTTCAATAATGTGATTAACCCCTGTATTATCTGTTGTAGGCGTCTTTACACCTAGTGTAAAACTTTTATTAGGATCTTTATTTTCTATCCATACTACACTTAATCCGCTAGATACATGTTTGTATTCATGAAGTGTCTCTTCTCCACATACGATTTCATTTGTAACAATAAATGCACTTGGTTTTGCACTTACTAAAATCGTACTAAACAGATAAATGATAAGTATTACATAGAGCATCCTTCTTGTATTTTTCTTTGGCATGTCATTCATCTCCTTCTAGTATACTTCATAGCTTATGCAACTTTTTGGCATTCATACTCCTCATTTCACACTAGCGAATCCTATAAGAATATACTATAATGCTAATAAAGACTTTTTAAGGATGTGATATCGTGAACTTTCGTATACAAAATGACTATTTAACTGCCATCATCAAAGATGCTGGTGCTGAGCTTACTGAGCTTATTGATCAAGATCATGTACAATATATTTGGACTGCTGATCCTACATATTGGGGCAGACATACCCCTATACTTTTCCCTTTAGTTGGAAAAGTAACTAACAATAAATATACTGTAGAAGGTAATGAATTTACAGTTGGACAACATGGTTTTGCACGTGACCTTGTATTTGACGTAGATCACCAAACTACTTCAGCAATTACTTTTGTTCTTCGTAGTGATGAAAAAACTAAAACACTTTTCCCATTTAATTTCACTTTAAAAGTAACTTATACGCTGGAATATAAAACATTATCTATTGGCTATGAAGTAATTAATGAAGATACTAAAGAAATGTTCTTCAAAATCGGTGCACACCCTGGCTTTAGATGTCCACTTTTTGAAGACGAAACAATGGAAGACTACACCATTACCTTTGATAAAGAAGAAGAAGTCACTTTCATGCCCCTTACACCTGAAGGCTATTTCAAAAGAGATGTACAAAAATGTGTGACTACTCCACTTGAACTTTCTACAGAACTTTTTGCAAAGGATGCCCTTGTTTATGGGGACTATACAAGTAAATATGTAACCTTAGCAAGTAAGAAACATAATAAACAAATTGAAGTTGGTTTTGATGGCTTCCCATTCTTAGGGATTTGGTCACCACTTTCACCTTCACCATTTGTATGTATTGAACCATGGTATGGCCATGCAGACTTTGAAGATGAAACAAGTGAACTCAGTACAAAATCAGATTTAAATCATCTTATGCCTCATAAAACTTTTACATGTACCCATACAATTACTATCAAATAAGGACAGCTTTTGGCTGTCCTTATTTTTGTCTTTATTCATAGTTTTATAAAATGCTGTCATATATTATAGGTAGTAACCCTTATGCTTTTTATTGAAGGAGGTATAAAGATGAGAAATTTTCGTTACCCCCCCATCATGTCGAGACAATCTACTGGTACTTTAGTTGTAGATGTTACAACTGATCCTACACTAACTGCTTTACGTCCTATATCAGATGTGCCAGTTACTATTAAACAACAAACTTCAACAGGTGAACGTATTATTGCACAGCTAAAGACAAATGCTAATGGCCAAACACCTCCATTATCGCTTAATGCACCCTCCGAAGAACTTACGCAGTCGCCTCAAACCATTGAGACACCATTTTCGTCTTTTATTGTTGAAGTGAATGCACCAGAATATATTTCTACAGTCGTAAATGGTACTCAGATTTTTGCTAATATCCGTTCTATTCAACCTATTCAACTCATTAGTAGTGAACAACCTATTCTCTTTACAGCAAACCGTTCAAAGTATATGAGGCAACAAACTGATGAAATCACCATTGGTCCACCTACACTATACGGTGACTATCCACCTAAGATCCCAGAATCCTCTATCAAAGATACTTCGTCTCCCGGATTTGTTGTACTACCTGAAGTTGTTGTGCCTGAATTCGTTATCGTCCATACAGGTACACCAAGTAACAATAGTGCGCCTAACTACTCCGTTCTCTTTAAAGATTATATCAAGAACGTCGCTTCATCTGAGATTTATCCAACTTGGCCACTAGAAACGATCCGTGCCAATGTTGTTGCAATTATATCTTTTACGCTCAATCGTGTTTATACAGAATGGTATAGAAATCAAGGGAAGAATTTTACGATTACAAACTCAACTGCTTTTGACCATGCCTTCTTCTATGGGCGAGATATTTTTGATACCATCTCACTTCAAGTTGACCGTATTTTTGATACCTATGTAAAACGTCCAGGTGTAGAGCAACCTCTCCTGACACAGTATTGTGATGGCGCAAAATCCACCTGTCCAAACTGGATGACCCAATGGGGTAGTAAAGCACTTGGTGATGAAGGTAGAAGTTATGAGGAAATCTTACGTTATTATTATGGTTCAGATATTACATTCCCACAAGCACCTGTTGTATCTGGTGTACCTGAATCTTATCCTGGTACACCTCTTAGACTAGGTGATAGTGGCCCAGCAGTACGTACGATTCAAGAGCAACTTAACCGTATTTCTAATAACTATCCACTTATTCCCAAAGTACGTACAACAGGTAATTTTGATGAGGCAACACAAGAAGCAGTTAAGACCTTCCAACAGATTTTCCATCTCAATCCAGATGGCATTGTAGGTAAGGATACTTGGTATAAAATCTCTCAAATTTACGTAGCTGTTACTAAAATCGCTGAACTTATGCCTTAAAAAGCTCCCTTCCAGTACGCTGGAAGGGTTTACTTTTATCTCAAAGTTTAGCATAATAGAGTGTATGACAATTTAGAAGGGGTAGTAAAATTTATGAGTATATTATTTGATCAAACGATTATTCATCTTTTAGACCTTGGCCACGGAGTACCTATTATGTCCTCTAAACCGCTTGTACTTAAAGATGAAATTGAAGCTTATATTACAACTTACTTAACAGACTTATTTGATAGCCATAGTGTTTCTCATGCTATTTTTGAAGAAACTTCATCTTGGGCTGAAACTATTCGTGCAGGCATTCCAGACTTCTATACTTTTTCTTGTGAACTGGCAGGACAATTTTATGCCTATATGCAGACTTTAGAAAACATTCCTAATGGAGATTTGATTGTTACAAAGTTTAAACGTGATCAAATTCCTTATATTGCTTTCTTTAAGCTGAATTACAAAGAAGCCTATACTCACGTTGTGGATCAAGATGGGACAGGTCCAGTTAACCAAATTATCAAGCATAAAACCATTTTCCCTGAGACTTCAAGCAAAATCCAAGAAGCTGCTATTATTAATTTAGAAACTTGTGAAATTCTTCTACTAGATGGACATAAAGAACACTATCTACACAACTTACTTGGTACAACCACTTCTCTTTCTACAAAACAAAAAATTAAGATTGTAGAACAAGTGATTACAGGCGCTATTGAAGAAAACTTTGATAATAAATTAGAGGCCCTTTCTTTTGCTAAGACAAACATTGCAAAAAGTATTGACCATACAAGTACCATTCGTGTTAACGATGTCTTAGATGAAACTTTTGCTGACCATGAACCTATTAAAGAAGCCTGTCGTGCTGTTTTTGAAGAACAAGGGATCACAGAAGAAGCAATTGAAATTCCTCATGCTGAAAAAGTAGGTAAGAAATATACTTCACATAAAATTAAAACTAATACTGGGATTGAGCTTAAATTACCAACTGAAATGCTCAACGATCCAGATAAAATCGAATTTATCAACAATGTAGATGGTACACTTTCTATCATTCTCAAAAATATTGGTTCCGTTATTAATAAATAAAACATAAAAGGAGTAGTTACATTTTATTTTGTAACTACTCCTTTTATATATAATAACTTTATCTACCTCTACTTTAAGTCTCTTCTTTTTTAAGAATCATGACCTTAATCAATTATTCTGTACGAATAGCTGATAGTGCTGAAAGTCCCATAGCACGTCTTGCTGGGAAGTATCCTGAAATCAGTCCTATAATCGTTGAGAAGATTAAAGCTGCTAATGCTAACCATGGTGGAATAATGGATACATTCGTTCCTCCACTTCCTAGCATTGAGAACATTTCTCCCGCAATTTGTGGACCAAACTTATTGAGTAAGTAGGATAATCCATAGGAAAAGGCTACCCCGACTGCACCTCCAATAGCTCCAATTAAAAGGGCTTCTACTAAGAACATTTTCTTAATATCTGTAAGCTTGGCACCAATAACTTTCATAACACCAATTTCTTTTGTACGTTCATAAATAGACATCATCATTGTATTGGTAATACCAATAGCTGCTACTACTAATGAAATCGCACCAATACCACCTAGCATCACTTGAATACTATTTGAAGCCTTTTTCATCTCTTCTAAGTATTCCATTGGACTATAAGCGCGATAACCTGCATCATTTAAAGCTTGTTGAACGCTTAAAACATGATCTTCATCAATAACTTTTACACGTACATTACGATACTTATTTCCATCATCATAACGACCATTGCCTTGTTCGCCATAAAGCTTTTTCTGATACTTTTCTTGTTCTTCTTTCAACTTATCAAATAATTCTACTGGAATAATACAAGAATAGTTGTTTTCCCAGTCTTCATCTGGGAACATTCCCATTACAGTAACTCTGGCTGCCTTTGGTACTTCTATTTGATTACCATCTTGATCACTTGCAGGTTCATTGGTATCCCAAGCATACTCACCAATATCTACTTTGAGTACATCTTCACCTACTTCAAACTCCATTGGAGGTGGTGGATTACGCCAGTTAATCTCTTGACCCTTTTTAACAAATTCTCTGCAAAGTTCTTTCCCAAGTAAGATTGCATTGGTATCAGTAGGCCCAAAGAGTGTACCTTCACCTACTTTATAACCTAAAATCTGCATTTCTTCTGCTGAAAGTCCACGTACTTCAACTTGCCAGCTTGTACGATACTTTCCAAACTCTAGATAGGCATTAATACTTCTAATAGGAATAGCCATTTGTACGCCTTCTATTTTTTCCATAGCTTCTAATGCTTTATCATCTAGCTTAGGGGCGTTAGGATCCTCCCAGTTATTTGGAGAAACCTCTATTAAAGTTAACGATTGCATATTTTGCATTTGCTCTTTAAAGTTGCTATCCATTGCAATCCCTAGAGAAAGCATAAGGATAATGGAACTTGCACCAATAACAACACCTAATATGGTGAGGAAGGTACGAAGTTTACGCCGCCATAAACTTCGTACGCTCATCATAATTAAATCATTAATCCTCATCTAAATCCATCTCTTCTAATTTGCGTTGGCGTTTTTTCATCACAAATGCTGTGATACCTGCGGCAATTCCCATACCAAGTATCATACCAAGTATTGTTGGCCATTTTGCTGGCTTTTCATCTTCCATAGGAGGCATCATATCATCTGGCATAGGATTAAAGTCGTCTGGTGGCATCATACTCTCCATAACATCCATTTGGAAGTCATGGGTATAGGTTTGAATTTGACCTGTTACATCTTCATATTCAATTTGGATTTGTCCTGTTAAGGCCCCACCTTGAAGTGGAATAATTGTTGGGTTATATGTTTTTGAATTTCCTTTATCAAGTTGTCCAATAATCAAGCTGTTATCTTGTACTTCAAAACCTTCACCAATAGTTTTAATACGTACATTACTAATACTTGTTTTACCTGTATTGTAGATGGTTGCGGTAAGCTCTGCTGGCATACCTACTTCTACTGTTTCCACTTGCACTTCTGCTACTTCAAGTTTTGTCACTTGCTCAACTGGAATACCAAAATGTTCTGTTGCTGTAATGGCTTCGCCATTGGCATCTTCATATTCCATTTCAAGTGTAATATCATAAGTCTTTGGTTTTGCACTTGGAATGGTATAAAGACGAATATTCTTCACATCCATTTGACCTGGAGTAAGTTCACTAATAAAGAATGTATTACTTGCATTAACAGGTGTGAAAACGCTACCTGTATCATTTTCACCTTGTTCTTTAACAGTTAAGTTAGCTTTTAAATTTTTAACTGTTTTATCTTGGTGTGTATTAAGGAAACCAATTTCGAGTTCAAATTCTTCTCCAGCTTTTACAACCACTGGATTAGAGCTATAGGTTCCAACAATAACTTTTGGTTTACCTTTGCCTTTTTCTTCTTCAGTTTCTTCTTTATTGTCAATAGATACTGTCGCATATTGTTTGATCGCTACTTCTTTTCCATTTAAAGTGTATTCTGCAATAATTTCAATTGGATAAGTACCTGTTGTTACACTTTGTGTTGCTACAAAGTCTACAATATAGCTTTTTGTTTGACCTTTTGTAAATTTAGGTTCAATAAACATACTTTTTGACTTTGAAACAATACCGTCTGTACTCTTGACACTGAGTTTAACATTTTTTGCTTCATCAGGTGCTGTTACCTTAAATCCAACTGTAAACACATCTCCAATTTGCTTAATACCTTGTGGTTCTGCTGTTGTTGAAAGTTCTAATTCTTTTTGAGCTACGCTACCTTTAGTGCTTAAATATACAACTTGACTACTTGTTTGTGTCTCACCTAAATCATCTATGTAACTTAATTTCATTTCCACTGGTAAGTTAAAACTTGTTGTATCCCCTACAATTAAACTTACAGGGATCGTTTGTGTCTTACCACTATCAATGTTTTCTACGTATTTTACATTACTGCCATCTGCTACAAATACTTTTTCGTTTGGAACAATTTCAAGCTTAACATTTTTAGCCGCAACATGTCCTACATTTTTGATGGCTACCTGAATACTTTTTGCTACATTTTGCTCAAATGCAGAGGTATTGCTTACAGATACTTCAAGTGAAGGTGGCATAAAGTTACTATCGACTTTAAGTTTAACTGTATGCTCTTTACCATCAATATCTACGATCATCTCATGGATACCACGTGCTACATCTTTATCAATGTCTACTGTAATATAGTAATCTTTTGTAGCACCTTTATCCATTGCTGAAAGTGTCATCTCTTTTTTCTTTAAAGCAATACCTTTAGCTGAAGTTGAGTCCTTAATTTTTAACTTCATTTTACTTTCTTTAACATTAGATTTACTATCATTTTTAACTGTTAAAATGATTTGCTGGCTTTCTCCTGCGACTACATTAATTGTACTTTGAGCTAAAGTAAGCCCATCTGCTCCACTAATAGCTGAACTCGCATTAGTTAAAGGAATCTCTACTGTTGCTGGACCATTTTTCATTCCTTCATAACCAATCTCTACTTTAACACTCTTCCCATTACCATTGTATACTAAGTCCATGATAATGATTGTACCATCTCCGTTAATCTGAACTGTATTTTTATCTACACTTTGGCTTGTGCTACCTGATAGTTCAATATATTGAATGAATTCTCTAAGTTCTTTGTTTGTATTTACACTTTTTGCTGTAATAAATAGATTAAACTTATCGCCTTTTTCTAATGTTTTTGTTACCTCATTTGCTGTCAGTGTTAAAGATGGGTCTGTTTGTTGATCACCTGGGTTTGCTTCTATTGCCCATACATTCCCTCCTATTGGATAGACACAGGATGAAGCGATAATCCCTGCCATCAATAAGCTTGCAAATTTACTCTTTCCTTTCATAGATAACTTCCCTCTCATTCTCTTTTTTCAATTCTATTTTATGTATGTTACCATCAATTACAGTAATAATACGATCTGCATAATCTGCAATTTCAGGGTCATGAGATACAATAATCAGTGTTTGATTATATTTCTTAGCCATATCTCTAATCATATCCATTACTTCAAGTGTTGTATGTGTATCTAAGTTTCCTGTTGGCTCATCAGCAAATAATATTTTAGGACGATTAACAAATGCCCTTGCAATACTTACCCTTTGCTGTTGTCCCCCACTCATTTCTTTTGGTTTATGATGAAGACGTTTTTCTAGTCCAACTGCTTTTAGCATTTCTTTAGCTCGCTTGTCCCTCTTAACTTTAGGCATACCTTGAAAAATAAGGGGTAATGATACATTTTCTAGTGCTGTTAAAGATGGTATCAGATTGTAGGACTGAAAAACAAACCCTATGTACTTTTGCCTAAATGTTGCAAGTTGCGTTTCATTAAGCATCTCTACGCGCTTATTTTTTATTTTTATAGTACCACGCGTTGGCTTTTCAAGACCTGCCAACATATTGAGTAATGTCGACTTTCCTGAACCTGATGTTCCAAACAAACAACAGATTTCCCCTTCTTCTATCTCAAGGTCTAGATTATCTAAGGCTACAATCTTTTCTTTTCCCATACGGTAGACTTTGCGTAAGCCTTGTACTTCTATGATTTTCCCCACTTTATCCCTCCTTCTTTAATTATTTTATGGCATAGCTACAGTATAGTACAAATACTTATTACTTTCTACAAAATGCCCAAATCTTAATCTTTCATTTTTGTAATTTGAAATAACTAAAAGGCCATACCTCTGTATTAGACGTATAACCTTTGCATTTGGTTTCATATTCCATTATTTTCTTTATACAAAAGATGATCTTCTTGCTATATCTAAACTATTTTTTAAACAAAGTTTCCCATACCCCCAACTAGGATCAGGAAAACTTACGCCTTCCACATCTCTATTAGCCCCCCGTAACAAGTAAGTCCGTATACTTTCCCCATATAAAAATGGATTATTATTATTTATAATGCCCCATTCCATCATTAAAGCTACTGCACCTGTTACATGAGGCGTAGCCATACTTGTTCCCGATAGTGCTTGATATCCCCCTGTGTAACTTGCTGCCGTTATATTCACCCCAGGTGCTACGATATCAGGCTTTATCTGAACAGGTGATCTTGTATAACCTCTCCCTGAAAATGGAGCAATTTGATTTTTCACACTGTCATATGCACCTACTGTTATCACATAGTTTGCTGTAGAAGGTGTAGTCAATGTACGGTCTGGTGTATTACTTAAAAAGAATGTCTCATTTCCAGAAGAAGCAATTGTTTGCCCCCAAACACTGAATTCTCCATCTATAACGTTATCACCAATAATTCTCAACTGCCATATACCTGGCATAATATATCCATCTTCTAATCCCCCCATAAATACTGCAAATTCTATATTACCATTAAGTGGGGATGGCCCTGCAAAGGCTGGATATACTCTACTATTTCCTAGCACATATCTTTTAACTGGTGTTGAATAAGAAATACGTGGTGTACTTTTCCCATCAGGTCCAATAAGTTGAAAAGATAATTGATCTACAGAGTTTTGCCATACAGAAAAATTATAAGTTCTTTTATTGGGACCCATTTGAAAACTAATGGTTTGAATTTCCCCTTGTTGCACTTTTCCACCTACATGATTGCGTGAAAGACCTTCATTTCCTGATCCAACTGCAATATTATTTTTCCATTCTTGTGCCGCATCATTTAAATAGATTTCTATAAGCGAAGTTCCATTATGAGGCCCTTCATTCATGCCAAGGCTTAAATTAATTGCAATAGGTTTATTTAACTGTCTAGCTTTCTCAATCACATAACGAATGCCTAACATAATATCTGCTGTACGTACTAAGTTGGTGACTGATGGGTTTCCTAACTTCACAATCACAAACTCAGCTTCTGGTGCTACACCTATAATGCGCCCACCTGAGCTTCTTCCATTACCGCCAGCTATTCCAGCTACATGAGTACCATGCCCTAAACTATCTTGACTAGGAACAATACGCAACCTTTCTGCTTGTGTAGGTGCCCTAAGTGCTTCATTGATACGTACTTGGCTATATTCACTACCCTCTAAATATCCTGCTGGAGGCTCTCCTTCTATTGTTTGATCCCATATACTTACTATTCTTGTTGTTCCATCATCATTACGAAAATCTGGATGGGCATAGTTAATACCCGAATCTACAATTCCAAGTAATACACCATTCCCCTTTAGCTGATAAGGTAAATTATTTTGAACTGTTGTTATGCAACTTGCTTTTAAGCTTTGTTCTAAATTATAGACAAAATCTTTTGGTGCTTCCATATATTCAATTTCTGGATAACTTAACAAAATCTTTGCTTTATCTAATGGCAATACAATAATAGCAATTTGCTCATTTATTATCTGTACTAATGCACCTACCTGGGCAGCAACTCTTTCAATATCTCCGTGATATTTTACAATGAGCCGCTGGTCTCTATTTGCTAGTAACTGGTTTCTATCTTCATCTGACATGGTAAAAAGTATGTTAAGTTCGGCATCGGTTTTCGGTTCCATAGCTATCTTCCCCCTTATTGGTTATAAATCGTTTTAAGTGCCTCTAGTACAGCACTCACACATAATATTCCATAGCCATAAGCTGGGTTGGGGTAGCTATCAAATTGTGTCGGTCTTTTCGCATATTTAATAACAAGTCCCTTTAAAGCCTCCCCATAAAGGTAACTTTGTGGATTCACACGCAACCCATATTGCATAAACAATGCATAGGCTCCGCACACAAATCCACTTGCTATACTACTGCCTGAATAAAAAGTATACTTATCTTCTGTTCCTGCCTCTGGCACCATCACATTTAATCCAGGTGCTGCCACATCTGGTTTAACTCTTTCATCTGCCGTGAATCCTCTACCAGAAGCATTTAAAATTTGTAGTGTCTTGCCATTAATGGAGGCTACACTTGTAATAAGTTCTGCTGTTGAAGGAATTGTAAGTGTTGTAAAAGGATCTGGTTCTAAAAAGCGAGCTGTCCTTATAACAGGGTTGGTTACTGTAGACCAAATATTATAACGACCATCAATAATGTTATCTCCTATAATTTGTATCGTCCATATACCTGAATCCACTGTGGCCGTTCCAAAACCTTCTAATAAAAGAACCAACGTTTGTACTTGTGCAGTAAAAGGATCTGTAGATATATTAATAAGTACTGAAGTATTACCAAATACATAAGCTACATTTCCATTCATATCTGGTATAATATCTGTTTTTTCTCCATTTGGAGCAATAATTACAAAGGACATCCCATCTACATAATTTTTATATAAATTAGATGTATAAAATCTTTGCCCAGCATCAATAGCTATCTGCACGTTTTTTATCTCACCTTGCCTAACCCTTCCACTCGTATGTCTTTCTTTATTGGCTTCATTTCCTGTACCAACTGTCATATTACTAGGCCATACTAAACTCATCTGATTCATAAAAACTTCCAAACTACTTGATCCAACATGACCACCTTCATTGAGCCCTACACCTGCCACTAAACTTAACGGCATATTGAGCCTAGTTGCCTCTGTGATAGCAAAAGCAATACCTCTCATAACATCTGCATTGGTTGGCCCTCTAAAATCTTCCAATGTAGTCCCTCTACTATTCATCTTAACAATAAGTAAATCTGCCTCCGGAGCTATACCTATGTTCTGCCCACCTGAAGCTCTCCCATTACCTGATGCTACACCTGCCACAGCTGTTCCATGTCCTAATACATCTACACTGGGCACAATTTCTAACCGCTCTATTATACTATCTTGTTGCAATGCTTCATCAATTTGCTTGTTACTATAATAGGCTCCTATAGAAAAGCCTTGTGGCGGGGTTCCCTCTATACTTTGATCCCATAATGCTAAAATACGTGTCGTTCCATCTGCATTTCTAAAATCTAGATGGCTATAGTCTATCCCCGAATCAATAACTGCAAGAAGTACACCCTTGCCTGTTACATTATAACTTTGAGGCCTATGAATACTATAAGGGGCACAAACTGCATTGGAATTTTCAATAGCAATATATTGCATCACACGTGGCAATTCAATATAAAACACACTATTCTCATTGGATAAAGCATCTATATAGTCTTTATTAATTTTAACAAAAGCAAATCGATCGCTAATTTCATTATAGCTAAAAGGTATCCTGCTATTAACTTCTGAAAGTTGTTCAAAGTACTGAACAATTACTGTCCATTCCTGTTCTAAAATATTTTGTCCTGTCACTTCCTCAAAAGCCTCTACAGAAACATATTGCTCATACAGTAAAACCAGTTGCAAAAGCGGACTAAGCTTATTAAGATTCATATGCTCCTCCTTTATACAAGTATTAAACTATTTTGAAAATCCAATTTACCATACCCCTCTATGTTATTGGGATAAACTTGATTTGGACTACGTCTCGCTCCTCTAATAAGAATGGTCTTTGCAATACGGGTATTCATCGGGAAAAAATTCTTTTTTAAAATAGCCCATTCTAGTAATAAGGCACATGCTGACGATGTTACAGCTGTAGATACACCTGTACCACTATACCTACTATATCCACCTGCTAAATTAGGTGCTAAAACATTTACTCCTGGTGCTATTAAAGTAGGCAGTATCACCATATTACGTGTTGGACCTCTACTGGACCCTGCATAAATACTCTGGTCTGTTCCATTATAAGCACCTACAATCAGACTCTCATAGGCATTCCCTGGTGTTGTAATCGTCATATTGACATCGGGTTGCAAAAACCTCGTATCTTCTCCCACGAATCCTTGTCTAGGAAGCCATACATTATAATCTCCTGCTACTACACTTTCCCCATATACTGTAATAGACCAAATCCCAAGCGTAGGATTTGAGAACCTAAAGCGTATATTTTGATCTCCTGATGTAACATCTGAAACAACATACTCTACCTCTAACCTAGCATTTTCTAATGGAAAGGTATATGCTTGAACTTGAATATTATTAACTGGAATTTTGCCTGTACTTCCTCCTAAAGGCGTGCGAACTGAAACCGTTAGCTTATCTGGAGATGTAGCCCATAAGTACATAACAAATCCTTTCTCATCTGCTCCTACATTCACTTCAAATAGACTACTTCCTCCTTGTGTAACTTTGCCACTATAGTGATGTCCTTGATTTGCTTCATTCCCACCTGATATAGTAAAAATAACATTTTCAAAAGTACTTGCAGTTTGTAAATATCTTTCTGAAACCGTATCACCGTCATGCCCACCTTGATTACTTCCTATTGCAGTGCAAATAGCAATAGGCATATTAAGATCTTTAGCTAGATTTAATAAGTAATTTACCCCTGTTAAATAATCATCATCTTGATAGGCTACTGCTCCTTCCTTAATGAGGTATATGTCTCTTAAATACTGTTTAGCAGGCTTTAACTTTACTACTGCTAATGAAGCATCTGGGGCTCCACCTACATATCCACCAGGTACACCTCTTTCATTGCCTGCTGCTATAGCTGCAAGCATGGTCCCATGTCCATTTTCATCAGTACTTGGAACAATACTTAATGGATCATTCGATTTTAAAGCTTGATTAATCTGCTCTTCTGTATAAATGGTTCCATAATCATATATGGGGCCACCTGTTCCAGGTATACTTTGATCCCAAATACTTACAATACGTGTTGTATTGTCTTCATATGTAAAGAGAGGATTTGTATATTGTATCCCTGTATCTATAAATCCTATTAATACACCCGTTCCTCTTAGTTCACCAAACGGATAATTATGGAAAGTTGAAATGTTACTTTGCTCTACAGCATCAATGGCATTTAAACCAAGCAATATGGGTAAATAGATTGAACCTATCTCTTGTTGTAATGCTTCAAATTCATTTTGTGCACTTTCTGGTACACTTAGAATAATAAGACTAGAACTTATGGGCGCAAAAATTAAATTAGGGTAGCGCTGTTTGAAATTTTCAATAGAAATAGGTGTTTCTATTAAATAATCTTTATATTCTTCCATTCATTCACCTCACCTACAAAAAAACTGCCTGCAAGCTTTAATATTAAAACTTTCAGGCAGTCTCAAGTGCTATCTCTTACTATTCATATGACAAGGTTTATTCTTTTATTATTTTTTTCATTAAGTTTTCTAGCCATTCTAACAAATCTTCTTGGATTTTTTTCACTTCATCATCTAAATCATGAAGTAAGTCATGCATACATCCTTCATATTCCTTGATTACTTTATCTTCAAACGGAATGATCTGTACAATCTCCCTATTTCTACTAATAGGAATCACATGATCTTCCGTTCCTAATAAAAAGAGACAAGGGACATGATATTCCGGTGCATGTGCTTTAGCATAATCTACACCAATACGTAAAAACTGATCCATAAAACGCATCGTTGCAAAGGAGTTACTGATTTTATCATCTTTGAACAATTCTCTATAAATCTCATTTCTTGTTGCTAAGCTTTCTCCTATACGATGAACCTTTAAGTCTCCTGCTACTAACCCAAGACTTTCATAAAAAACACCAGGGAAATTTTTCATCCCAACGGGTACACCTAAGGCTGGAGATGCTAAAATCTGTCCTTCTACTTCTTTCCCATATTTAAGTCCAAAAATAAAAGTTATCAATCCCCCCATTGAATGTCCATAAGTAATAATAGGCTTATTATAAACGCGCTTCAATGACTTGACTAAATAATGTAGATCTTCTACAAAATCAAAAAAGTCCTCTATATCTCCCTTATCTCCTTCTGAAAAGCCATTCCCTCTATGGTCAATGACACATACACCATAATTATGCTCAATCAAAAATTTCGCAAAATCTATATACCTTCCTGAGTGTTCCATAAAGCCATGTGCAATAATAATAATTGCCTTACAGCTAGAAGGAATATCCTTTCTACAAAAAATCTTTACATCATCTTTTCCATAAATATAACTTTCCATTAGGTTCATCTTTTCACCCTCTACTTACTGTACTCTCTTAATATACAATCGATCATCTTGCTTGCTTCTGATTTAGAAAAAGCTTCAATATCTTTTTCTAATGCTATTTTATGTGTTTTACACAAATTTAATAAGTAGTTTTTTTGTTTTGCTGTAATTGGAGAATGTTTAGGTACTTTCCAATCATTAACTTTCGGTATAAATAAGTGTGGTGCTTGATCTATAAATCCTTCTTGTAAATTTCTAAGAAGTTCATAAGTTGCGTAAGCATCGTCATAAGCTCTGTGTGCATTGACTAAATCTATACTATAATGATTGCAAAGATCACCTAATTTTCTACTTGGTAAATCTGCTAAAACCTGTCTGGAAATAATTAATGTATCTACTGTATGATAATTAAATTTTAAGCCTAATCGCTCAGCCTTTACTTTCAACATTCTATAATCAAATAAATCTATATTATGTCCTACTAAAGGTAAATCACGACAAAAGTTAATAAATTCTGGCATGACTTCTTCTATAGTTCTAGCATCTTCTACCATTTCATTTGTAATCCCCGTAATAGATGTAATATATTCTGAAATTGTTTCATTAGGTTTTACCAATGTACTAAATTTTTCTTTTGGTTGTCCATTTTCTACATATACAGCACCAATTTCGATAATATCACTTTCTAATGGTTTTGTCCCTGTTGTTTCTATATCTAAAACAATGTAGTTTTTCATCCTCGTTCTCCTTACAGTCATTTCTTAGTCTATTTTACTCTATTTTCATTAGAATGCAAATTGAAAATGACATCCAGTAAATTTGCACCAATTATTTTTGATTATTTTATTGACAAAAATCTTTAAATAGACTTAATTGCATTTTTTTAATATGCAAGATATAGTATATACTGAACATAAAAATCATATATATAGTACTAAACAGGGTATAACTGGAAATAACTTAAGGGGGATTATCATGGAGTATTACGTAATTAAAAGAGATGGAAGAAAGGCAAGTTATTGCCGCGACAAGATTCAAAATGCTATTAGGCGTTCTGCATCTGACTCAAACTTAGTCCTAGATGTTGAAAAAATCACTAACGAAGTCGAAAAACGTATCTACGATTCAAGTTGCTATGAAATTACTGTAGAACAAATTCAAGACCTTATCGAACAAACTTTAGATGATCTTGAACTTAGTACAGTAAAAAATACATATGCCAACTACCGCAAAGAACGTACACGTATCAGAGATTTAAAATCTGAGCTTATGGATACAGTTCATGCGATAGGAATTGAAACAGACCGCGACAATGCAAATGTAGGTAACAACTTCTCTTCTAAACTCTTACGTATTGCTAGTGAAACAAACAAATGGCATAACCTATCTACTATGCCAAAACATTTAGCAAAGCTACACGAACTGGGGGATTTATATTATCACGATTTAGATAGCTACAACTTAACCACTAACTGCCTTCACATTGATACAGGTGCAATGTTTGAACAAGGCTTTAACACTGGATATGGCACTATAAAAAAACCAAAACGTATTGAAACCGCTGCTGAACTAAGCTGTATACTTTTACAATCTTCACAAAATGATATGTTTGGTGGGCAATCCCATGTTAATTTCGACAATGATATGGCACCTTATGTAGACTATACACGTACTGAAATTATTGAAGAATACAAACCATTACTGGATATTATGAATGAAGATGCCTTTAAAAACTTTGTAGAGAAAAAGCTGAATACACGAGTTCATCAAGCCATGCAAGGTATTGTTTATAACTTAAACACTATGCATTCACGTGCAGGTTCACAAGTACCTTTTAGCAGCTTAAATATTGGTATTCCTGACTCTAGTGATGCAGCACTTGTATGTGAGGCCTTTCTACTCGAATATGAAAAAGGACTAGGCAAAAACGAACAGCCTATTTTCCCAAATATTATCTTCCGTGTTAAAAAAGGTGTGAATAGAGAAGTGAATGATCCTTATTACTATCTCTTTAAGTTGGCTTGCCGCGTAGCAGCATCTCGTATGAATCCAACTTTCATGAACATTGATGCAGACTTTAATCTTCACTATTACGAGAAAGGCATTTTACCAGCTACAATGGGATGCCGTACTTACGTATGTTCTAATGTCAATGGTCCTGAAGGTCCAAATAGACGTGGTAACAATGCACCGACAACGATCAACCTCCCACGCCTTGGTATATTAGCAAATAAAGACTTAGACCATTTCTGGCAACTCTTAGATGAACGTCTTCACCAAGCACGTGAATCTTTAATGCATCGCTATGAAATCTTAAAACACCTTAAAGTCAAAGACTTACCTTTTGTAGCTGGTCAAGGTCTTATGCTTGGTTCTGAAGGCCTTTCACCTAATGATTCTATCGATCCAATTTTAAAGAACGGTACATGGTCTATTGGCTTTATCGGTCTTGCAGAAACACTTACTGCACTTGTTGGTTCTCATCATGGCGAAAGTGAACAAGCACGTGAGCTAGGTTATCGCATTATTCAGCGTATACGTAACTTTACAGATAAAGCAACACTAGATACACATCTTAACTGGAGTTGTTATGCTACACCTGCCGAGGGGCTAAGCGGACGTTTTATTGCCCAAGACTTAGCACGCTTTGGTAGTATTGAAGGTGTAACTGATAAAGAGTACTATACCAACAGCTTCCATGTACCGGTAAACTATCCTGTATCTATTATTGATAAGATTCAAATCGAGGCACCATTCCATCAAATGTGTAATGCAGGACATATTAGTTATATTGAGGTAGATGGTTATCCAGATGGAGAAACTATTGAACGTATTATCCATTACGCATACTCTGA
This sequence comes from Holtiella tumoricola, assembly GCF_027857615.1. Taxonomy (NCBI): domain Bacteria; kingdom Bacillati; phylum Bacillota; class Clostridia; order Lachnospirales; family Cellulosilyticaceae; genus Holtiella; species Holtiella tumoricola. The sequence continues at coordinate 209,332 of NZ_JAQIFT010000068.1, forward strand.
ATCAAATATTAGTTATATCGGTATTAACTTCCACTTACGTTATTGCAAAAACTGTGGTAACACAATTAATGATGGTGTTAAAGCATGTCCGGATTGTGGCAGTACGGATATTCAAGGCATCAGCCGTGTTACGGGCTACTTAAGCTTAGATGAACGTTTTGGCACTGGTAAATCTGCTGAACGTCATGATCGTATTGCTCACGATGGTAGCCAAAGACATACTTATACCGTATGCTAAATTTACTTCAAGAAGCCGGCCCTACTTTACAAGTAGCTGGCTTCTTAGACCATTCTTTTGTTAATGGTGAAGGCTTTAGGAGCGTTGTCTTTCTCTCCGGCTGTAATCACCATTGCCCTGGCTGCCACAACTTAAGTATGCAAAGCTTTAATTATGGAGATACACTTTCCTCCAAAGACGTTTTTGAAAAAATAAAAAAGAATGCACCACTTATCAATGGGGTAACTTTCTCAGGTGGAGATCCTTTTGAACAAAGTGAAAGACTGGTTCCTCTTTTAGAAAACATTAAGTCACTTGGACTTACTATTTGGTTTTATACCGGTTACACTTACGACCAACTTCTTGAAAACGAATCTTTTAGTCAACTACTTCCCTATATAGATGTGTTGGTTGATGGGCGTTTTGAAGAAGCTTATAAAACAGATACAAAAAAATACATCGGCTCCTCTAATCAACGTATTTTAAAACTTCTAGATGGATCTATTCAAGAAGAACTCTGCTTCTAATATAATTTTTCTTTTATTCTATTAAAGTAGTAGGTTCAAGTGAAATATTAACCAATTTCACTTGAACCTACTACTTTGTTTTTATTATACATCTTGCTCAATTATACTTTCCATTTTATTTATCTTATACAAATTTTCTTTTATTTTTCTCATTTCTTAGAAATTCACTTTTTTTATTTCTAGAAGAAAACTGGTCGAAAAATACAGTTTTTTGGCGCATTGAATAGTTTTATTTTTGTAAACTTTTATCTCTATACATGATTTTTATTCTGTTGTATAACTATCTTATAACCAATATAAAAGTGCAGCTTGAATACCCATACTAGGCAAGTCTTCTCGCTGTACCACTAAAAATAAGTTTTGCAACTTTTACTCCTCCCTCTGATAAATGTGAATGAATTTATTTTTAGGTACTAGCCCTTTAAGTGGTGGCAACTTCTTGGGTTAGTTCATCTATCTTGTATATACATTATTTTTATAGCCATATTCAATTAGATTATGCCTCTATAGATTATCGTCTGTTATGATATGCCTTAATGCAGCCAACCAACTTGGCAACCTGCCGTGATAACTATCTAAATAGCGCTTTCACCTATGGAACCCCAATACAGGTATACTGACCTTAAGCCTAATCTAATATATACGACATCCTAAGGTATTTCCTTATGAATAGGACTTTCTTCATGTATCTATACACTTGCCACAACAGCATAAACCCAGCCTAAGTCTACCTATATTTATTCAGGGGGAAGGAAGATTTAGGCTGGCTTGTGTTGCTTTTCCTGGGAAAATAAATGCTTTAATAGAAAAAGGTTATGTAATTGCTTGATTAAGCCATTACATAACCTTTTTCTATTTTTTCCATTTAAACAATACAATACCTACTATAATAATACCTACAGCAAGTAGCTTTGTCCATTGGAAGTCCGCCTTCTCTGTGCCAAACCATCCTAATAGTTCAATAAGGTATGAACCGACTAATTGAGCAATTAGAATAAGCATTGTTGCTCCGGCTGGTCCCATCTTTGATATGGATAAAATAACGGTGTACACAATACCTGCTCCAAGTACACCCCCTAATAAGTAAAACTTATTCACACTTTTTAATCCACTTAAATCTGCATCTCTTACAAATGCAAGTACGATTAAAGAAGTTAAAAGTCCTATTGCATTTACAATAGCATTAGTAAACCATAGACCGGCCTTTTCATTTACACGTGTATTAAAAACACCTTGAATACTCATTAAAAGACCGGATATTATTGCAACTATACTCGCCACATCTTCGCCTCCACTAACCTTTTGTCCGATGACTCGTATTTGTCATTCTGAGTTAGTTTGAGGAAAACATGAACTTTTTATACACTTATCTTCTTCTATAAAAGATGAATACCATGTTTTTCACATGTTTCAATCATTTCATCTGGCCAGCTTGATGCCTGTACTTCGCCAACATGGATCTTATGAAGGAAGAACATACAGATACGTGACTGCCCAATACCACCACCAATTGTATAAGGTAATTTTTTATCTAGTAATAAGCTATGGAATTCTAAGGCTTTACGCTCTTTACAATTTGCAAGCTCTAATTGACGTTCTAATGCCTCTTCATCCACACGTATACCCATTGAAGAAAGTTCGAATCCACTTTCAAGAATTGGATTCCAAAACATAATGTCACCATTTAAACTCCAATCATCATAGTCTGGTGCACGTCCATCATGTCTTTCTCCATTTGAAAGCACATCACCAATTTGCATAATGAATACTGCTTTCTTTTCTTTACAAATTGCATTTTCTCTTTCTTTTGGACTTAATTCAGGGTACAGTTGTAAGAGTTCTTCTGAGGTAATAAAAGTAATTTCTTCAGGTAACCATCTCTCTAACATTGGGTACTCATGAATAATATAGTTTTCTGTTTTAGCAAAAGCATTATATATTCTTCTAACTGTATCTTTTAAGTAATCTACCGTACGCATTTCTTTTGTAATGACCTTTTCCCAGTCCCATTGATCTACATAGATAGAATGTAAGTTATCTACTTCTTCATCACGTCTTATAGCATTCATATCTGTATAAAGACCTTCACCTACTTCAAAGTGATAACGTGCTAGTGCCATACGTTTCCATTTGGCAAGAGAATGTACAATCTCTACAACTGCTCCATGATCATCTAATACATCAAAACTTACTGGTCTTTCAGTCCCGTTTAAGTTATCATTAAGTCCTGTCTCTGGTTTAACAAACAAAGGTGCAGATACACGTGTTAAGCATAGTTCATAAGCTAATGCTGTTTCAAAGTAATCTTTCAGTTTTTTAATTGCTACCTCAGTTTCTCTTAAATCTAGTTGAGAAGTATAACCTTCTTTTAAAAATAAATCCATATTCTTCACCCTTTCTAAAATAATAAAAAAACCTTCATCCCATTCATAAATTATGAAAGGGACGAAGGTTATAATTCGCGCCACCCTATTACATTCATACACGTACGGAATTCTCGATACGCTCTAGATATAACGGTCTACCCCGTCTAAGCCTACTCACTTACGCTTTCGGTTAGCAGCTCCAAGATGTTCTTCGGCTAAAACAAAGGTCGCTGGCTTTCACCTATCCCAGCTCTCTGTAGACATTGTACTTAGCTTACTCTTCTTATCATCGCTTTTCAAATAATATGTTTTGAATTATATATAACTTTATTCTTATTGTCAATACTATATATTTTTTAATCTTCAACTTTATAAAATGGCAAAAATCTATTCCAATCGAAATCTTCTCTTATTCCTTCTTTATGTAACCAATCTACAAAGGTACTTTCAATAAGGTTAATATGTTCCGTTACGAGTTGTACAAGTTTGTTCTTATCTTCAGCTTGTAAAGCCTCTACTATCTCCTCTTGGTGAGAGTGTCCTTTCATTAACTCAGGAACTAAATGATAGATATACATGAGATATCTTTCTACACGTACAAAACACTCTTCATACATTTTACTTAGTTCCTCATTATGAGCAAAATCACAAAACAATTGATAAAATAAGCGATAATGTCTGCAATAAACTTCTGGTCCTTCATTTTCTGCCATCTTCTCTACAATATATTTTAATTTATGCAAGACCTCTTCGTCTTTGGTATGCTGCATCAATCCAATACAGCCTGTTTCAAAAACCCTGCGTACTTGAAATACCTCTTGCATTTCCTTAAAACTCATATAGGTTACAATAGCACCTTTATTACGTACACATTTCACTAATCCCTTTGTCTCTACTTGAATAAGTGCCTCTCTCGTAGGAATCAAACTTACATCAAATTGTTTAGCAATTTCGTCCTGTTTAAGCTGTATCCCCCCCTTGTACTCACCATGCAATATAGCATCCTTTAAAGCTTCCGCAATAAGATCTGGCATATTTTTGAAATTTTGTATCTTACCTAACGCATATAATTTGCTACTCATAGGAACATTATACCAAATTTTCTAACTAAAATATAATATTTTTTCATATTTTTTATAAATAAATTTCTTTAATGTAATTATTCTGTACCTCTATGCAGGTTATACAAATAGCTACATAAATATTTTGTATCTACCACTATCAACCTATACAACTTATAATATTACATTTACTAATCGTTAGATAACCTTTGTTATACATCTGATATTTGCTATAATAAGAATAGAAAAGGAGGTCCATATGCCTAAAATTATACATGACTTAAATAAACGGATCGAACAAAGTGCTATCGAACTCTTTAACGCTTATGATTATAATCAAGTAGATATGAAAATGATCGCAAAGAAATGTCATATCGCTGTTGGTACACTTTATAACTACTATCCTAATAAAAAGCAACTTTTTATTCATGTTTTAGAGTGTAGTTGGAGTGAAACATCCCATACTTTAGACCGTATCTATGCTATGGATTTAACACCTGAAGAAAAGCTTTCCCAAAGCATCGAAGTGCTTTATGATGATATTGCCCACCGTAAAGGAATGGGAAAACTCATTTATAAAGTTTTAGCACGACAAATGGTGGAAGAAGCTGAAATGATTGACCTATTCCATACGATCTTCTTCCAACTAGAACGTCTATTTGAAAGCTTTGAAAAGAAAAGTTTTTCTTGCAGTACAGAAACACTAGATATTAGACTAGCTAAATCTCTCATTACTCAAATTCAAAATGCAATCGCTTCATATCCTCATGAGCGTGAAGATAACCTACACTTTATTCAAGATTTCTTTTATAACTCCATGCACGTTGATACAACTTTAAAAAAAGTCTATTTAAAAGACCATGCTATGTAGCATGGTCTTTTCTCATTAGAATAAATGTTTGGTTAGGTGTGAGGGCATGTAGGCAAGCTTATTGTCTTCCAACTTCTAGTCCTCGACTTTTAAGACAGGCTAAGCTCATTTCATCAAACTAACGGTCAAAACTCAGAAAAGAAGTGCACTTTTCTTTAAACATTTCCCTAAAACCAGTTTGATTCTACTCACTAAGCCTCTCTAAAAAGTCTGCGGAGAAAGTTTCCATACAATAACTCACCTTACAGCCCATCACATTATAGACCCTTCCGGTAGAGGACTAGCAAAACTACATGACCCATTTTCTAAACATCCTTCATGTAAAAGTGCCTAATCATTTCCGAGTTTAGATCAAAAGTACTATTAATTCTACAAAGCGTATCTTACTTAACTCAGGAACAAACTACGAAGAAGTCTTATCAAATACTTGGAAGTTTTCTTTCCAAAGAAGAGATGTTTGCTCTTCTTTCCTCTCCACGGCGTGTCACTGGAAGTGAAAACTTAACTTTCTCAGTAGAAAAGGGCGGTGATGCGTGGGTGACCTCCATGGAGCTTTTTTCGAGAATGGACTTAGAATGGGTTAACGAATAGGAAGGAATGGGTTTGTGCGAGTGTTTGAGCGATAGCGAGTTTTCGCACATTCTGACTGAGTATGAGTTTACACATTCTTAGTCCATTTGAGCAAAAGCGAAAGGGAGAGCACACACGTAGTGCCGACCGGTCTATCTCAACTACTAAGTTTTCACTCCATAAAATATTTATTTTAAATTCGGAATCTGCCAATCAATAGGTACCCTACCTTGGCTTTCTAAAATTTCGTTTACCTTTTTGAAGTGACCACATCCAAAGAAGCCACGATATGCTGAAAGTGGACTTGGATGTACAGCTGTTAATACAACATGTTTAGGATTTGTAATTAAGCTTTGCTTTTTCTTAGCTGGTGTACCCCATAATAAAAAGATTACTGTTTCGTCTTTTTCATTGAGTAGCTGTATAATACGGTCTGTAAGCTGTTCCCAACCTTGATTTTGATGGGATTGTGGTGTACCTGCTCTTACTGTTAAAACAGTATTTAAAAGTAAAACACCTTGCTGTGCCCAGTGCATTAAATACCCATTATCTGGTATAAAGCATCCTAAAGACTCTTGTAGTTCTTTGTAGATGTTTTGAAGAGATGGTGGTGTCTGAATACCTGGGTTAACTGAAAATGCCATTCCATGGGCTTGATTTGGCCCATGATAAGGGTCTTGTCCTAAGATAACCACTTTTGTGTCTGCAAATGAAGTCACACGTAGTGCATTAAATAGATCTTCTTTAGGTGGATAAACAGTATAATTATTATATTCTTGTATTAAAAATTGTCTTAATGCTTGATAATAAGGTTTTTCAAATTCTTCCTTTAGTTTTGCATCCCAATCGTTATTTAAGTTTACCATGATGTTTTCTCCTTAACTTTTTACTTTAAAGCCTTCTCCCATTACTTCGTGTAAATTTTGAACTGTAACAAAGGCATTTTCATCAACCTCACTCACATATTCTTTGAGCATGACAAATTGTCTTCGATCTACTACTGTAGTAATGACAGTCTTGCGGTTATTACTATAAGCACCTTCTGCATCGTACTTGGTGGCTCCTCTTTCTAGCTTATCTAGAATATAAGCTGTTATAGGCTGAATAAGCTTTTCTTCACTTGGGATAATCACTACATATTTTTCTACACTGAAACCAGAAATAAAGTAATCAATGAGCGTTGTTGTAATGAGCACCCCTAGCGCAGCATAGAGTCCCTTTTCAATACCAAATTGGCTAATAGCAAGAAGTACTACCACCATATCCGCAATGAGTAAGCTTGTTGCTATATTGATATGTGTATACTTTGAAATAATTTTAGCAATAATATCTGTTCCTCCAGATGAGGCTTCTTGGTTAAAAATAATTGCCTGTCCAAAAGCAATAAATAATGCACCAAAAATAAGGATCACAAGATGATCTTGACTCAGCATAGCTACTTCTGGCACCACATATTCAAATATTCTCATAGTAAGCGCTATAGACAAACTTGAAGTAATACTCTTTACGCCAAACCCTGCTCCTAGCACAACAAACCCAATAATAAACATTAAAATATCTAAACAGAACACTAAAACACTAATAGGCACTTGAGTCAAGATGGATTGAAGTACAATCGCCAAACCACTTATACCACCTGCTGCAAACTGTGCTGGTGCCCAAAAAAAGTAAATTCCCACTGCAACTGCAATAGACCCTAAAATAATTTTCATATACGATTTAACTTGATGGTTCATCTTAATCACCTCATTTATCTTTTGTTTTAATAAGTATTTCTTTACCCTTCCTCGTCAATTGCTTAATGGCATATTCTCTTTTTAATGCTTCTCTTTTATCTTCATACTCTTCTTGATAAACCAGTGTTACAGGTAACCTTGCACGTGTATATTTTGCACCTTTTCCTTCATTATGTGCTTTTAATCGTTTTTCTATGTTATTGGTATAGCCTGTATAGTAAGTTTCATCACAACATTTTACAATATATACAAAATGCACGTTTGTCCCCTCTCATATTTTTAAATTTGACACATAGAATAAAGAAGTAATTGTTACTAAAGGAGGTCATTCCATGACTCAAACTGGTACTATTAAACATGTTTTCCCTGCAAGTAATACTCCTCATGGTTTTCACTCATTCTTTAACTATATTTTACCACAAACAGAAGCTAAGCAACTATATATTATTAAAGGCGGACCTGGTACTGGTAAATCTTCTTTTATGAAACGTGTTGGTAATTATGCAACCGAACAAGGCTTGGATGTAGAATTCTTCCATTGTTCTTCTGACCCAGGGTCTTTAGATGCCCTTGTTATCCCAAGTCTCAAAATTGCTTTTCTAGATGGTACAGCACCTCATGTTGTAGATCCTATTACTCCAGGTGTAACCGATCAAATTTTAAACTTCGGTAACAACTGGGATCCTGACAAATTAATTCCTTATAAAGAAGATATTATGTCTATCAATTCACGTATTAAAGATCAATTTGCTAAAGCTTATATGTATCTTGCTGCAGCTAAAAACCTTTATGATGCTTATGTGTTTACAGAAAGTAAAGCTATTAATACTTCTCAAAAATTTAAGTTAGAAAAGCAAATCCTGTTTCAACTTTTTGCTAATGTTAAAGATAAAGAAGAGCCTGGTTCCATACGCCACCTATTTAGCACAGCTATCACTGGCGAAGGTATTTTAGATTACATCCATACTATTGTAGGTACAACCAAAAACATTTATTTCTTTAAAGAAACCTTAGGTTGTAATAGTAAAGAATTGATGATAAAGATTGCAGACACTGCTGTTGCAAAAGGTTATCATATAGAATGTTATCATTCTCCTGTAGATACGGATAAAATCGAAGATATTATGATTCCAGAACTGGATCTTGCCATTACAACAAGTCATCTCTTACACAAACCTCGCATTTTCCCAACTTCTATTTTCGATTTTACTGCTCTACTTGACTACTCTATCTTAAAACCTATAGAAATTGATCTTGAGCGTGACAAACGTCGCTTTACAGATTTATTAGATAAAGGATGTAACACTATTGCAACTGCCAAGAAGATTCATGATGAGCTTGAAAAATACTATGTTGGCTCTATTGATTTTAACCGTATAGATACCTTATTTGATACAATGATAGAAACCTTATTTCCACCACAAGAATAAGTAAGAATAATTAATATACCCCTAAATATGTATTAATTAAAACAAAAAAGCTATTAGACTAAATACCTGAGTATGAGTCTAATAGCTTTTTTACGTTCTAGGAATTACTTGCTTCTTTCACTTGTGCTTTTAAGTAGTCTACTAAAGCTAAAAGTGGTTTTTTCTCTGCTGCAAATTCAATAACACCATCTTCACGTATTAAATCAAAGCTTGGATCATAAGGAACAAATTCAGTACTACCTTCTTCTCCCCCTAAATAACCAATCCTTATAATAAGTTCTGCTGCTCTAGGATTAGTTTCTTCAAACTTGGCATTTTTTAAGTTCTTAGCAATTTGTAATGCCTCTACTTGTTTAAGAATTTCTTCTTTAACGGATGGCTCTATTAATTGTCCATTTAATGTAGGTACTTGCTCTGCTTCTTTAAGTTGTAAACGGTAAACATCCTCTAAGTATTGTACTTCTATATAGCTCACTTGTTTTCTATCAAAACTATATAGTTGCTTATCAATCCATTCAAAAGGTGTAATCGCTTGAAGTGCACTTTCTACACTACCTTGAATTTCAAATACTTCGTCCGAACCATTCATTTTGAAATAGATATTACTTCCAATCTTATTTCCAAAATCAAATATATATTGATCATTTAATATAATCTGAGATTCTGGCACTTGAAGGCCATAATTTTCTAAATTAAGATTTTCATCTTCTACTAATTTCTCTTTTCTTAATGTTTCTAAAACCTGTAGGTAAGTTTCAATTTGCTCAACTTGTTCAGCTTGTACCCTATGAGCCTTACTAAAAGGCGCTTCCATGATCCATGAATCTTGCTTAGTAAGTAATACTTGAGTTTCACCTTTTTGTTTAAGCTCTACTTTCGTAATTTCTTCCACTGAAGGTACTATTACATGAGGTTCTATCATCTCACTTGTGGGTACCATAACACTTGCTAAGTCTATATCTAATACTAATGCTAACTCATCTTTTTCTTCATACCATACAAATGTTGCATTTTCTTCTAACACGCGGTGTCCTAACCAGTAGGTTGCACTTGTACCCGCTTCATCTAAAACACGTACTTTTTTTGAATTTTCATCAATTCCATAAGTGGTGATATCTTTTACGTTCTTAGCCATTTTATAGGAGTCTAAATGACTAATTTGATAGGCAATATTATTTATTAGACCTTGGTTATAAGAAACTGTAGGATGTTTCTCATTTTCCCAATTGTTATCCTTTTTTATAAATGTTTGAGGCGTTTCCCCTTCAATCTTAATCTCCTTAATTGCTTCTACTGTTAAGTCACATAATTTTTGTTGCACTAAATCTAACGCTTCTACTTGGCTTAATTGATACCATTTATAAAACCCAAAACCTGCTCCTAGAATAAGAATTGCTGTGACTACACCTATAATCGTCTTCTTCTTCATATTTTTGTCTCCTTTTATCTGATGGTTACCATCTGTTTATCTGAAGTCCATAATATATTGTTTATCTCAAATGATTACTATAACTTTATATATGATATATAAAATTTCTCATTTTGGCAATTATAATTTGTAATTATAGAATTATTTTCATCATATATTATTGTTACCGGTTATAATCTATAATACAATAAAAATAGAGAATTAAATTTGTTCATAGGGGAGGTATTTATGTATTCTGCTTTGTATTCCAGCCATCCACTCGACTTACTTTCTTACCCTCTTACGTATACATACTTTTCAGTTATTGACCACTATATCCGTTTTATTAAAGATCCTACTTCTATCCCGCACAAATCTTTTGTTCGTACATTACAATCTTTTTTATTTCTTTACGAAGACAATCCTAAAAACATTCAAAAACTTAATAACTTTGCATTTACTGAACAAGTACCTTACGAATGCATTGCTCCATCACAACTTTATAGACTTGAAACCTCTCTCTACCCCGAAGGTGCTCAATATTACTCTACCTGTAAATATAAGTTGACATTTCCTATGCTTTATACTACTTATTCTAAACAATTTATTAAACTAAAAAAAGTACATGCAACCCAAGAGGTATTCCATTTAAATCGTTCTTTCTTACACCTACAAAAAAGACTTGTTTACTCAAATTTTCATGACGAAACTCTATTGCCTACACTATTTAAAGTAACCAATGCAGAAAGTTTTATTAAAGAAGTGTCTCAGCTTGTTCAATACTTAACCGGTAAATCACAAACAAATTAATAAAAATTTAAAGAGTGAAATTTATAGATAGTCTCTGTCTATAAATTTCACTCTTTTTTCAATCTTTTATCTGCATGCTTTTTTAAGTTTCTGTAAATAAGGGCGTATATTAACATCTTTATCAAAACATCCTTCTAAAGTTTTCGTGCCAATCATCTCACTTACTTCTTTTTTGACACGATCATCCATCTCTTCTAAAGACATTTGAATCAATGCTAAGGCTACATATAGCTCTACGCTCTCCTTTTCATCAAGCATTCCCATATACTGATCAAGGATCTGTGTGGTGGCATCTTCAATGCTATCTCCTTCCTCCATATACATATCCCATTCAGCTTCAACATCTTCTGCAAAACTAAAATTCATGAGTTCACTAATATCTGGCATCTCAATCCCTCCTCCTATCTTAATGTATATCTATTATCTCTCTACATTAAATATACCTTTTATAGTTGCAATTCTTCTGAAAGTATAATAAAATGTAGATGTAATATTTATTATCATTTAGGAGTGATTTTATGCTATTAGCAGCAGGACAATTAAGAGAGCATCGTCTTAAAGTAACACCACAACGATTAGCTATCTTTCATATGTTGTCAAACACAAAGTCTCATCCAAGCGCTGAGATGATCTATAATAGCTTACGAGAAACCCATCCTACTATGAGCCTTGCTACGGTATATAAGACTTTAGATGCACTAGTAAAAGCTTCATTGATTCAACAAATCAATGTAGGGGAGGATGCTTTTAGATATGATGCAAATACAGATTCACACCCACACATCATTTGCACGCACTGTCATCAAGTATATGATTTAGAAACTGATGAACTACCAGATCTTAAAGCACTTGTAGCTGAAAAAACACATTTTAGGCTGTCACATGAACAACTTTATTTTTATGGTACATGTCCAGATTGTCAATCTGAAATACATTAAGATGTGAAAAAGAGGGCTTAAGTAAGATATAAATTTTACTTAAGCCCTCTTTTATTTTACTAAATATGTTTACTTACAAAAATTTCTATACGTGATAAAGCTTCTTTAATTGCCTCTATAGAATAGGCATAAGATGCACGTACAAATCCTTCTCCACTTTCACCAAAAGCCGTTCCTGGTACAACAACAACACGTTGGTCCATAAGTAACTTCTCACAGAATGCTTCGCTGGTCATGCCTGTTGCTGAAATATTAGGAAATACATAAAATGCACCTTCTGGCTCAAAGCAAGAAAGTCCCATACTTCTAAACCCTTCAACCATAACTCTTCTACGTCTATCATAGGCTTCTCGCATTAGACGTACATCTTCGTCCCCATTACGCATGGCTTCAATACCTGCATATTGGCTTGTGGTAGGTGCACACATAAGGGCATATTGATGCACTTTAGTCATCATACTAATAATAGGTTCTGGTCCTAATGCATAGCCTAAGCGCCACCCTGTCATAGAAAAACTCTTTGAAAATCCATTAAGTACAATGGTACGTTCATACATTCCAGGAATATTAGCAATAGAAACATGGTTTTTACCATATGTAAGCTCTGCATAGATTTCATCAGATAAAACAATAATGTTCTTATCCTTTAAAACTTCTGCAATTTTCACTAAATCTTCTCTGTCCATAATAGCGCCAGTCGGATTATTAGGAAAAGGCAACACTAAAATTTTAGTCTTAGATGTAATCGCTTTTTCTAGTTCCTCTGCTGTCAATTTAAAATTATCTTCTTCTCTTGTTGGAATAGGTACTGCTACCCCTCCTGCAAGTACAACACATGGTTTGTAAGATACAAAGGAAGGCTCAGGAACAAGTACTTCTTCTCCTGGCTCTAATAAGGTACGCATAGCTAAATCGATTCCTTCACTTCCTCCAACGGTTACAAGACATTGCTTGGTTGGTGAATAAATGAGGTCAAATCTTCTTTGTGTATAGCGACAAATCTCCTGTCTAAGCTCTAAAAGCCCTGCATTCGCTGAATAAACTGTTTTGCCTTTTTCAAGAGAATAAATACCTTCTTCTCTAATATGCCATGGTGTATCAAAATCTGGTTCACCAACCCCTAGAGAAATCGCGTCTCCTATTTCATTGGCAACATCAAAAAACTTTCTTATTCCTGAAGGTGGCATGTCGCTAACCTTCTTAGCAATCAACTCTTCTATTCTCATGGCGAAACAATCATCCTCTCATCCTTTTTCATTTCTTCAAAAATAACTCCATGGTCTTTATATTTTTTGAGTACAAAATGAGTGCCTGTACTAAGTACAGCCTCAAGAGGTGCTAATTTTTGACCTACAAAAAGTGCAACTTCTTTCATTGTTCTACCTTCAATAATAACTGTTAAATCAAAGCCACCTGACATAAGATAAACCGCTTTAACTTCACTAAATCGATAAATACGTTCTGCTATTTTATCAAAACCTTCTCCACGCTGAGGTGTTACTTTTACCTCAATTAAAGCTGTTACCATTTCTTTATGATCTACTTTTTCCCAATTAATAAGGGTTTTATATCCACAAATAACTTTTTCATCCTCTAAGGCCTTTATGGTGCTCGCGACTTCCTCTTCAGTTAGACCTAACATAAGGGCCATGTCGGCCACACTGTATCTACTATTTTCCTCTAAAAGTTCAAGAATTTTTGTTCTCATTTCTTTTTCCTCCTTGTATATAGGGATTAAGAGGATGACCTCTTTTCTCACTGAATAACTTAATTACTAGTACAAATTTGAATTTATTAATAAATTTAAATTCATTTATTTTAATATTTTATTATTATACCATATATTTATATAATATCTATCTGTAATCTTTATTTAATGTATCTTTATTCATAAAATAGTCCATTGTAGGTGTACAATAATCTAGTCTCGTCTTATACTTATTAGTAATATGCCGAAATATCTTAACTTCTCAGGCCTTTTTATCGCTTTCAAATTAAGAAATAAACCTAATACACTCATTTCAAAAGAACCAAGGAGAAATAAATATGCCTATTCAAGATAAACAAAATGACTATTTAAATTTACTAAATGATTTAAAGATAGATTGTACAAACTGTAGCGGCCTATGCTGTGTGGCATTATATTGCTCCAAAGTAGATGGATTTCCTGAAAATAAGGAGGCTGGTATCCCTTGTCAGCATCTTCAATCCAATTTTCAATGTGATATGCATCAAGACCTATCTCGAAAAAATATGAAAGGTTGCATGACCTATGAATGTTTTGGTGCTGGCCAAAAAGTTACTCAGATGTATGGCTTAGATCATACTTGGCAAACCCATCCGCAACAACGCCAACATATTTTTGAAACTTTTTTAGTCGTATTCCAATTACATCAAATGCTCTGGTACCTTATTCAAGCTTCCACGCTTGATGCCTGTGCAAAATTCAAGCAAGAAATTGCTAGGCTTATAGAAGAAGCAACTACTTTAACAACCAAAAAGCCTTATACCCTTTTGAGTTATGATATAGATCACTACCGTAATCAAGTAAATAAAATACTTAAATGTATCATTGAACAGATCTCTAAATCTTCAAATAATCAAAATAAAATGTACCTTGGCAAAAGCTTTAAAGGTAAAAATCTAGATCATCAAGATTTTAGTATGTCTTTACTTATTGCCGCAAATTTAGAAAACTGTAGCCTTCGTGGCACAAACTTCTTGAGTGCGGATTTAAGAGATGCCAATTTTAAAAATACTGATCTAAGAGAAAGTCTCTTTTTAACTCAGATGCAAATTAACTCTGCAAAAGGAAATCATAATACTCTACTTCCATCTTACCTTACACAACCATGTACTTGGCTTTAGATCATGTTTTCCTAAACATACTTTTAACTGAACATTTTTCCTACTGCTATGTAATAACCATCTTAAAATGTATTACCCCTTAAAAATTGAATCCTATATCTTCTAGATTTAAAGGTTCTATAAAATGAGTTTAGCATGACTCATTCATAGAACCTTTATTTTTATTGATACTGACTACTATTTATATAACAACAACATTTATTTACTTTTAGGACGTGATAATAAGGCTGCTAAATAACCAAAGGTAATAGCAGCTGTAATACCTGCAGCAGTTGCTTTTAACCCACCTGTTAAAATACCCATATAGCCTTCTTTTGCCACTTCATCCATAGCACCTTTTGCTAATGCATAACCAAATCCGATAATAGGAACGGTTGCACCTGCACCTGCAAATTCAACAATTGGCTCATACACACCTATAGCTGTTAAAATAGCACCTGCTACTAAGAATACAACCATAATACGTGCTGTCATAAGCTTTGTTCTATCCATTAATACTTGTCCTATTGCACACAATAAGCCTCCCACTACAAAGGCTTTAATTAGATTTAATAATATTTCCATTTTACCTCCTCCTTTACTCTGCACAAATACTTACAGCATGTGCAATGCCTGTAATATTTTCACCTTGTTGTGTGGAACATAAGCTCATTAATGCTCCCGTTGGAACAAGTAAAACCTTCTTAAGTTTTTTATCCTTTAGCGCTTTATAAAAATGCCCTGCAAACACTGAAGCACTACATCCGCATCCACTACCACCTGAGTGGGTATCTTGTGCCTCATTATCAAAAATAAGAAGCCCACAATCTTGGTGCACTTTAGAGATATCTGTTCCTAATTTAGCTGTTAAATCTAAAAGTATATCTGTACCACATTGGCCTAAGTCACCTGTAATAATGGCATCGTAATCTTCTGGTTTTTGATTAGTTTCTTTTAGATGAGCTAAGATCGTATCTGCTGCAGCTGGTGCCATAACTGCTCCCATATTAAAGACATCTTTGGTTTCAAAATCGACTACTTTACCTGTAGTAATACTATGAATCTTAGGTCCTGCACCTGATTCACCTAAAAGTACATAACCACTTCCTGTTACAGTCCATTGTTGCGTAAGCGGCCTTTGCCCACCATACTCCATTGGATAGCGGAATTGTTTTTCGGCTGTACAGTTATGGCTACTTGCACCTGTAATAACATGCTTTGCATAACCTGAACCAATTAATATAGCACCTAAACTCATAGATTCGCCCATTGTTGAGCATGCACCATATAAGCCAAAGAAAGGAATATTAAAATCCTTAATAGCCATCTGTGTACTATTGATTTGATTTTCTAAGTCACCACATAAAATATAATCCACATCTTCTGGCTTTTTACCAGATTTATTGAGTAACCCTTGTACAGTACGTTTAATCATCATACCTTCAGCTTTTTCCCATGTTTTTTCACCAAGAAGCTCATCTTCTAATACCTCATGGAAACAGCCTCCCATAGGACCTTGTCCTTCTTTTGGTCCTACTGTACTATATGTTTCTAGAATAACTGGTTGTTTTTCAAATATAATTGTTTGTCTACCTACGTGTCCCATAAGTTGCCTCCTACAAGAAGTAATAAAGTATACCTACTACAACGCTCGAAATAGTCCCGAATACAATAACAGGCCCTGCTACAGAAAAGAGTTTTGCACCCATCCCAAAGATGTAGCCTTCTGCTTTAAATTCCATAGCAGCACTTACCATAGAATTGGCAAAACCAGTAATTGGGATAATACTTCCTGCACCTGCATAGTTACCAATTTTGTCATATACGTTAAGCGCTGTAAGTACCGCACTTGCTAAAATAAGAAAAATAGTACAAAGCATACTTGATTCATCTTTCGAAAATCCAATATAGATAAATCCATCGGTTAAAAGTTGCCCGATTGTGCATATGGTTCCACCTACCCAAAAAGCTTTAAAAGAGTTTTGAACAACTTTATTTTTAGGTGAATGTTCATCGACTATATTTTTATAGTCTTTCTTAAGAGTGTTTACGTCTGCCATTTAATCATCTCCTTATTTTTAAAGAAATCCTGGATATAAGTAATAAAATAGTGTCCCAACCATTTTCCCTATAGAAAAAGCCACTACAAGGATATACATACCTCTTTTTAGTTTCAGTCTACTTTTTGTAATAGGCATAACATCTAGGACTTCTGCTAATGCCATAGCTAAACAGCCAATAAAAATACCATCAGCCAAGCCAAAACCAGCTATAAGCACTTTGGGAAGTCCTATACAAATAAAATCATCCCACAAATAAAAAATGTTTCCTACTACAATTCCTAATGCTGAAGCATTGGCTATAGCAAAATAATGGGTTTTCACTTGTAACTTCATTGCCAATCTTGGAATAACTCCAATGGCAGTAATAAAAGCGAGAATACCTGTTGCAATAATAATGCCACTAGCAAATCCCCATAGGATACTTACACCCAACATAAGTATTTTCATTCCTCATATTGCCCCCTCTTCTCAGCTGTTAGTGTATCAATAATGGTATCTTCCACTTCTTTTTCATATGCATTAATTTCAACTTGTATAGGTGTAGGGTCCTCAGTAATTTTCTTCGTACCAAAGTGATTATAAAATCCGATAACACCTATTGGCATACCTATTGCATAAGGAATAGTAATCCAGGCAGGACTTTCATTGACTTCACCTGTTAAGACCTTATATAAAGTGGTAAAAGTCTTTGCCATGGAAACGTCTGTGTTATAGGCCATGATGGCTACCGTTGCACCTGCAAAGACAATAACGCAAATACCAGCAAGTTTAACCCATTCCCAAACAGGATGTGGCTCAGCCTTTACTGGATTAAATTCGATCATACAGTCTATTTCACCCACATTTTGTATGGAGACATCAGGATATTCTTTTTGAATCGCTTCGATAATCTTCAATGCACTTACAGCAAAATGTGTTACCTTAGTTACTTGAGGTTTGATCAAACAAATATTTTCAATACCATTTTGTAAATTCTTTGGTGCACTTATTCTTGCAATATCTTTAATTAAGATTTGCTTTTTACCTTCCATTTTATTACTTTTATAAGGTTTTATATACACTTCTTGCATGTTCTCACCTCTTTTCATCACACATGGAAAATTTATTGATACATACCCTTATTATGGTTAAGAGATGAAAAATTATTCTTTTCAAACAAATAAAAAAAAGAGGCCTAAGCCTCTTTACATTTTTGCGATATCTGTTCTATATTGCATGCCATCGAATTTGATTTTCTCTACTTCTTTATATGCTGCTAAACGTGCTTCTTCTAATGTTTCACCTATGCGTGTAACTGCAAGCACGCGTCCACCATTTGTTTTGATGATATCGTCTTCTAACTTTGTTCCTGCGTGGTAAAGATATGTATCCACTTCTAATGTATCTAGCCCATAAATCGGCACACCTTTTTCACTTGTTTCTGGATAGCCACGGCTAGCTAGTACAACCGTTACACTTGGTTTTGTACTCCATTTTAAATTAAGCTCTGCAAGTGTACCATTCATACATGCTTCAAATACTTCTACTAAGTCTGTTTCCAAACGAGAAAGAATGCTTTGTGTTTCTGGATCACCAAAACGCACGTTGAATTCTAATACTTTTGCTTTACCCTCTTCAATCATAAGACCAATAAATAAAATCCCATGATAGTCAAGTCCTTCTGTTTTAAATCCTTCAATAATTGGATTTAAGATTTCCGTTTCAATTTGCGCTTTCACTTGTGGTGTAATAATTGGGTTTGGTGAGAAACCGCCCATTCCTCCTGTATTGAGGCCACCATCGTTATCTAAAGCACGTTTATAATCTCTTGCTGTTTCAAGTGGAACAATGGTCTTGCCATCCACTAAGCAAAGAAGTGACGCTTCAATCCCTGTTAAAAACTCTTCAATAACAATTTTATCTCCTGCTTCTTGGAACTTACCACTGAAGATTTCGCTAATCGCCTCTTCTGCGTCCTTGTAAGATTCACAAATAAGTACACCTTTACCTGCTGCAAGCCCATCTGCTTTAATAACAACAGGTAAGCTAAAGCTCTGTACAGCTTCTTTTGCTGCCATTTCTTCTTCTTTTGTAAAAGTTAAGTATTTAGCTGTTGGAACATTGTACTTGGTTAAGAAAATCTTTGTAAAGTCTTTGCTCCCCTCAAATGTAGCACAAGCTTCATTTGGTCCAAATACTTTTAAACCTTCTTTTTGGAAGGCATCTACTACACCTAATACAAGTGGCTCTTCTGGACCTACAACTGTTAAGTCAATGTCATTGTCTTTTGCGAAGCTTACAAGCTTATTGATTTCGTTTACACCGATTTCTACATTTGTATATTTAACAGCTGTTCCACCATTACCTGGTGCTACATAAAGTTTTGCTTCTGGTCTAAAGCGTTTGATTGTATCGCAAATAGCAGATTCACGTCCACCATTTCCTATAACAAGAATATTCATGTTATGCCTCCTCAAGCTTTTTGATTGCTTCTACAAGTATTTTATGTTCTACCTCATGAAGTACACGTTGTTGAAGTAACTGCGGCGTATCTGTTTCATATACAGGTACAGTCTTTTGTAAAATGGTTTTACCAGTATCTACACCTTCATCTACAAAATGAACGGTTGCACCACTTTCACTTTCACCAGCTGCAAGTACTGCTTCATGTACTCGAATGCCATAGTAGCCTTTGCCACCAAACTTAGGTAAAAGAGAGGGGTGAATATTGATAATTCTTCCTCTATAAGCCTTTATAAGATTGGCATCAACAATCTTTAAGTAACCTGCAAGTACAACTAAGTCTACCTGATCTTCTTGTAATCTTACTAAGAGTTTTTCGTCATATCCTTCTTCTTTTGGATTAATAAAATAGGCTGGAATATGATGTGTTTTTGCACGCTCTAACCCAAAAGCATCCTCTTTATTAGAAATCACACTTACAATTTGACTTGTAAGTGTGTGGTTTTCTACTGCATCTATTATGCTTTGAAGGTTAGAACCTGAACCTGAAACCAATACGGCGATTCTTAGTTCTCGCATAAAATAACTCCTTCATTGCCTTCTACAATTTCACCAATAACGTAAGCTTCTTCACCTGCTTCTTTAAGAGCCGCTACTACTTGTTCTTTTTCTTCCTGACTTACAACCATCATCATCCCAATACCCATGTTGAATGTGTTGTAAAGTTCATTTACTTCTAAGCCACTTAATTCACGAAGCACACTATATACTTTAGGCTCAACGATTGTATTAATGTTAAGTTTAGCACTTACACCTTCTGGTAACATACGTGGTACGTTTTCAATAAATCCACCACCTGTAATATGAGCAATTCCTTTAATATCTCCAGCTTCTTTTGCTGCCATCGCTGCTTTTACATAAAGTTTAGTTGGTTTAAGGAAAGCTTCACCATAAGTTTCACCTAATGTTTCACAATAAGCATCAAGATCTAACCCATAAGTATCAATGATTTTACGCACAAGTGAGTAACCATTGCTATGCACCCCTGATGATGGAAGACCAATAATTGCATCTCCTGCCTTAATTCTTGTACCATCAATCATTTTTGCACGATCTACAATCCCTACTGCAAATCCAGCTACATCGTATTCACCATCTTTGTAGAAACCAGGCATTTCTGCTGTTTCTCCACCTACAAGTGCACACATACTTTCTTTACAGCCTGTAGCGATACCTTTAACGATATCTGCAATTTGCTCTGGAGTGATAAGACCTGTTGCAATATAGTCTAAGAAGAATAAAGGAATGGCACCTACACAAAGGATATCATTAACGCACATAGCTACACAGTCAATCCCAATGGTGTCATGTCTATTCATATCAAAAGCAAGTTTAAGTTTTGTACCTACACCGTCTGTACCTGATACAAGAACTGGTTCTTCCATGCCCATGTATTTACCAATTGAATAAGAACCACCAAAGCTACCAATGTCTGTTAATACCCCATCTGTAAAAGTAGACTTAACATGTTCCTTCATTTGTTTAACAGCTTCGTAACCACGGTGTACATCAACACCTGCATCTTTATATGTAATTTTAGTTGACATCTTATTTCCTCCTATTTTTCTTCACTAATCTCATGTAATGGAACTTCCATTGGGTAGTTTCCGTTAAAACAAGCACGGCAGAAATCACTACTTCCACCACAAGCCTCTTTAAGTCCATCTAATGAAAGGTAAGTTAATGAATCTGCACCAATGTAATCGCGAATTTCTTCAACAGACATCATTGCGCCTACTAGCTTTTCACGATCTGGTGTATCTATACCAAAGTAGCAACCGTATTTAACTGGAGGTGATGTAATACATACATGTACTTCACTTGCTCCTGCCTTACGTACTTGTTCTACAATACGCTTACATGTTGTACCACGAACAATTGAGTCATCTGTCATCACAACGCGCTTGCCTTCAATGTTATGTTTAAGTGGATTAAGTTTAATTCTTACTGCATTTTCACGCATCGCTTGCGTTGGTTGGATAAATGTTCTACCGATGTAGCGGTTTTTTGTAAGTCCTTCACGGTAAGGAAGACCTGATGCTTTTGAGTAACCAATAGCTGATGGAATACCTGAATCTGGAACAGCAATAACAACGTCTGCTTCTATACCCGCTTCACGGAACAAGATTTCTCCTGCTTTTTCTCTAAATTGGTAAACACTATTTCCATCAATAATGCTATCTGGACGTGCTAAGTAGATGAGCTCAAATACACAAAGTTTCTTTTGGCACCAGCCTGATGGTTTAATACTTGTTAACCCATCAGGATTGATTATAACGATTTCACCTGGCATCACGTCTCTAACGAATTCTGCATCCACTACATCTAGTGCACAGCTTTCAGAAGCCAGCACATAACCATCTTTAAGCTTACCAATGCAAAGTGGACGAAGTCCATGTGGATCACGAATCCCTATCATTTGGTCTTGAGTAGTAATAACAATAGCATAAGCCCCTTTTATAAGTTGCATGGTATTGCGAATAGCTGCTTCTATACCTCTATTATAATGTCTTGCTATAAGATTTAAGATAGCTTCTGAGTCTGTTGTACTTTGGAAGATAACCCCTTCATCTTCTAACATTTCTCTTACACCATCACTATTGGTTAAATTACCATTATGAGCAAGTGCAATAGAACCATGTTTGTATTTGGCTACAAGTGGCTGACAGTTACTAATGTCTTTATCACCTGTTGTAGAATAACGTACATGCCCAATTGCAATATTTCCAACAAGGTTTTGAAGATTTCTTTCCTCAAATACATCACTTACAAGGCCCATGCCTTTTGCACTTTCTAATCTACCTTCATTGTTTACTGTAATCCCAGCACTTTCTTGCCCCCTGTGTTGGAGGGCAAAAAGACCATAGTATACATAGTTTGCTGCTTCTTGTTCATTATTTAAATAGACGCCCATTACGCCACATTCTTCATGTAATGTATCCCCGTCAAAGTAGTTCATAGCTCACCTCTTTATATAACTTCTTATTCTGTCACACGTTTAAGCATTTCTTGATAAACTTCTTCTACACCACCAAGGTCACGTCTGAAGCGATCTTTATCAAGTTTTTTGTTTGTTTCTTTATCCCAGAATCTACATGTATCTGGTGAAATTTCGTCAGCTAAGATGATACGTCCATCTACACGACCAAGCTCAATTTTAAAGTCAATTAACTTTACACCAATTTTATCAAAATGTGCACGAAGGAGTTCGTTGATTTTGAATGTCATAGCTGTCATTGTTTCAAGTTCTTCTTTTGTTGCAATTCCTAATGCTAAGATGTGGTGGTCATTGATCATTGGATCACCAAGTGCATCATCTTTAAGACAGAATTCGATTGTTGGGTTTTTAAGTTCTGTACCTTCTTCAACACCAAAACGTTTTGAGAATGAGCCAGCTGCTGTGTTACGAATGATCACTTCAAGGGGTACGATTTCTACAGCTTTAACAACTGTTTCACGATCATTAAGTTCTTCTACTAAATGTGTTTCAATTCCGTTTTCTGCAAGCATTCGGCACATAATGTTGCTCATGCGGTTGTTTACAACACCTTTGCCTAAAATTGTACCTTTTTTCTCACCATTGAATGCTGTTGCATCATCTTTGTAAGATACGATGTAATGTTTTGGATCTGCTGTTGTATAAACTCTCTTTGCTTTACCTTCATATAATAAATTTAATTTTTCCATTTTTAATGACCCCCTACATATATTGATTACGAATTTTTTCATCTTTTTGTCTTACTGCTTCTGCCATATCCTCTTTGTAAGCTTTTAATTTTTCTTTAATGACTGGATCACTTACGCCTAAAATTTGAAGTGCAAGTAACCCTGCATTTAAAGCACCATCAATGCCTACTGTTGCAACAGGAATACCTGGTGGCATTTGAACCATTGAAAGTAATGAATCAAGCCCATCTAGTGTACTTGATTTAATAGGTAATGCAACAACTGGTAACGTTGTGTAAGCAGCAAGCACACCACCTAAGTGTGCCGCTTTACCTGCTGCTGCTACAATAACACCAATCCCATTTGCTTCAGCATTTCTAGCAAATTCTTCAGCTTCCGCTGGTGTACGATGAGCAGAAATAATACGTACTTCTACTGGTACTCCAAAACTTTTAACAACTTCAACGCCCTTTTCTACAACTGGAAGATCTGAATCACTTCCCATAACGAATGCTATTTTCATACAAAGCCTCTCTTCTATTTAAAGTACTCTACGCCTGATTTAAATAATTGCTGATCTTTATTTCCTGGAATATTAATGTGTACACATTCACCTACACGTTCGCTATGTCCCATCTTACCGATGATACGACCATCTTTTGATACAATACCTTCAATGTTATATAAGCTACCATTTACATTAACTGAACCAGCTTTTGATGGGAAACCACTTGCGTCTACGTATTGGCTAAAGATTTGACCATTTTTAACAAGTTCATCAAGTACTACTTGTGGTGCTACAAAACGTCCTTCTCCGTGTGAAAGTGGAATTTCATATTGCTCGCCTACATTCACATGACTAAGCCATGGAGACTGTACACTTGTAATCTTTGTTTTTGCCATAAGTGAAATATGTTTACCGATTGTGTTATAAGTTAATGTTGGTTTGTTTTCATCCATTTCACAGATTTCTCCGTATGGAAGTAATCCGAGTTTTACAAGAACTTGGAATCCATTACAAATACCAAGTGCAAGACCATCTTGTTCATAAAGATGCTTCATAACAGCTTCTTGTAAGCGTTCATTTCTAAAGGCTGCTGCAATGAATTTTGCACTACCATCTGGCTCATCCCCTGCAGAGAATCCACCTGGGAATGCTAAAATTTGTGCCTTATCAATAGCATTTACCATACGATTTAATGAATCTTCAATAGCTTCTGGTGTTCTATTTAAGAAGAGTACTTGTTCAACCTCAG
Organism: Holtiella tumoricola; assembly: GCF_027857615.1. Taxonomy (NCBI): domain Bacteria; kingdom Bacillati; phylum Bacillota; class Clostridia; order Lachnospirales; family Cellulosilyticaceae; genus Holtiella; species Holtiella tumoricola. Next base: position 233,600 of record NZ_JAQIFT010000068.1, read on the forward strand.
CCCCTGCTGCCATGAAAGCTCGTTTGGTGTCATCTTCACAGTTTGTTCCTGGGAATACTGGAATAACAACTTTAGGTACTGCAATCTTATTTTTAGCTGTATAAATTCTTGGTGCTTCGCCATAAGTTGCATCTTTTCCATCTACTTCATTTTCTACTTCTGTTTTGAAAACATCTGCAAGTGGTGCTTCTAAGGTTGCTTTAACTTCATTAAGTGCTACTGTCACATCATCTATTGTTAAATTTGATTCTTTTGTTGTTTCACCTATTACTACAAAGTTTTCAGGTAATGTTGCTGCTACTTCAGGTGTTACTTCTAGTACTAAATCCCCATAAGCTGCTTCAAAAGCACCTACTTGTAAGCTTTCTAAACTTACTTTAGCACCTAAATCATTACCAATTGCCATTTGGCTAAGTGCTGCTACAAGACCACCTTTGCCAATGGCATAGCTACTTGCGATCTGTTTTGCTGTAGCAAGGCTATGAACACTGTCATATACCTCTTTCATTACATCAAAGTTTGGCACTTTATCTTCCCCTACTGGGATATGAATATAAACCACTTTGTTGCCAGCTGCTTTAAAGCTACCGCTTACACAGTTTCTTGCATCCCCAATATTACATGTGAATGAGATGAGTGTTGGTGGTACGTTTAAGTTTTCAAATGTACCTGACATACTGTCTTTTCCACCAATTGCGGCTACACCCAGTGCACGTTGTGCTACAAGTGTTCCAAGAAGGGCTGCTACTGGTTTACCCCATTTTGTTTTATCTTCTCCTAATCTTTCAAAGTATTCTTGGAAAGAAAGGTATGTATCTTTATAATTGGCACCAAGTGCTACAAGTTTTGCTATACTTTCAACGACTGCATATAAGCTTCCATGGAATGGAGATTGTTCTGCAAGATATGGATCAAATCCATGTGTCATATAAGTTGCTGCTGTTGTTTCCCCAGAAATTACAGGAATCTTAGCAACCATCCCTACTTCTTTTGTAAGTTGATTTTTACCACCATAAGGCATAAGTACGCTTCTTGCTCCAATTGTAGAGTCGAATTGTAAGCCTAAACCTTTTTGACTTGCTACATTAAGGTCAGAAAGGGTATTCATTACATTTTCTTTTGTAAGACTTCTTTTATCTTCACACCAGTTTGGTGCTGTAACATGTGCTTCTCTTTGCTGTGTAACACCTGCGCTATCTAAGAATACACGGTTAATATTAACAATTTCTTTACCTCTCCATTTCATAATGAGGCGTTTTTCTTCGGTTACTGTTCCTACTTGAACAGCATTTAAGTTTTCTGCTTCACAAAGGGCAATTACTTTTTCTACGTCACAAGCTTCTATTGCAATCGCCATACGTTCTTGTGATTCTGAAATAGCAAGTTCTGTTCCATCAAGACCCATATATTTAACAGGTACTTGATCTAGATCTATAATAAGACCTTCTGCAATCTCACCAATAGCTACACATACACCACCTGCACCAAAGTCATTACAACGTTTGATTGTTTTTGAGAACTCTGGATTTCTAAAGATTCTTTGAAGTTTACGTTCTTCAACTGGATTACCTTTTTGAACTTCACTTCCACATTGCATGAGAGAATCTTCTGTATGTTCTTTAGATGAACCTGTTGCACCACCACAACCATCACGGCCTGTTGCACCACCTAAAAGAATAATTACATCACCTGCTACTGGCTCTTCACGTCTTACTGCATCTGACTTCACTGCACCTACTACTGCACCAACTTCAAGACGCTTTGCCACATATCCTGGATGGTAGTACTCTTTAACTTCACCTGTTGCAAGCCCAATTTGGTTACCATATGAGCTATAACCATTTGTTGCTGTTTGAGAAATTTTTCTTTGAGGAAGTTTACCTGGAATGGTTTCATCCATAGGTGCTGTAACATCACCAGCGCCTGTTACACGCATTGCTTGATAAACATAACTACGTCCTGAAAGCGGATCACGAATGGCACCACCAAGACAAGTTGCAGCGCCTCCAAAAGGTTCAATTTCTGTTGGATGGTTATGTGTTTCATTTTTGAAAAGAACTAAGTAATCTTCCATATTACCATCTACTTCAATAGCCTTTTCTAGAGTACATGCATTAATTTCATCTGACTCTACCATCTCTTTAAGGCCACCTTCTGCTTTAAGGTCCTTAACGATAATTGTTGCCATATCCATTAAACTTACTTTTTTAGATTTTTGAGTATAAAGCTTATCTCTCATATTTTGATAAAGAGTATAGGCTTCTTGAACGGGTTTGCTAAGTGCGCCCTCTTCAATTGTAATATCTGTAAGCTCTGTCATAAATGTTGTATGTCTACAATGATCTGACCAATATGTATCAACTACTTTTAATTCTGTAAAACTTGGATTGCGTTTTTCTGATTGGAAATAAGATTGGAAATAAGCAAGATCTTCTAAGCTCATTGCAAGACCATTTGCTTTTCTAAAAGTTTCAAGTTCTTCTTTGGTGTAGTTATTAAATCCTTCAAGAACTTTAACATCTTCTGGAATAGGATAAGTTGCATCTAATAAGTGTGTAGCATCTAGCGCAACTTCTTCACTTTCGATTGGATTAATGAGATGATTTTTAATACGCTCTTTATCTTTTTCTTCTAATTGTCCTTCAATCATATAAACCTTTGAAGCTTTAACAACTGGTATTGCATGTGAATCGATTGTTTTGATACATTGTACACATGAATCAGCTCTTTGATCATATTGACCTCTTAAAAAGCTTGTCATAAAGATAAAACCTTGAGCTTGTGGTAGTACTTCTTCGTATACCCTATCACATTGAGGCTCGCTAAAAACAGTTTTAAGTGCTTTTTTATAAACTTCTTGACTCATACCGCTTGCATCATAACGATTTAAAATACGAACATTTTCTATATTTTTAAGACCTAAGAAGTTTACAAGTTCTCCTTGAACACGTTTAGCTTCTACATCAAAACCAGGTCGTTTTTCTACGTAAACAATAAAGTTTTCCATAAGGTTCCCCCTCATTTAAAGTCTGTATTTTTTATTATAGTCTATATTTGTTAAGTTAAGGTTATCATACAGCCATAGACTTCGTCAATAACTTTTTCGAACAATTTTTATTTTTATTTTTTTATAGTTCGACATTTTTGCTTTTTATATTCTAATCCCAAAAAATCTCCTAATTTATAGTAGATTAACCCCCAAAAACCCGAACATTATATTGTGCTTTCTATATTCCTCATTATTTTCATTCGAACTTTATTACATATAAAAAAGGAGTTGCACTAATGTTTTAGCGCAACTCCTTTTCAAGTTGTATTGAGTAATCCCCTCATTTTTTTCAAAATACGTTTTTCAATACGCGAAACTTGAACTTGAGAAATATTTAAAAGTTCTGCAATTTCTGTTTGCGTACGATCTTCGTAATATCGATAGACAATGATTTCTTTTTCTAGAGGTTCTAACTCTTCAATTACTTGATTGACTACAATATGGTCTATCATATTATTTTGCTCTTGCGGTGCTTGGTCAATCTTATCTTCAAGTGTAATAGGTTTGCCATCACCTTGATGAATAACGGCACTTAACGATTCAATTTCAAGGTTTGCTTCTAAAGCGACTAATATATCATCTACTGGTATATCTAGTGCTGCTGCAATCTCATTCATTGTAGGTTCACGATCAAGTGATCTACAAAGTTCATCTTTCGTAAGTCTTGCCTTATAAGCAATTTCTTTAAGAGATCTACTTACTTTGATCATACCATCATCTCTTAAAAATCGCTTAATTTCCCCTACAATCATAGGCACTGCATATGTGGAGAACTTAACATTGTAATTTAAGTCAAATTTTTCTATACTCTTTAGAAGTCCTATACTTCCAATCTGAAATAAATCTTCTAGTTCATAACCTCGTCCAGCAAATCTTTTAACTAAGCTCCAAACAAGTCCAATATTTTCTTCAACTAAAACTTCTCTAGCTGCTTCATCACCTTGCTGAGCCTTCATAATGAGTTTGATTGTATGATCCATATACTCCCACCTTTCTACCAAATGTGTGGGCCATCAATAGAAAGTCTTTGTCATAGTAACACATGTGCCTTTTCCCTCTTCAGAATCTACTTGAACTTGATCCATCATAGACTGCATCACAGTAAAACCAAGTCCTGCTCTCTCGTCATCTTCTGAAGTGGTATAAAGTGCTTTCATCGCTTCATCAACATCTTTAATGCCTTTCCCCTTGTCGATAACTTGAATCGTGACCATACGACCTTCGTAGGTACATTTAATCCAAATGAGTTGATTAGGGTCTGCATTATAACCATGAATAATACTATTTGTTACAGCTTCTGAAACAGCCATCTTTACATCATAGAGCTCGTCCACAGTTGGGTCAAGTTGTGATAAGAAAGCTGATACTGCAACACGTGCAAATGCTTCATTTAATGAATTGCTTGCAAACTCAACCTTCATTTCATTGGAATTTTGCATTTTCTTTCCCCCTATTACACTTTATGCCAAACATTTAAAAGCTTGTTCTCTGCTTTCATAAAGCCTCGTTAACTTATAAATTCCGGATATACTTAGTATTCGGTCAACCTTTGATGAAACATTATAAAGTCCTACATATCCCCCACATATGGATACTGTTCTATAACGTCCCATAAGTAACCCAATTCCTGAACTATCCATAAAAACTACTCTTTCAAAATCGAACAAAATATTTCTTGCACGTCTTTTATGATATTCTCTATCTACAGACTCTCGTATTTCTACAGAAGTATGATGGTCGATTTCCCCCGCTAAAGTAACAATTAATGTTGTATCTTGCATACAAAACTCTATATTCACAAGGCACCTCTTTTCTATATCCTGTACTCCTATAGAATAGTATATTTTACAAATATTGTCAATGAATTTCTAATTTTTTACATTTGTTACGTTCCTTGTGAATTATCTTGCTTACTTTAGCTTTTCTGCACGATCTTTTGCTTTATAATAGGCATTTGTATCCTTATAATCTTCTAAAATAATATTATAAAACTGTAATGCTTTGGTTTTATTATTATTTTTTTCTTCAATTTGCCCCATATTATAAAGGGCTTGTGCTGCGGTTCTTATCCCTGGTGCAAAGATAAGTACCTTCTCGAAGTTCAACATAGCCTCTACATTGTTACCTTGTTTGAACAAATTGTTACCTAAATCATACAATCTATCACCAGCCTTTGGATATACCGTTTCTTTCAAAGACTGATACACTTTTTGATTTTCTTCTGACAAATCTTGAGCAGCAATATTATTAAGTATTTCAGCTGACTCTATCCATTTACCTTCTTCTTTATAAGCCTTTGCTTTTGCAAGTTTATTTTCTTGACTCACCTTATTATGCTGCTGCTTCAACAGCTCATTTTCTTCTGCTAACTTTTGATTATTACTTTCTAAAGCAAGTGCCTTTTGTGTTGCTTCTTCTACAAAGGTATCAAATTCTACTTTTAAGCTGGTATTTTCTGAGGTCATATCATAAACCTTTTTTTCTAATGAAGCGGTTTTACTTGGTACAATAAGCCCTATGCCTATTCCAAACATACATACTGCTCCAAATACAAAGTACATTGCATATCGTGAAAACAGCCCACCTCTATTAATAAACTTTTGTGGCATCACATCTGTTGAAATATCTATATCATTAATATGAGGTGCTGAAATAGTTTTTTTGCTTTCTTCATCTTCTATAACTACATTTTTACTTTCTATTTCTCTTAAATAACTTAATGCTTTTTTGTTACTTCTATCTTTTTTAAGAACATATAGTACTTGTGCTAATGCCTTATTCTCTTGCTTTTGTAACAAATAACAAAAAGCAAGTAAATTACGTGCTTCTAGAAAACTAGGATTCAGATTAATTGCTTTTTTTAATCTTATAACGGCTACATCGTCATCCTTTTTATGTACATAACGCAATGCTCTATTATAGAGCATTAAACTATCTTTATAAGCTTCTAACTGTTTAGGTTCCTTTTGTAGCTTCTCCATATATTCTACTGCAACATTGTCTTCTTTACATAAGGCATCACTTAAAATCCATAACTTTAATGCAGATGCCACTTCCCCCATCTCAAGATAAATAAGTCCTAATAAATTTTTTGCTTGGATATTATATTTATTAAAATATATGGCTTTTTCTAGATATTCTACTGCCTCTGATAAATAACGACTCTCAGCACATTCATAGGCTTTTATATAGTAAAGCTCACTTTTTTCATAGATTTTTTCTACCCATCTTATATTTTCTCCACAGGTCTCACATATAATAGCACTATTTACCGAATGATTACAATACGGACATTTTACCTGCATACTTTAATTCCCCTGTCCACTTACTTGTTTCGTCATCTTAATTAAATCAATAATATCCTTAATCTCCTCATTTTCAATGTTTTCCTCTATATTTGCTACCTCTAAAATAGGTTTGAATTTTTCTAGTTCCTTTTCAAATTGAATCATGCTGTACCCCTCTTCTAAATATATGATAGTTTTCTCCTATTTTCATAGTACAACTAACTTTTGTCATAATCAACAATTATCTTAATACAATTTTTATACAACAATATTTTTTATTAAATTTCTCTAACTTTTACAATTAATTATATAATCTAAAGAAGCTAACTTAGATTCATCTTGAATAAAAAATAATGTTCAACCTTAAGTTAGCTTCTTATATCCTAGTTCTATTTACTGATTTGAGCTACTTATTAAAATTCAATTTGGTATAACATAGATATACAGCCTATATAATGAGGTGGCAAATCAAAGTCTGCTACATAATCATTAGCTGTAGTATCATATTTTCTTAATTGAAGTTTGTAGCTTCCTATTGCTCCATATAATACATCACCAACTCGTACTTCTTTACTTGTATTTCCATAATATAGTTTATAGTCTGCAGCAAGATGCAGGGTCATTAATTTTAAATTAACTGGTGCCTTAACCTTTAATGTATCATTAAGCGTTGGCTTCGATGCTGGTGCTACATATGCAAATTCTCCATAGTTACCAAATACTAAAGTAAATGCAATATCATCACCTTTACCAGGTTTCATACCCTGGCAATCTCCCTCAGAATGTTTATATTTTTCTACAAAAACTTTTACTTCACCTTGAACTTCTATTTCTTGTTCTAGGTTCCAAGGACATTGTATAGTTTCAATAGCAAGATCTACATCACCCTCTGTGGGTATATAGGGTTTTCTTTTTTCTACAAGATAATCCTGATAAGCAAATTCATTAGCTAATAACTTTTTATTCTGAGGTAATCTACCAGTACCTCCTACATATCTCCATTCTACCGTTGTAAGGGTCGCAATAACAACACCTTTGCCATACATATACTCTATCATTACAGGTTGGTTATTCGCATCTGTTAAAATAACCTTTGTGCCAACAGGAAGATTTGTAAAATAACCATGGGATGCATGTTTCCAACCATCTAGATCATTATAATTTCCGAAATCAACAATTAAACCACAATTTCCACCTACACATGGTGCTATTGCTGCAATAATAGGATGTGTTGAATCTGCAATCTTGTTATCACTAGAATATTCTTCTACATGTTGAACACCAGCAATAAAAGTATAGTCGGCCCACTTCCCTCCATATCCTTCACCGGATCCACCATCTGCTAAATTAGCGGATAAAACTCCACCATGCTTTACAAACTCATCAAGCTTTGAATGAACTGTTCCAGCTGGAAATATTCTATCATAAAACCCTTGTGTTTGAGCAGATGGGATAACAATCGCACTATATTGTGATAGATCGGTAGTTTCAAGCTTACTTGAACCAATTATACAGTACTTTTTTCCTTGTGCTGTTAACTCTGCCACATCAGCACCTAGTGGATTGTCTGCGCTTGCTCGCCATGGTACATTGTCTTGAATCAATAAAACCGTTTCACTCCCTCTATTTCTCATTGTAGGCAGCATAGGTATTGATCTTAGATTCTCTGCATTATATTTCTTCTCCCTCATAAGTCATCCCTCCTTTTCACAAACTAAAAAGCTAACTTAAGTTTGCCCAGAATAAAATATAAGGCTCAATCTTAGGTTAGCTTCGTATGCTCTTAGCTCTATTTACTTATTTTAACTAATTACTAAACTCGATTTGATATAGCATAGACACACAGCTTATATAATGAGGTGGCAAATCAAAGTCTGCTACATAATCATTAGCTGTAGCATCATATTTTCTTAATTGAAGCTTGTAGCTTCCTACTGCTCCATATAATACATCGCCAACTTGCACTTCCTTACTTGTATTTCCATAATATAGTTTATAGTCTGCAGCAAGATGCAAGGTCATTAATTTCAAATTAACTGGTGCCTTAACCTTTAATGTATCAGTAACAGTTGGTTTAGCTGTTGGTGCTACATATGCAAATTCTCCATAGTTACCAAAAACTATAGTGAATGCAATATCATCACCGTTACCAGGTTTCATACCTTGGCAATCTCCCTCAGAATGTTTATATTTTTCTACAAAGACTTTTATTTCAGCTTGAACTTCTATTTCTTGTTCTAAATTCCAAGGACACTGTACAGTTTCAGTAGCAAGGTCTACATCACCCTCTGTAGGTATATAGGGTTTTCTTTTTTCTACAAGATAATCTTGATAAGCAAACTCATTAGCTAGTAACTTTTTATTTTGAGCTAATGTACCACTGCCTCCTGTATATCGCCACTCTATTGTTGTAAGGTTAGCTATAACAACGCCTTTCCCATAAACATACTCAATCATTACTGGTTGATTCTTCTCATCTGTTAAAATAACTTTTGCACCAGCTGGAAGATGTGTAAAATAGCCATGGGATGAATAACCCCAGTCATCTAGATCGTTATAAGATGCTGTATCAACAATCACGCCACAATTTCCACTAGTACATGGAACAGTAGCTGCAACAATAGGATGTGTTGGGTCTACAATCTTGTTATCCTCAGAATATCCTTCTACATGCTGAATACCACCTATAAAGGTATAGGTGTCCCATGTACCATTATTTCCTTGACCAGATGCATGATCTGCTAAATTGGCAGATAAAACCCCACCATGTTTTACAAAATCATCAAGTTTTGAATGAACAGTCCCTGATGGGAATAACGTATCATAAAATCCTTGATTCTGAGCTGAAGAAATAACAATTTCATCATATTGTGATAAATCTGCAGTAGCAAGATCACTTGATGTGATTATACAATATTTTTTACCTTGAGCTGATAACTCTGTTGCATTTGCACCTAGCGGATCTTGACCTGTACCTGCATACCATGGTACATTGTCTTGAATCAATAAAACATTCTCACTCCCCGTACATGGAGTAGCTTGCATGACCATCATCGGCATACTCTCTGTGCCATCATACTTTGAAGTTAGCATATAAAAATACCTCCCTTAACTTTAATGACAAACTCTATGTAGATAAGTAAGTTATTATGCCGTGATTTTATGCAATTAGTTACTTGTCTACACTTACAATATATGTCCTCCCTTTTTATCTGTTACTTCATTTAGCAACATCTTACGATTATTTTTCTTAGGATTTTTTTATATTTAATAAAAATAGGGAGTAAACTTGACTTTTCTTCTCAATATGACTAACCTATAATTAAGGAATTACGGTTTACTAAAGGAGGTTTATCCAACATGAAAGAAATTGAAACCTGTACTTGCTCTATTATACATGATGACATCGTTCAAAAAGTTATACCTTCCATCTTAAATGATGATAAAGCCTCTGATTTAGCAAGTTTTTTTAAAGTTTTTTCAGATCCTACACGCATTAAGATTTTAAGTGCACTTTTTATCTCTGAAATGTGCGTATGTGATTTAGCTGCCTCACTGAATATGACCCACTCAGCTATTTCACATCAATTACGTACCTTTAAAGCTGCTAAGTTAGTTAAATCACGTAAAGAAGGCAAAGTTGTCTATTACTCATTAGCAGATACTCATATTCAACAAATCTTCCACCAAGGCTATGAACATATATGTGAAGACTAAAATAAAAGCTTGCTTAATCCCTATGGTTTAAGCAAGCTTTTTCATTTCTTTTGCAATATATAAAATATATAACTTAGCTGTATCAATTTTGTTAAGATTATAAAGACTTCTGCTTCCTACTGCATCTTCTAATTCATTAAAAATAAATTTTCCCTCTTCATCCACAATAAAATCTATTCCCACATAATCACATTGTAAATCCATTAATATATGATTTACTAACCCTTTTTGCTCTTCATTTAAAGTATAACTTTCAATTTGCCCACCTAAGCAATAGTTTGCTCTAAAATCAACATTTGAATAACGTCTTATAGCACCTATGATTTGGTTGCCAATAACAAAAACTCGAACGTCTTCACCTACATGCTTACACATTTCTTGTAAGAGCCATTCTTCTTTAGGGTACGTTTCCAACAACTTTTTTAATTCATCTTCACCCTCTACTTTAAAAACTTCCTCTCCTCCATGTCCATCTGGACTTTTAAGTACAAAAGGATACACAAACGGTATATTGGAAATGCTCATAAACTTAGGATAAAAGAACATGGTTTTTAAAGCTGGAAGCCCGAGTCCACTTACAAATTGATGGGTACGTCCTTTATGATTGGCAATATAGGTCACTTCACTTGAGTTAAATACTCTGATTCCCATCTGCTCAAACTGTTTGCCTAAGATACTTTCTCTCGTACGATTGATTACAAAATCTATATTATGCACCTTTTGCATATTGGCATTTATCCATAATCCATCTTGATTTACACCTATTTGAATATCTTCATAACAAATACACTCTATTTCTAAACCTTCCTGTTTTCCATAATTCATTAACATATTGGCATAATTTGTGTTCTTGAGATAATCTTCTCTTTTATAAATCAATAATCCCTTCATCCTTTGTTACTTCCTTCCCGATATAAGCCATAATCTTTTCTGCTATGTTAATACCTGTTAAATCTAAAATATTTTTAATGTGGGCATTAGAGTTCACCTCACATAAAACAGGTTCATCTCCTTCTCCAAACATCAAATCTACACCTGCAAAATCCAGACCTAACTTATCGCAAACTTGAACTGCCATCTCTTTAAAAGCTTCATTTGGCTCATAGTGATGCATTGTGCCTCCATTTGTAATATTCGCTCTAAAGTCACCTTGGTTGCAACGTAACATACTTGCAACAACTTCTCCGCCTACAACATGAATGCGCACATCACGTCCTATACTTGTACGTACAAAAGATTGATACAGATGTGGTATATCGCCAATTTCGCCTCTTATCTCTCTTAATTCTTTTCGGTTATGTACTAAATGAACTTGCATCCCAAAAGATCCATAGCATTCCTTAACTACCATTGGATATCCTAGTCTCTCTTCTAAATGGACCATATAACTATCTTTTTTCGTTTCATCATACATCCCACGAAAAACCAGCGGCGCCAATATGGTTTGTGGACATTTAATGCCACTATAAGCTAAATTTTCTATTGTCATCCCTTTATGATCACATATTTCAATAGCTCTTGCTGAATTAAACACTCTTAATCCAAGTCTTTCTAGTTGCCTTGCAAGCATTACATCTTTATCTAAAAATAGGACAAATTGTTTATCCTTTATTTCCTCATTGATAAAAGGTGTATGGTCTCCTTCAAAGCCATAACAAAGCTGGTCAGTATACCATACCTCTAACTCTATCCCTTGTGTTTTTGCAGCCTCTTCATAAAGCCCAGTTATCTCTTCAAATTTTGCGGTACGCATATATCCATTTACTACAATTGCACCTTTTATCATGTCAAATCACTCCTTCATAGTGCCTATTGTACACAAAAAGAGGCCGTTCTTGCAACAGCCTCTTCTTCTATTTCTTTTCTTCAACTTCTTGAATTTCTTTATCTACCTCATCTTCTTCTATGAAGTCTGCTAATGGAATATTGAGTTCCACGTACTCTGGATCTTGAATAAATATATCCTCTTCTAGTTCTTCGTTATCTTCATTGTCTTCAACATTATCTTCTAGTTCATCTTCGTCATCTTGTTCTTCATAATCCTCTTCATACATAAATTCGTCCTCATCATCAGGTAGTATAGGTGGGAACGTATGTGATTGCTGTTCTGAAAGAATAAAAATAATAATAATGCAAATTGCCAGCAAAACAATAAGAACTATAGGACTCATAACAGCCCCCCTCGAAGAAGCTTACTTATTATCAAGATATGATAATTTCATTCTAAACATACCTATTGACAAGCCCATAATTTAAACAAGGCGATTACGCATCTCTCCTCTTGTAAACCCTTCTATATTGCCTACTACTTCACGCACTAATGTTTGCCTAGCCTCTACACTTGCCCATGCAATATGAGGTGTTACAAACCATTTAGATTCATCAATCTCATATAATGGATGTGTTGCATGAATAGGTTCCTCAGCTAATACATCAAGGGCCACACCACGAATCCTATCCTCTTTTAAGGCTTTTGCTAAATCTACTTCATCAATAATCTTACCGCGCCCTACATTAATCAAAATAGATGATGCTTTCATCTTACATAACGCTTCATACCCTATTAGATTTTCTGTCTTATTATTTAAAGGTGCATGAATAGAAATAACATCACTGCTAGTCAGTAAAGTCTCTAAATCTACACATTCATAACCTGTATTTTGATTATGTCCTGATGTTGAATAATAGATTACTTTTGTACCAAATGCTTCTGCAAGGCGAGCCACCTCTTTTCCAATAGCCCCCATGCCAATAATTCCCCATGTTTTATCTGTAAGCTCATAAAATGGCTTAGCGATATACGCAAATGTATCACTCTGCGTATACGCTTTCGACTTTACATAGGAATCATAAAAACTTAATTGTTCCAATAAGTGGAATAACATGGCGAAAGTATGTTGAGCTACACTCTTACTTGAATAACCTGCAACATTAGCTACTCCAATTTCTCTTTTCTTGGCATATTCTAAATCAATATTATTAAACCCTGTAGCAAATAATGCAATAAGTTTAAGGTTCTTTGCACCTTCTAAATTAGATTGATTTAAAACCACTTTATTTACAATAACTACATCTACATCTTCTATACGATCATAGACCTCTTCTGGTGCTGTAAGGTCATAAATAGCCACTTCTCCTAACGCTTCAATTGGACTTAAATCAATATCAGCCCCTAACGTCTTAGCATCTAAAATAGCAATTTTCATTTTGTATCCTCCCTTTATTTTCATATCATTATTAAATACTGTTGGATGGTCTAAAGAATAAATATTTGGTTAGGTGTAAGGGCATGTAGGTAAGCTTATTGTATTCCAACTTCTAGCCCTCGCCTTTTAAAACAGGCTAAGTTCATTCCATCAAACTAACGGTCAAAACTCAGAAAAGAAGTTCACTTTTCTTCAAACATTTCCCAAAAACCAGTTTGATTCCATTCACTAAGCCTCTCTAAAAAGTCTGCGGTGAAAGTTTCCATACAATAGCTCACCTTACAGCCCATCACATCATAGCCCTTCCGGTAGAGAGACAGTTAAACTACATGATCCATTTTCTAAACATCTTTCGGTGAAAGTGCCTAATCATTTTCGAATTCAGATCAAAAGCACTATCAATTCTACAAAGCGTATCTTACTTAATTCAGTAGCAAAAGATATTAAGACCTGCAAGGCTTCGTTGTAGCTTTGCTAATGCTCACCTTTTAAGATAGGCTGAGATCAGGAACAAACTACGAAGGAGTCTTATCACACGCTTGAAGGTTTTGTCTTCCAAAGAAGAAACATTTACTTCTATCTCTTCACCACGGTATACTACTGGAAGTGAAAACTTACCTAACTGAGTAGAAAAGGGCGGTGATGCGTGGGTGACCTCACTGGAGCTTTTTTCGAGGATGGACTTAGAATGTGTTAACGAATATGAAGGAAGGGTTTTGTGCGAGTGTTTGAGCGCTAACGAGTTTTCGCACGTTCTGACTGAATAGGAGTTTACACATTCTTAGTCCATTTGAGCAAAAGCGAAAGGGAGAGCACGCACGTAGTGCCAACCGGACGACTTCACATACTAAAAGTTTTCACTCCATAAAATATTTATTTGTTGCCTTAAGCATATCATATTTCCCATCAAATATCTTTAATGTATTTAACCCAATCAATAATTAAAGGGGCTGTTACCTACAACAGCCCCTTACGTTCTATTTATTTGATGCTTAGCATCTTCAAAATCTATTTATGTTGAGAAATCACTTCTATTTCTGATAATACCCAGTCAAAGTCTCCTTTAGTAACAATACTATCACAGTATTCACAACGTCCTGCTTGATTAATGGATAAATTAGCACCACAATTTGGGCAAGCTGTTGCTTCTACATGGGCATCATTTGTAGGTACACCTTGTTTTCTTACAAGCTTCCATATGTACTGCATATGAACAGGGTGGAAACGATCTCCTTTTACAAGTTGACCTTTATCATCTTCTACGACATAATCTACAAAACGTGCTTTAATAGCTACATCTAGATATTCAAAGTCTCCTCTTGTATAGTACTTTAAAATATCGGTATTTAAAATCGCAATATCCTCGATACGATTGGTACGTTTATTAGCTATATATTGATCAAGTTGCATTTTATGAGTAGCAAAAAGTGCGTCTGTTTCAAATGGTCTTGCTTCTTCCCATTTTTTATTCATCCATGCTAACTGTAAACGCATAAACATATTGTTCACTTTGCTCACTAGCATCTGTTCTGAGAAGTTCGGATCTATCTCAAATAAATGGTTAAGACTACCTTTTTGTGCTTGTGGCATGGCATCATAACTTCTATAATCTGGACGTGGTGCTTGTTGATACTCTCCACCTCTTGTACCACGATTAGAACGTACAACAAAGAATATTACAATGACTATAGGAATGAGTAACCATGGTTCACGTGCGATCCATCTAAATAATAGCATCATCGTATAAGGATCTACACTATAACTATAAGAACTACTTCCACCACTGCTACTTCCGCCGCCACCTGAACTATAATCTACATTATTTCCTACATCTGCCAAAATAGGTTGCGTAACTAATAATACACATCCTATAAGCATACCTATTTTCATGACATTCCTCAACGTTTGTTCATGCCTGAGGATCCATTCCTTCATGCTAAGTCCCCCAATAAATTATAATTTTGTACCACACTCATTACAGAATTTAGCGCCATCCTCAGCTAATGTCCCACATTCAGGGCAGAATCTTTTCTTTGGAGTAGCTACTTCTACTTTTGTGCCACATTCTGTACAAAACTTAGCCTGCTCACCAAGTATCTGACCGCAGTTAGTACAACGTCTACCCCCATCTATATTTTGTGGTTGTGTTGGCTGTTGTTGGCTAGTAGGTGCTGTTGCCCCACTTGATGCTTGTTGATTAAGGGTATTCATATTTTGCATGTTTTGGTTAAAAGCTTGCCCCATTTGCATACCCATAGTCAGCCCCATACCACTTTGCATCATACCATTAAGGCCTTTATTCTCTGTAGACTTCTCCATAATATCCATTTGTCTAATAGATTGAATGCGTGCAAGACGATCTGTATCTACACTTCCACGAATATTCATATCTGTAAGTTCTTGAAGTGACTTTTGAAGTTCTTCTGGGAGTGAAATATTATTAACTGTAAATGTATTAAGTTGTAGACCAAACATTTTAAACGCTTCACCTACATCTTGAATCATTTGTTTGCTAATTTCATTATATTGAGAAGCAATCTGTGCTACTGTAACATTTAGACTGCCAATTGCATCGCTAAAATGATTAATAATATAATCTTTTAACTGGGCATTAATAGACTCTTTTGTATACTTGTTATTTGTACTTGAAACCATTTCAATAAATTGCTTAGGATCACAAATACTAAAAGTATAAGTACCAAATGCACGTACTTGTACTTGACCAAACTGAGGATCTGGAATCCAAATTGGTCCTGGTGTTCCCCACTTATTATTCATCATTTCTTTTGTACTTACAAAGAATATATCTGACTTAAATGGAGATTTGAAGCCGTAAGCCCATCCTTTTAAGTCTCCTAAAAACGGTAAGTTATCTGTTTCTAACTTGTATGTTCCTGGCCCAAATATATCTGCTATTTGTCCTTTATCTACAAATACAGCCATTTGCCCTGGTCTAACGATAAGCTGTGCACCATATTGAATTTCTTGGTCTTCCATTGGGTACATATAAACTAATGTATCATGGCTATTGTCAAGCCACTGAATAATGTCCAAAAGTTGTTTTTTAAAAAAGCCCATCTTTTTCACTCCCTCGCTTCATAATAATTCTATCCTACCATAAGCAGATTAATTTTTCTATGTTCTATTTTTTATCTAATAAATAAAGTTCAGATAGAGTAAAACTCTACCTGAACTCCATATTTTATTTACATACACCTTTTATTAAATTGCCCAATTACCATCTTTAAGAATAGTTAATGCTTCACCATCTTCTGTTACACCTTCTATCGTTAGGTTTTTACCCCCTACCATAAAGTCTACATGTGTTAATGATGTGTTGGCACCTGCTGCTTCTAATTCCTCTTTTGTCATCTTAGTGCCTCCTTCAATGGTATCTGGATAAGCACTTCCAATAGCAAAGTGACAAGATGCATTTTCATCAAATAAGGTATTGAAGAAAATAGTATTTGTATTAGAAACTGGTGAATTATCTGGTACAATCGCTACTTCTCCTAAATAATGAGAACCTTCATCTGTTTCCACGAGCCCTTTAAGTGTTTCATAACCTTCTTCAGCACTGAAATCAACAATACGTCCTTTTTCAAAATGAAGTACAAAACGATCAATTAAATTTCCACCATAACTTAAAGGTTTTGTAGAAGATAGTTTACCATCTACACCATATTTAGAAGGCATTGTAAAGATTTCTTCTGTTGGCATATTGGCAACATAGTAAGTACCTGCTTTATTATAACTTCCACCACCTTGCCATATATGACCTTTTGGTAATTCTACATAAAGATCTGTACCAGGTGCAATATAGTGAAGCTTAGTAAATTTCTTAGCTGTTAAGAAATCTGTTTTTTCTTTAAGATTTTCTGTATGTGCTTTCCAGCTTGCTACTGGATCTTCCTCATAAATACGTGTAGCAATAAAAATTTTGTCCCATAATTTATCTACTGCATCCTTATCATCTGTTGCCTCTGGGAATACTTTATGTGCCCATTCTACCGTTGGAATAGATGCAACACACCATGCTACATCACCATTTTGTGTATATCTTCTAAAAGCTTCAAGTGCCATCCCCGCTGTTTTTTGCATGGTTGCAATACGCTTTGGATCTACATCTTTAAGCAAATCTGGATTAGAAGCAGAAATACTAATAAATGCACAATTCTTCTCAGCTAACTTCTTCTTTCCTTCTGCTACCCATTCTGGATACTCTAAGAAAGCTTCATCTGGTGCATGCATATACTGAACTTTATTCAGTTCTTCATCTACATAATCTACATATACTTTTTTTGCTCCTACTTCATAAGCACATTTTGTAAGTGCTCTTGCAAAATAAGCTGTTTGGATTGGAGCGGTAATCATTAAGTATTGGTCTTTTTGGATATTTACACCTACCTCAACGATTAGTCTTGCGTATTGTTCAATATTATTTTCTTTTGTTCTCATATAAAACTTCCTTTCTTCTTAAGAAATGAATTGATTAATAGATGCCTTATAAGTATACCCAATCGCATCCATTCTACCTAAAAGTTCTTCCATATCCATATCATAGGTTTGACAAAGGTCCTCTAACGAACCACATTCATCACGTAATTTCATATTCACAATACTAAGCATCATATAAGGGTCTTTTCTGTTTAAACTTTCCATCATTATTTCCTTTCTTCTGTCAATTTAGGACATTTTCTAATAATTAAAGTCATTATATCCCCTCCTTTTTAGAGTGTCAACCAAACATGTCCTTTATAGCATGTCTTGTATTGTATCTTCGTAATTATCTGATATAATACTATTTATCACTATAGACAGTTGGCAGAGTAGATGTAAGTGCGTTAAGTGCTAGTTGGACGGGAAGTTGCCACTAGACGAAAAGCCTATGCTTGCGGTACTTACGTCGCATTCCGCTGCCAAGTCAGCGCTTTCTAAATTTATTGGAGGTGCTTTAAAAATGAATAATAATAAAACGACTAAAATGGTGCTTCTTGCACTACTTATTGCACTCAATATCGTCTTAGTTCGATTTGGTGCAATCTATCTTGGTCCATCACTTCGTGTAACCTTTGGTTTTATTCCAATTGTTATGATGGGAATTTTATTTGGACCAATTTCTGCTGCCGTAGGAGCAGGTATTGCCGACTTTATCGGTGTGATCCTTTTCCCAACAGGCGGTGCATTTTTCCCTGGATTTACCCTTAGTGCTATGGTAACAGGATTTATCTATGGGAAGATACTTTATGGTCATAAGCTGTCTATCAAAAGAATTGTTATAAGCAATCTGCTTGTTATTATGATTGTTCAGCTTCTAATGAACTCCTTATGGCTTACAATGCTTTATGATAAAGCATTTTTTGTACTTATTAGCACAAAAATCATCAAATCACTTGCTATGTTACCTATAGAAAGTTTTATGATTTTCCTTACTTATAAGTACATTTCGCCAGTGTTCGTTAAATACGCTGAACATTAACACATATATATTATCTTGATATCATAAACATATGCTTAGTCAATTGTTTATAGTGAATGAAAGGGGACTGTTCAAACAAACAGCCCCCTTTTTTATAGTTTTAATCCATTAAAATTTAAGTGAAATAGATTTAAGTGTTTTAGATTTTGTATAATGCATAAGCGGTAATTTAATTGTAAACTTAGCCCCTTTATTTTCTTCACTTTCTACTTCAATCTTGCCACCATGTTCTGTTACAAGCTTCTTCACCATTGTAAGACCTATACCACTACCTTCATATTTTTCACGACTTTTATCACCTCGATACATCCGTTCAAATATATAAGGAATATCTTCTTTTGCAACGCCGATCCCTGTATCTTCTATGGTCATACAGACCATCTTATCTTCTATTCTAGTAGCTACTGCAATACTTCCAGACTCTGTAAATTTAAAAGCATTTGAAAAGAGATTCATTAATATTTGTTTAATAGCATTGTAATCTGCCAAGACAGTTACACCATCTGTATCTTTTAAGTTAATACTAAAATGAATTTGTTTTTCTTTCGCTACAATTTTAAATACATTATAAACTTCTTTAATACAACTATTAATATAAAGTTCTTGCTTATGGAGTTCTGTTGTACAGTCTTCTACATTTTTAAGTTTATCTAAATTATTAAGCATACTTCCAAAACGTACGACCTCTTGATAAAGTACTTGCATTTGATCCTCATCTATAGGATAAATACCATCAATCATAGCTTCTAAATTACTTTGCAAAATATGAAGGGGTGTACGAATCTCATGAGATAAATCTGAGACAAGTTTTTTTCTTAATGTATCTTGCTCATCTAACTTTTGTGCTAAATAGTTCATACTATGACGCAAATTCTCAAGTTCTTTAATCTCACTTTTTTTGGTATATCTGGTTTGATATTTACCTTCCGCTAAGTCTACTGAGGTTCTTGCAATAGCATAAATAGGTTTGGTAAATAAGCGGGTAATATATGCCCCAATGGATGCAAAACAAAATAGTGCAATTAAGCCGCTCCAAATAATACTTCTACTAATACATCTTTGAAAAACTAAATCTGATGTAGATAAAATACTTGATGGAAAATATCCGATCCTAGCATATCCTACTAGCCCATGCCCATCCGCTTCAATAGGAATATCTTGAACTGTATAAACCTTTTCTTTGTTTGGAAGTAACTTAGATAAATAAAAAGGATATTCCATCCCTTCTACTTCTTCTTCAAGTTGTTCTTTGGTCTTTCCCCATATAAGATTTTTATTTGTATCTAAAAGTGCTAATGAAAATTTCCCACTATGGGTTGTAATAAGGAATTCCTCTTGAAACGTATTACTCCAACTACCTTCTTGCTCATAGGTATCCTCTAATTGTTGTACAATAATAGTAGTAGTTCTTTCAATATTATCCTTAATATAGGCTTTAAATTCTTTATCAATAGTAATATTAACAAAACAAGCTGTTAGTAAAATTGTAAAAGTCCCTACACTTAGTAACAGTGCAAAGAGCTGTTTACGCATAGAAATCATACAAGCATCCCTTCAAACTTATAACCAATTCCTGTTACAGTCTTGATATATTTTGGATTTTTAGTATCTTCTTCTATTTTCTTACGTAAGTTTTTAATATGCACATCAATCGTACGGTCAAAACCATCAAAATCTATTCCCATAACTGCCTCAATTAATTGTTCACGTGTAAAGACACGGCTAGGAGATGATGCAAGTTCATAAAGTAAGTCAAACTCATTTGGTGTAAGACCTACAATTTCATTATTTACTTTTACCATACGTTCTTGTAGATAAATTTTAAGATGCCCTTTATCAAATACTAAGGTATCTTTATTTTCTTCTCTTTCTTTACGTACTTCTAATGCTTTCACACGTGCAACTAATTCTCTTGGGCTTACCGGCTTCACTAAGTATTCATCTGCTCCTATTTGGAATCCTTCAACTTTGTTATCTAAAGTACCTTTAGCTGTAATCATAAAGATGTAAGCATTAGATACACCACGCATTTCTTTACAGATATCTTCTCCTTGAATATCTGGAAGCATTAAATCTAATAATACAACATCTATCTTTTCTTTATAAAATAGATCTAAGCCATCTTTTCCTGTATAGGCACAAAACACCCTATAATTCTCTTTTTCTAGATATTTTGTCATAATATCTGCTACGCGTACTTCATCCTCGATAATTAAAATATTCATAGCTTGTAACCTCCACGTCTGTTTCCTTATTTTTCTTGAATTATAACCAATCTATGTGAAGAAAGATTGAAAAGCTTAATTACAATTATATTACATTATTTTTATATCTTTTATAAACAATTGCCAAATTGAATAATATCATTTAAAATAGTCTTAAAGAGTTTATTTCTTCGTGGATTTGTCTTTCTACAGAGAGAGGGGTGCAAATATGGAATTTAATTTTAATAGCAAAGAACATTTAATTACTTTTATTCAGTCCGAAATCATTACCACCGCCGAAGCAACAACGTTGCTAAATTGCTCCAGACAATATCTTGATGAATTAGTTAGCAAGGGCAAAATCACTCCCGTAAAAACAATTAATAGGGTACGCTTATATTGGAGAGATGATATCTCTGCCTTACATAAATCAAAATGTTAAAAAAGGTTGCTAGTATAGACTAGCAACCTTTTTTATTATATCCGTTTTATTTAAGTTGTAATCTATGCACTTCTTAAAATTTCTTCAACATCACTATTTTCTAATGTTTCTCTTTCAAGTAAAGAATGAGCTAAACATTCAAGACTTGCCCATTGCTCTTCAACTAATCTTAAAGTTTCTAAATAGAACACATTCATTTTTTCTTTGCATGCTTTGAGTAATTCAGGATTTGCACCACCCACTTCTCCAAACAGTACATTTAAGTTAATAAGTCCATACTGCTCATCCATTCCATAACGTGTCATATAGTCTCTTAGGTAAGCAGTTGCTTTCTCAATATCATTACTTGCACCTGTCGTAATATTTTCTTTCCCTAATAATATTTCTTCCGCAGCTCTACCTGCTAAGAGAATTTGGATTTGGCTAATAAAATCTTGTTTAGACATATACATTTTATCTTTTGGAATACTTAGGTTAAAGCCACCTGCCCCTTTTGTTGTAGGTGCAATCGTAACTTTCATAATACGTTGTTCTGGTGCTACTAAACGTGTAATGAGTGCGTGACCAGCTTCATGATAAGCTGTAATTTTACGTTCTTCATCACTAATATAGCTTGTATCTTTTTTCTTTGCTCCTGCAATAACTGTTGTAAAGGCTTGGCTTAAATGCGCTTTTGTAATTTGATTCCCGCCCTCTTTAGCCGCAATAATAGCGGCTTCATTCATTAAGTTTTCAAGCATTGCCCCTGTAAAGCGAACGGTTTGTCTGGCAAGTTCTTTCATATCTACATCATCAGATAATGGTTTAGATTGAAGGTGTAAGCGTATCATCATTTCTCTCGCATTTTGATCTGGATAGCCTATTTCTACATGTCTATCAAAACGTCCTGGACGAAGTAAGGCATCATCTAATAATTCCAATCTATTTGTTGCTGCAATAACGACAATGCTTTCACTGTCTTTAAATCCTGACATTTCTGTAAGTAACGCATTAAGTGTTTGATCTTTTTCTTCATTGCTTCCATTTGTATTATTACTACGTTTCTTGCCTATAGCATCAATCTCATCTATAAAAATAACAGCCTTTTCATGTGTTCTTGCTGCTTTAAATAACTCTCTAATACGACTTGCCCCTACACCTACATACATTTGGACAAAGTCTGACCCACTCATTGAGAAAAAGGGTACACCAGCTTCTTTAGCTATAGCCTTTGCCATAAGTGTTTTCCCTGTTCCTGGAGGTCCATAGAAAATAATCCCTTTTGGCATTCTTGCCCCTAACTTCACAAACTGCTCAGGATCTTTAATAAAGTTCACAATATCTGCAACTTGTTCTTTGGCTTCTACATTCCCAGCAATTTGGCTAAATCCTACTTTTAGCTGTTCTGCCTCAATAGGTTTTACACCTAATGCCATTGCACCTGTACTATTCGTTCCTTTTATATTTCTAAATACAATAAAGAATACACCTAAAAATACACTTCCACCTACTAGTGTTTGTAATAAATATAAGGTAGTATCTGGTCCACCTTCAGTCACTTTGATATTATTCGTTAAAAGTTGTTCTTTAAAATTATCTTTTCTAGGATTGGCAGTCTCATAAAGTGTCTGATCGCCTAAAAGTGTAAATGTTACTGTATCCCCTTGGCCTATTGTGACCTCTTTAACTTGTTTATTATTTACTGCTTCCATAAAAACATTATAATTCATATATTGAGCTAAATGATTCTTATTATAAGAAATCCCTAATACCAACACAATTAAAATACCTATAACTATACTCGGTACAATCCATTTTTTCTCTTTGATTTGTTGTTTCATGTGTCCCCTCCTTGTGTTAGGTTTACTATCACTATTATAAAGTAATCTGCCCCTAAGAACATTAGTATGTCTTTGGAAAATATATAACCTCAAAAAGGAAGGTAAACCTCATCCCCCTTCTTTATTTTCAAATAAATCAGACTTTTTTAGATATGAAAAAAGGAAAAGACAACGGGTCTTTTCCTTTGAGAGAAGGTATTTTATTCTAGGGGTAGCAAATAATATTCTTATTTGCTGTAACATCTGGGGGAAGTTACAAGATTATTATAGCAACACCTTATGAAAAAGTGTGCCCTAACATTTATTTATTCTTAAAGCTTTTTTGGTGATTTTGCTATTTCCGTCTTATTTAATCGTCAAAGTGTCAAAAGACTTCTTGTTCCTCCTACCTTATACTTATAAAAACTGCTTATCTTCTTATGTATTTTATTAAACTAAAATTTAAACTTCGTCATTATTATCAGTTTTTACTTTATATTTACTCTCTCTCTATGCATTTTTTAAGTGAATGCTTTCTAATCCATTAGCCAACATAAGCTTAATACGATTTTCTTGATTGACTTTTGCGCTCGATGGATCATAATCAATAGCTACAATATTAGAATTTGGATAAACTTCCTTTATTTTCCGCATCATCCCTTTTCCTACTATATGATTAGGTAAACACCCAAAAGGTTGTGCACAAATTACGTTTTCTACACCGCTCTCTACAAGTTCTAGCATTTCTGCTGTAAGGAGCCACCCTTCTCCCATTTTCACTCCAACACCCATAAACTTTTGTACCAATGCTTTTACTTTTTCAAAATCAGTTGGTACACGAAAACTGCTATAGTTCTTAATACACTTAATCATTTTCTTTTGCATGTAATGTATATACTTATAGCCCACTTGGCTACCAATTAGTCCCCAACCGTTATGTCCATAAAGATCATGATCAATCTTTTTATTAGAAAAACAGTACATCATAAAATCACTTAACCCTGCCATCACCACTTCTGCACCTTCTTGAATAAGAAAATCTTCTAAATGATTGTTACCCATCGGTGCATATTTCACATAAATTTCTCCAACAATACCCACTTTTACACGCTCGACTACTTTCTTAGGTATTGCATCAAATTCTTGTAAAATTTGCTTAGCCATTTTCGTCATACCAAGGAACTTAGGTGTACTAGATACTTCAGCCAAATAATCTACCCAATGATCAATAACAGCTTGTGTCGTTCCCTTAATCTTCTCATAGGGTCTGCACTGATTGCTCACCCACATAATGAGGTCACCATACCACATTGCTAGAACACATTTTCCAATTAAGCCAGGTGTTAATTTAAATCCTGGATGTTTTTCTAGTCCACTCATGTTCACAGAGATAACAGGTACTTGATCATAGCCACTATTTTTAAGCGCTTTTCTCAAAAGGTGAATATAGTTAGACGCTCGACATCCGCCACCTGTTTGTGTAATCATTAAAGCTGTTTTATTAGGATCATATTTGCCACTTTTTAATGCCGCCATCAATTGCCCTATAACGATAATGGCAGGATAACACAAATCATTATGAACATTCTTTAATCCTTCTGTTATCATTTCTTTTGTATCACCTTCATAAAACTCTAGATGGTAGCCATACTGAGCTAATACCTTCTTTATCATACCAAAATGGATTGGCAACATGGTTGGTGCAATAATGGTATAATCTTTTTTCATTTCCTCGGTGAATAGTTTAGGCATTGACATTCTCCTCCTTGCTAGACTCTGCAATAGACTTAGCAAACATACTACGTATTCTAATCTTTGCAGCACCTAAATTGCTTGTTTCATCTATTTTTAGCTGGGTATAAAGTTTACCTGCTTTTGCAAGAATTTGACTCACTTCATCAGAAGTAATAGCATCTGTTCCACATCCAAAGGAAACGAGTTGTATAATATCTATATCCCTTTCTTTGATTGCTTCATAAGTTGCACTATAAAGTCTTGCTTGGTAAGTCCATTGATTAAGTACTTCTACCTCCGGTTTGTAAGATGTACTATAGAGTGCATCTTCACTTATTACTACTGCGTCTAAATGCCCCAATAAACTATCTATACCGTGATTAATCTCTGGATCAATATGATAAGGTCTTCCCAGCAAAGCAACAATGCGTTTCCCATGTGCTCTTGCATAATCTATTGCCCTCTTTCCTTCTTCTCTAATACCCCCTTTATAGCTTTCTAATGCACTATACCCTGCTTCTACTGCCTTTTTGACTTCCTTTTTATTTATGCCATCAAAGCGTTCTTTAAGTGCTTCATAGAGTGTTTTAGTAAGTTTTTTCTCATAGTTTAGATCTACGTACGGACTTATAAACGACGTTGTTTTAAGACCTTCCACATTCGCTTTTAACACTTCTGGATAGTAAGCTACTATTGGGCAATTAAAGCAGTTATCAGATATACCTTCATTGATGTTATAACTCATACAAGGATAGAATATTGCATCTACATGACGTAATAATAAGCTTTCAATATGACCATGTGCCAACTTTGCAGGATAACATACTGTATCTGATGGAATCGAGTATTCTCCCATACGGTATAACTTTTTGTTAGATGGGTCAGAAAGTACTACATTAAAACCTAAATACTCAAAGAACTTACTCCAAAAAGGTAAAAGTTCATATAAGTTTAAAATCATAGGTAAGCCAATCGTTTCGTTTCTGGTTCCATTTTTTACATCCATTTGACGCAATCTATCATATTTAAATGCATATAAATTAGGAAGCTTTTCTTTTAATTTACCTATAGGACGTTCGCAACGATTACCTGATATGTATTTTTCTTTATCATTAAAATAATTCACAATCAAATTACAATGATTCGTACATAAATTACATCGTGTCATTTTAGACATATGCCTAAAATTGGTGAGTTGTTCCCTAGTAATGAGCTGAGATTCTGCTTTCTTATTTTGTTTAGCATAGAGTGCTACACCAAAGGCACCCATTAAACCTGCTATATTCGGTCTAACCGTTTCTTTTTGTAATTCTATTTCAAGACTCCTTAATATAGCATCATTTAATAAGGTTCCCCCCTGTACAACAATGTGTTCTCCAAGTTCCTCAACGTTATTAGTACGTATCACTTTATATAAAGCATTTTTTACAACACTTATTGCAAGTCCTGCTGAAACATCTTCCATGGTAGCCCCTTCTTTTTGTGCTTCCTTTACGGAAGAATTCATAAAGACTGTACACCTAGACCCTAAGTCTACTGGACTTTTTGCAAAAAGAGCCATTTTAGCAAATGCTTTAACATCATATCCCATTTGCAAAGCAAAGGTTTCAATAAAAGAACCGCATCCAGACGAACAGGCTTCATTAAGCATAATACTTTGTATACGCCCGCTAGCTACTTTAAAGCATTTAATATCCTGCCCCCCTATATCTAAAATAAAACTGACTTCTGGATCAAAATAGTGAGCAGCTGTAAAATGAGCAACTGTCTCAACAATACCATAATCTAGTTTGAAAGCATTTTTAATAAGCTCTTCCCCATATCCTGTTACCCCACTTGCTTGTATATGTATTCTGTCACCACAGGCTTCGTATACCTTTATAAGCTGTTCTTTCACAATTTTTACAGGATTCCCTTGATTAGAAGCGTAATACTCAAACAGTATCTCTTGATTCTTACCAATCAATACGATTTTAGTCGTTGTACTGCCTGCATCAATTCCTAAGTAAGCCTCTCCTATATATGTACTCATATCTATCTTCTTAAGTTCATGAGTGGCATGTCTCTTTCTAAAACATTCATACTCATCTTCTGTCTTAAAGAGTGGTTCAAGACGGTTAACGACTTCATGAGTTGCTTCACTTTCTAGAAGTATTTGGCTTAGTGCTTCTAGTGTATAACACATTTTAGTTGTTTGACTAAACTTAGCACATCCTGTTGCAACAAAAAGTTGGCCATTTGCTGGGAAGATAGCATCTTCATCCTTAAGTCCTATCGTCTCTTGGAAACATTTTTTAAGTCCTTCATAAAAATATAGAGGACCTCCTAAAAACATAACCTTTCCTTGTATTTTTCGTCCTTGTGCTAAACCTATAATGGTCTGATCAACAACAGCTTGAAAAATACTTGCACTTATATCTTCTTTTGAAGCCCCTTGATTTAAGAGAGGTTGAATATCTGACTTTGCAAATACACCACATCTAGAAGCTATTGGGTAAATAGATTCATGCTTCAAGCTGAGTTTATCCAATGTTAAAGTATCAATATTCATTAAAGATGCCATTTGATCAATAAATGCGCCTGTTCCTCCTGCACAAGTAGAATTCATACGTTCTTCGAGTCCACCTGTTAAAAAAATAATTTTAGCATCTTCTCCTCCAAGTTCAATGACTACATCTATATTTAGTGCTTCTTCCTTAACAAGATAAGCTGTAGCAAAAACCTCTTGTACAAACTGTATCCCTGTCTTTTTTGCTAGGCCATAGCCCGCTGAACCTGTAATAGCAATATGGATTTCTTCATTTTGAATAAGAGGTTTTATCTTGTCAATTTCTTCGAGCAGTTTCTCTAAAATTTTGGAATAATGTCTTTCATAACTTGAATAAATAACACTTTCCTGATTATCTATAACAACTACCTTTAAAGTTGTAGAACCTGCATCGATCCCCATTTTAAAAGCCATAATGTCCTCTCCAATCTTGTAATATCTCTTCTTATTTTATTACAACCTTATATTTTTTTCTATATTAATTAAATTATTTAATATAATATATCAATGTATATAAAAAGAACTACTTTCATTCTAAGAAAGTAGTTCTTTTTATATGTATGTAAAATTATTATATGCGAATAAGTGTGTGACTATCTGCTAAAATTTCATCTAATTCTGCCATCTTAGCTACATCCCAGTAAGCATCTCTATGAAATGTCATATAAAGTGCTTTAAGTACAACAAGTACTTTTTTCTCTGGATGTACTTCATAAACTAATTCATCATCTGCTTTAATCTTAATTAATTTACCTCTTTTCTCTTTTGAAAAGATTTGTTCATTGTATGCAATGCTGTCTCTGCTATCTGTCAAAAATGTTGCAAAATCGCTTCTACTTGTAACTTGCTGTACAGATCTCATTTTCTATTACCTACCTTTTATAAGCTAATCGTGTATACAATATACAGTATACTGTATTCCTTAGATTATTATAGAATGATTTTTAGATAATTTCAAGATGGTATATCAATTTTTTATTTTTTTTATAGCCTTATTTAAAAAATAAATAAATGCCAGTAATCAACTGCTTTTTGGTACGTTGACTACTGACACTTTAATCTTTTATCTATCTTTTTCGCTTTTTAAATGCCCAAACATACACTAATGCACCTAATAAAGCTGTCATAGCTACAACATTTATCATTAAACTACTCGTATCAGATTTAGCAGGTATTTGATTTGGCATAGGTCCACCCTTTTGTTGATCTACTGGCCTTTGATTGGTTTTGTTACTTATACTACCATCTGTAGGCATTCCCATTAAGCGTCCACCACCATCTTTATCCATTCCACCACCTTGTGTTCCCATCACCTCTAGGTTAATTAAACTTGCATCTACAAGTAAATGGTTCTTTTCTTTTTGTGTTTCTGTAGTCGATGGAATGGTTCCGTTTAGTTGTCCTTTAACGCTTTCTGCTCTTAAAATGCCAAATTGTTTTAGTGTAGCAACTGCTTTCACATATTCATCATAAGTATAAAATGCTGTAGGATCTTCCTTTATATACGGACTTATAAGATTTTGAACCTGCTTAATCGTTTGAGCATATAATCCACTGCCTATATATTCTTCTACAATCTGTTGCAAATAGGTATGGTACAGTTCTTTATAAACTTCTACCTCTAATAGCTTTCCTATAATAGGGCGTTCTGATAAATCTACACCTGAAATGGGTGTATCTATAGGGAAGTTAACGGCTAAAGATGCTGTACCTGCTTGGAAACCGCCAAAAGCCAAATTATAATCCCAAGGTAACATACTTAACTGCCCATTGTCTTCATAAAGATAATAATTATGTTTCATACTGCTTACATAACTATCTAAATTGACAACAAAAGTATTTGCTGCAAAATACTTTAAAACACTTTCTACATTTACATATTGTTCTAAATCTGTTCCATCATTAAGATTTCTAAGAGCTGTAATCACGCGCTCTTCATCTTCTGATGTAGTTTTAAATACTGCACTTTCAAAGATACTGCTATAGCTTTCAACTTGGTCATCGCTATAGACTAAGTCACTTCCACCACCATTTCCACCAAAACCGCCATTCCCTTGTGGCATTCCCTCAAAGTCAGGTGGTATCATTTGGCCTTCACCACCTGCTGGTATCGTTGGTCCATTGCCCATTTGGCCTTGACTGCC
Source organism: Holtiella tumoricola (assembly GCF_027857615.1). Lineage (NCBI taxonomy): Bacteria > Bacillati > Bacillota > Clostridia > Lachnospirales > Cellulosilyticaceae > Holtiella > Holtiella tumoricola. The sequence goes on from NZ_JAQIFT010000068.1 coordinate 263,209, forward strand.
TTCTGACATCGTTGGTCCGTTGCCCATTTGGCCTTGACTGCCTTCTGGCATCGTTGGTCCGTTGCCCATTTGGCCTTGACTGCCTTCTGGCATCTCCTGAACACCAGGTATTGGTTCCTGCCCATCAGGGCGTTCCATTTTATCCCCACCCTCTTTGCCTCCACCGCCCATTCCTACTGTTTCTGGCTTATAAAGCTGCCCGTAATCACTACCAAAATTACGATCTGCAAAAGATTGTTCTAGTGCCTCAACTGCTAAATAAAGCCCCCAAGGTTCACCATTTACTGTAATTTGTGTATATGCATGTAATGGATTAACAACACCTATGTAATCCATAATCTCATAGGATAAATACTCTTTCATACTTGTGGCATCCATAAAGTTGTTATTTAAAACAAATTTATCAAGTCCATAATAGTTTTGTCCTTTGACATATTTATCAAACTTAATCTTGAAACTTACTCGATCTGTATCTGGATCACTCGCTACTTGAGATAAACTGCTATTTCCTTTTGCTCGAATCCCTACATTATAGTATGTCTCACCATTTATAACTAAATTACATTTTACATAGTTCTCCTCAAGTGCACTTTCTATCATCTCATCCCATTCAGATTGTTCAATTTGGACATCGATTATACTCACTTGATTTTGGTTAAATAGTTTAGTTTCATATAGAGGTACTTCTAAACTTGTACTTACCTCTATACTTGGTTGATACAATATAGCTAACAATAGGCAAAAGCATACAATGCTTAGCCCTATTCCAATCCATCTATTTAAGTTTCGGTTGGTTATCACACTTATCCCCACCTATCATCCCATGTAGTCGCCGTTATAACTTACAAGAACTGCGCTTTTTACACCTGCGATTTCTGAAATTCTATTCACAAATTGTGTCGTAGCATCTTTTAAGCGTACTTCAATTGTAAGCTCGATTTGATGTGCGGTAACTGTTTTTGATTTAACCATATGTTTTTTAACACTCTCGGTAATTGCTTTTTGTACATATTCTTCTACTTGTTCATCATTACAATTTACAACTAAAATATAGGGGTTATCAGAAGTCTTTTTATTCACAAATAAAATCATAATGATACCGATAAAAATCGACCCAAATACTGCAAGTGGAATAAGCCCTGCACCTAATACAATTCCTACAGTAATTGACCAAAATAAAAATGCTATATCTAAAGGCTCTTTGATCGCTGTTCTAAAACGCACAATAGAAAGCGCCCTACCATTCCTAATGACAGTACAACATTTGATGTAACCGCTAGAATAATTAATGTGGTAATCATAGTCATCGCCATCAGTGATACCCCAAAGCTTGCTGAATACATTACACCATTAAAACTCTTCTTATAAACCATAAAAATAAATAATCCTAGTACAAAAGCAAGACTTAGTGCTAGCACCATATCCATCATGGAAAAAGATGATACCTTGTCTAAAAAGCTTGATTTAAAAACATCGTTAAATGTCATTCTATTTCCCTCCTACATCCTATCTCGTTTATTCTCTAGCTCTTTACTTAACTCTTTTTTGTTTAATCATCCATACATTCTACAGACTGCATATTTTGAAAAAGCGCCACTTCTTCTACTTTCTAGTTGTACAATATCTGTGATGATTTCTGGAATAAAATCATCATATTTGACTTCTAGAATAATCGTATCTTGTGTATCAGTATGAATCATAGGTGTTTCTAAATTGAATAGATCATTTGCATAAAGGCCTGTACGAATATCTTGATCAATAGTAATACGTACGTTGCCTGGCTTATATATAAAAGGCTCTCTTTTATAATCTACTAATGTTTTAGGTTTAAGCTGTTGATAATGCATTTTGGTATAAAGCTCTAACATAAGTGGATTTTGTGTATACTTCATCCATTCGATCTCTCCATCTAACAAATATTCACACTGTATCTTGGTAATAGATGTAGCTTGCTTATTACAAAGTCCATTTAACTTACTCTTTTTTTCTAGTTTAATATAGGAAAAATCGTCATTATAATAACGGATACGAAACTTCTCTCTATTATTCACGCCATCAATTTTTTCTCTTAAGGCTTTGTCATGAATATTATCAAAATAGAGGCTTCGAATCTTATAGCTACCATTCACATCTACATTGGCATCTGGTTTCGTCACAGCTCTTAGTCTACTTATAAGGGTATAATAGTCTACTCTATTAATTGTAAATTTTAATTCATGTCTAAATTTTAGCTTGTCTTGTTGCATACTCTCACCACCTTTCCTTGCTAGAAATATTCTAACCTCCTTATGTGATGGTTGGCTGAACATATGCTGAAAATTACTTGTGTTATATATAGAAAATCTTCTATCTTTATATAAAAAGTAAAAGACGCTTTCAAATCATATAAAAGGAGCTGTTGCATTGATCACAACAGCTCCCTATCTTATTCGATTGAGTTCAAACCAAAATGTACTGCCTTCTCCAACATGACTTATGACACCATACCTTGCATCATGGGCTTCTAAGATATTTTTAACAATAGATAAGCCTAGTCCTGTACCAATAGCCGCACGTTTGTGTGTTTTATCTACCTTGTAATAGCGTTCCCATATATAAGGCAATTGACTTTCTTCTATTCCTTCTCCTGTATCAATAACTTCTATTCTCACCCTCTCCTCACTACTTATTTGTCTAACTTGAATCTTTTTATCTTTTCCTGTATAAGTAATGGCATTGTTAATCAGATTATAAATAACCTGGGTCAGTTTGATTTCATCCCCTTCTATATCAATAGCTCCATCATAACCAAACTGAATATCGTATCCTTCTTGTTCTGTTAACTTTTCATATCTTTTCATAATATGTTTGATGCTTTCTGTTAAATTAAATGGTTCCATTGTCAATTGCATGGTTCCAGCTTGTAACTTAGAAAGATCCAAAATATCATTGACTAAAATGTTTAGTCTAGTTGCTTCATCAATAATAATTTGTACATTCTCAGGTGTATTTTCTCCTGGTAAGTCACGCATCATTTCACCATAACCTATAATCATTGTAAGAGGTGTCTTCAAGTCATGAGATACATTGGCAATGAGTTCTCTTCTTAATCCTTCTACTTTTGATAACTCCGTCGCTGCATAGTTTAGCGTATTGCTAAGCTCTTGTATCTCTAAATAGCCGTTACCTTCAAAACGGGTTTCATATTTCCCTGCTGCTAAATCATGAGCTGATTCATTAATCTGTATAATAGGTTTAGAAATTTTCTTTGAAATCCATAGTGCTAACCCAACAGCTATAAAGAGTAAGATTATCGTAATATAAATAAGTTGAATGCGTAATGTATCTACTGTTGCATCGATAGGTGTAATATTGGTATTAAGCAAGGCGACAACTTGGCTTCCATCCTTTCTTGTAATCAATTGTGAATATAAGATGCTCTCAAACATTTGCTGCTTTTTAGGAGGAGGAAAATTTTGTATAGTTCCTTTCTTTTCATCTATAAATATCCCATGATTTTTCATAAAGTCTTCTTTTGTAAAATATTTAAGATTACTTCCCCCATCATTTTCGAGCGCTTGGTAATACTCATATAACTCCGCTCTTGACATATGAGTCAGTATAGAATCTGGGCTTCCATCTGCTCCGTAGAGTACATTACCACTTTTATCAACAATTTTGATGACTATATCATTTTGCCTTGCTAATTGCCTAATTAAGGTTTCTAAATCTTCATGTTCAATATTTTTTGAGATAGTGTCTGCTGATTTCTTAATGCTTTGTATTTTTATCATTTTATAAAAGCGTTCTAGAGAAACCACTTGGAACATCCATAAGATGCCAATCATAACAGCTACAAATCCTACTAAATAGCCATAAAGTTCCCATTTAATACTGTGTTGTTTATGCTTCAAAACGATATCCCACTCCTCTAAGGGTTACTATATAATGACTATATGTACCCAAGCTTTTGCGCAAAAGTTTAATATGTGTATCTAATGTTCTATCATCTCCATAGAAGTCATACCCCCATACTTGATTGATGAGTTGCTCTCTTTTTAAGGCAATTCCTCTATTTCTTACTAAGTAAAAAAATAACTCATACTCTTTAGGAGACATTTCTATTTTCTCTCCATCTATATAGACTAGACGCCCAGTAAAGTCTACGGTTAAACCTTCAAACTTAATGATTTCTTTTTGTGTATCTACTTGTGCAGCCTGACTACGTTTAATAATGGCTTGCACACGCATCATTAATTCTTTTGGGGAAAAAGGTTTCACTACATAGTCATCTATCCCTATTTCGAAACCATGAATTTTATCATATTCTTCGCCACGTGCAGAAAGCATCAGAACTGGTGTATTTGAAAACTTACGAATCGCCTTACATGCAGAAAAACCATCTAATTCAGGCATCATAATATCCATAACAATAAGATCAAAGGTTTCTTGCTTACATTTTTCAACAGCTTCCATCCCATCACTTGCTTCTATAACATCATAACCTTCAAAAATAGCATATTTTTTTATAATCTCACGAATTTTCATCTCATCATCTACTACTAATAACTTATACATCACACTTTCCTCTTTCTTCAAATCTCTTTTCTTTATTATACAATAAGAAAAAAAGTTTATGTGATGATTGTGTGAAGCTTTGTCGAACGCTTCTAGAAGTTTGCTTATTTCTCCAACCCACTTATCAAGCTAAGCATTCTATAAAAGCATCTATACAACACATCATTTTCTATCTTCTTAATATATAGCAAAGGGACGCTACCAGAAGGTAACGTCCCTTTGCTATATATTATTGAAAACGGTCTTTAAATTCTTGTTTCACTTCTTCTTTAAGTTCATGATAAGCTTCTTGAACATTATCCATTTTATTTTGAATACGTTCTTTGTTAAGCTCATGTTTTACTTCATAGCTTAAGTTTTCAGCTGTAAGTTTAGTTGCATCTACAGCATCTTTTAAGCCTTTTTTTGCGGTTTTTTTCATATCATCAAATGTCATAGCAATCATCCTTTGAGTAGAGTTTTAGATGACACTATTATACACATTCTATCGCTTTTTTATACTCATTTGAATATAACCTTCTTCTTTTTGCAAAGATAATTGATGGTCTTTTAATTCTAACTCAAAATTTGCAAAGCTTGAACGCAAATCTACGTCTCTCATAATATGCACCGTTACTTTACTACTATAAGGTGATGTACGTACCAAGACAGCACGTGACATGGGAAACTGAATTCTAGAAGTGAGTGCATGATCCATTTCAAGATTTAATGGATAAGAAAAGGTTTCTATAAAATAATCTGTATCCTCACCTCTTTTAATCGGTCTTGCTTCTAGATTCGTTTCAAATACTTTCATCTATTTTATTCTCCTTTATAATCCATAATCGCTTAAACACGCAATTACTTGACTTTGTCTCTTTTTAGCTTCTGTATAATTGGTACTTAAAGCATAACGGCTAGGTGCTTGTGGAAGCCCTGCAAGTAAAGTAGCTTCATCAAAGCTTAACTCTTTTGGCATTTTCTGAAAATACCCTTCACAAGCTTCTTTGATACCTGTATAACCATCCCCATAGTAAATAATATTGACATACATTTCAAGTATTTCTTTTTTACTATAGTCTCTTTCTAAATTAAAAGCCATAAAAAGTTCTTCTATTTTACGCATCACTGTCTTATCACTTGAAAAATACATATTCTTTGCAAGTTGTTGCGTAATCGTACTGCCACCTTGTACAAATTTACCTTCTACTAAATTGGTCAGTACTGCACGCGTCAGTGAAATGACATCCATTGCACCATGGTTATAAAAACGTCTATCTTCAGTTGCCACTATGGCATTCAAAAATTGCTCATCTATCTGGTCAAGTGTTACATAGTCTGGGTCTTGTTGGATCGTTTTAACTTTTTCTTCTAAGGGTATTTCTTCTATTTTATCTGTATAGCCTACATAGCCTGCACTCATTAATAAAAAGATAAGACTAAGTCCTAAAATCATGCTCATTTTAAATAAACGTCCTATTATTTTTCTCACGTAACCCCTCCTCATTTTTAGGATAAATTCATTATATCAATTAATTCTTAAAAATCAGCCTTATTTATCTAACAAAAACCTTACATTTTCTTAAGATTAGTTTACTGAAATTAATAAATACTTTATAATCTTACCCTATAATTTATATTATTAAACAATTAAAGGAGATGATTCTATGCAAGAGGAAGATAATATCATCATTGATATTCCAAATCCTAAACCGCCTAAAGATTTTATGAAGCCTATTACTCACATTGCAATGATTTTAGCCACTGTATTTATAGGTGCTATTCTTATTCTTGGTTCTGTTTATCGACTTTCAACAGGTACAGTAGCCGTTATTACACGCTTTGGTGCCATTACTGGTGTAAATGAACAAGCTGGTATTCACTTTAAGGTACCTTTCATTGATAAAGTCCAAAAAGTCGATGTACAGAGCATACATAAAATGGAATATGGCTATCGTACAGCTCAACCTGGCACACCCCTGCAAGATCCTACTTATGCAGATGAAAACGCTGAGGAACAAGTTATTATAGAAGCTAAAAGCAACAATGCTTCTATTATTTTACTTAATCTGATTGTACGTTACCAAGTAAATGATCCCATCAACTATCTCTACGAAGTAGATGATATTGAAGGAACCATGCGTCTTGCTTTAGAGGATGTCATTCGTAATACCCTTCCAAGCTTCTCTATTAATGAAGCACTTCAAAACAAAGAATTGATTGATGAAGCCATTCTACCTAAATTCCAAAGGAAATTGGATAAATACAACACTGGGATCAAGATTGTTCAAGTAACCACTCAAAACGTTTCTCTTCTTCCGGCTGTAGAAGAAACACGTCAAAAAGTCGAAGAATCTAATCAGTACAAACAAGGTCGTGAAGAAGAGGCGCAAAAATATGCAAACACAGTCCTTCCGACAGCCAAAGCCGAAGCTACTAAATTATATGAAGATGCTAAAGGGTATAGTGCTGAAGTGATTGCTAATGCCAATGCAGATGTAGCAGAATTTGAAGCCCTTTATAGCCAATATGTAAAAAATCCAGAGGTCGTTAAAGAAAAATACTATCTGGATGCCATGCAAGAAATTCTAAAAAATAATAAACTTGTTATTGACCAAACACAAGATAATAATCTACTCAAATTCTACAATATCCCAACAGAGGGAGGTGAGGGACAATGAAAACTAAATTCAAAGTAACACTTGGTATAATTGGCGCTGTTTTACTCATTGGACTCGCTAATAGCATCTATATCATAGAACCTGATGAAGTTGCAACTATTGAACGCTTTGGCGCCCTTAAAGCAACTGTTATTCGTACAGAAAAGCAAGATGTTGTTTCAAAAGGACTTAATACCTATGAATCCTTAAAAGATGTAAAAATGATTACCGAACGTGGCCTACTTTTCAAATTACCTTTTATTGATGAAGTAGAAAAATATATTGCCAAATACCTCACTTATACTTCTACGCCTGAAACCATCAATACAAGCGATAGTAGAAAATTAGACATTCAAATGTATGCTCAATACCGTATTGAAAACCCTGCTGTATACAAAATGAAAGTTGGCTCTTTGAATAAGCTTAATCAGCTTATGGACGATAATGTCTATCCTGTTGTTATTCAATCTGCTAATAAACTCACTTTTGACCAATTCTTTGATGACGAGATTATGTCTAAGATGATGGAAGAACGCCGTCAGGAATTAAATAAAACACTCGTTGTTCAATATGGTATAGAAGTTGCTGATATCGGAATCTACCGCAAAAACTTCCCTCAATCCAATATTGCAAGTATAGAAGACAAAATGAGTAAAGAAATTCAAAAAGAAAGCGAACGCCTACGTGCTGAAGGGGATGCCTACTATACTAAATCCACTTCTGAAACCAATCGTATTGAAAAAGAAATCATTGCAAAAGCTGTAGAAGAAAGTGCGGTTATCCGTGCTGAAGCTGAAAAGCAAGCCCTTGAAATCTACCAAGCTTCTTTAACAAAAGATCTAGACTTCTATCGCTTTATCCAACGTATGAATGCATATAAAGATTTAAAAAATCAAACAATCTTCATTGGTCAAGAGAATGAATTCTTAGATTATATCAACGGCTATCGCTAAATGTTAAATATAAAAAGAATGCTCCAATGAGTCTCATGTACTCATTGGAGCATTCTTTTTATATAGTATATCTTCTTTAAAGTTATCTTAGTGAACAGCTTGCATATATTTAAATATATTGATTTAAAGGAGTTTACATATGCTTTATAACAACATTCTATTACAAACATACTCTCCTGAGGGGCTAAATGCCTCTCTTATCTCTTTTTATTCTGAGTGGAAAGAACGTTACCTTCGTACAGTGTCTAATACTTATCCAACTCAACAATATCTCTTTTACACCTTGGATCAACCTAATCTTCTACCTGCTGTCACTTGTTCAGAAGCTATGGGATATGGCATGTTCATTTTCCCTATGATGAGTATCTTTGATCCTAATGCAAAACATCATTTTCATGCCCTATATCGTTATATTCAACACTATCCTAGCTTCTACAATCCTCATCTTATGGCCTGGCAACAGATTATGACACCTGATGGCCATATTATCAATGCAACTTCAGATACTTCATCCGCCACTGATGGAGATATGGATATCAGTTACGGACTCCTCTTAGCACATAGACTCTGGGAACAAGATAAGGACATAGATTACCTCCAGGAAGCACGTCTTCATATCCAGGCCTTGATGACAAGTTGTGTCAGTCCAAAGGATTCTATTCTCTACCTTGGTGATTGGGTCTCTGGTCTCCAAGAAAATGACTTTAAATATGTTACAAGAAGTTCTGACTTTATGGGTTACCTTATTAAAATTTTTGCTCAAGTAGACCTCAAAAATAAACGTCGCTGGCTACAGGTCCTTTCTCGCATAAACCATATTATCGACGGTCAACTTACAAGACAAAGTAAAACAAATGGTCTTATGCCTGACTTCTTTAAAAAGGAAGGAAAAAGTTATATGGCTCCTACATCACAAGTCCTCGAATCTCTTCATGACGGGGATTACTTCTATAATAGTTGTCGTACGCCTTGGCGGTATGCTATGAACTCTATCCTCTTCCACTCGCCTACCTCTTACGAAGTTCATCTACTTAATCAATGGATAAAAAAGAAAACAAAAGGCATGCCTTCACAAATTGTATCAGGTTATTACATTGCAAATGGTATACCAGGTGACGGCTTTGGTGAACCAAATAACCTTGCCTTTATTGCACCTTTTTTAGTCAGTGCTATCGCTGAAAAAGGTAATGATGCGTGGATTTTGTCTCTCTGGAATACGCTTCTAGCTAAACCTATAGATGAATGTACTTTTTATGAAAATACCCTTAAACTTATTGCCATGATTATTGCAACAGGGAATTGGTTATCTCCTATATAAATATCTTTTATCCCTTATTCAAAAACTTAAATTTTCCTTTTAAAAAGGTGATGTAGTCTTGTCTATCTTGATGCTGCATAAAATCCTCCTGTATCACCTTTTCTATCCACTCTAACTTTTCTTTAGAATGGGCTTCATACCTTTTGATGATTATCTCACCCAATTGTTCTAGCCTTAGCATTTCTTCATAGACATCAGATATGTATTCAAAACTTGTAACAGCTACCGGCTGCTCACTTATAAAGGCAAAAGGAATATCTTCTTGTTTACTATAATTTTGAACTGAATCTACGCAATAAATAAATCCTCCTTCACCTTTATAGGTTTCTTCAGTAGCCTGTGGGTAGTATTCTTCTATAACTAAAATACCTTCTTTATTAAATCCATAACTTGCCCATGTATAAAATTTCCCTTTATGCTCTATTTTCTGCTCTCTATGGAACTTTTCAACTGCATTGCTCAAATAGACAAGTGTATTGGCTCTTCTACTAGTCAAGTACACCCATGGCTTGCCATGATTTGAAATACTTGGTTTGAGTACCTCAATGTCTGGAACCTTAGACCCATGGTAAAATCTCATATGCTCTCTCCTAACTTTCATGTATCTTATCATACTAAGTACCACAAAATTACTTAATATGCTGTTACTTTTAGCATTTCTCTATCAATCCTATTTGCTTCAATTGTTGCTCTATTTCATATTCATTGATTGTGCAACGTGTTTCACCTAACTCAATAGCTGGCTTTGTCTTACCATGATAATCACTGCCACATGTTATCAACAAATGAGATGATTTCCCTTTATCTAAGAAAAATCTAATAGTCTCTTCATCATGATAGTTACTAAATACTTCTACGCCTTGTATCCCCTTTGTAACTAGCTCATCAAACACTTCATAGTGTCCTTTTAAGTTTTGTCCAGGATGAGCAAGTACAGCAACACCACCATTCTTTTTAATAAGTCCCAAAGTTTCTTCTAATGTAGGATAAATAATTTCTGTATAGCAAGGTTTGTCTTTAGCATAATAATCCCAGTAAAAATTCACATAAGGGTTATCGCTTCTTATACCTTCTCTACGATAAGGCTTTAATAACTCATTTTCTCTATATCTCACATCATTGAGTAAAACTTCTGCAAACATTTCTCCTGTATAAATACCGTTGCTACTTAACTTATCTAAGTCTTCTTGATAAATATTAAACCCTAACTGATTGGTTAATTCAAGCTTCTTCCTAGAACTTTTTAATTCTTGCTGCATTATATTTTCTTCTATTTTAGTAAAGTCCTCACCAGTTGTACCTATACCATATCCTAAAATATGTAGATTGATTGCTTTGTAAGTACAATCTATCTCTATTCCTGTAATATATTGAATCCCATGAGTCTTTGCCACCTCTTTTGCCTCATGTACACCCCTTACGCTATTATGGTCTGCAATAGCCATAATACGTATGCCCTTATCCTTACATTTTCTCACTAATTCACTGGGTGAAAATTCACCATCATCACTATAAAGGCTATGCATATGTAAATCAATAAATTTATTCATCTTCCAACCTCCTTACTTTTCGTTTGCACATCATACTCTATCTTATCTACTTCATGCTATAATAATAACCTAGGTTTATTCAAATAAATATAAATATTTATAGACTATAACAGTTGTACATTATATAGCCGTTATATATTATTTAATTTTTTACATTTAGGGGGAGATATAAATGTTTACTTTTTTCAATCAGTTCGATACACTTTCAAATGCACAAGTAACTCTAAAAATCACCGAAAAAGTCCAAGGTAATGATGTATTCTTACCTTTTTATTATTATGATATCTATGAAAATTCTACTGGAGATTTGATAGGTAAAATAAGTATACGCATCGGTAATAACTACCATGCCTATTATAACGGGCACATTGGTTATGAAATTGACAAAGCCTACCGAGGCCATCACTATTCATATTATGCCATTCTACTTGTTCTTACTGTTGCTCGAGCACATCATATGCATACACTTAATATTACTTGTAAGGTTTCTAATAAAGCCTCTAGAAAAATTATAGAAATGACTCAAGCAACCTTTAAAGAAATCTCTAAAATCCCTACTGACTGCTTTTTCTACCGTGAAAATATTGAAGACTACTGTATTTATGTTTTAAACCTCTAAATACAAAAAATAAGACTGTCGCAGCTCTCCTTAGCTGCTTCAGTCTTATTCATACCTTTTAATCTATTTATAAGTATTTGTTACTTTCTAGGTCTTTTAAATACCATAAAACTTTCATCCAATTTGTTAGGTTGCCCATAAGCTTGCATTTTAGGTTCATGCATATTGACAAGTTCCCATTCTTCTTTTCCGTATGCATTTAAATGCTCTTCAATACTTAACTCATTCTTCTCGTTCACAAATTGATCAAAGGCTATTGTTTTGTATTCCCATTCCATTTTGATTGCTCCTTCCTTTTATTTAGGGACACTATACTACTTAATCTCTCATACTTCATATTTTAGTGTCAGCAATCTAGAATCTATTTATACCTTAATCTATCTTATATATTGTATACAACTTTAATTTATTTATCTTCCATTCTATAGCCATATCTATAGATTGTCTCTACCTGAAGCCTTGGCATTTTCTTTCTTAACCTTCTCATCAAATCATCAACTACGCGGTCACTTCCAAAGTAGTCTCTTTCCCAAATGTTATTCAAAATTTCGTCGCGCGTAAAAGGTCTTCCTATATTATTGTACATCAACACGAGTAACTTATACTCTCTACTAGATAAATCTAAGAGTGCCTCTTGGTCATATACTTTATGGGTATTAAAGTCTATTTTGTATCCGGCAATAATTCCTGTATCTTCTGACTTATAGCATCGATCGATAATTTTTTTGACACGTAGTACAAGCTCTTTAGGCGAAAAAGGTTTGGCAATATAGTCTTCTGCACCTTTTTCTAACCCTAGTATTTTGTCAAAATCTTGGTCTCTCGCTGAAATCAGTATAATGGGTAATTTAGGATCTATTTGCTTGAGTTCATCCATCAATTCAAAACCACTTTTACCTGGTAACATAATATCTAAGATCCATATATGCATGTCCTCTTCTATTACTTCACTAACTGATTCTGCGCTATTAAAAGCAAAAACTTTATAATTTTCTTTTTCTAAATAACTCTTGATAATATCATTTAGATTTTTTTCATCTTCCACTAATCCAATACGAATTTCCATCAGAACTTCCTCCTACTCCACAACTGTAATGGTATTTCTGATCATTCCCATCCAACATGAATACATAAAGTTCCCTTCTTCTGTTGGCATAAACTCAAATACATTTTCTCCTTCTTGAAGTGAAGCAAATATTTCGTACTCTGGAATATTAACTGCATAGTTACAGCCCGTTAAATTTCCAGGTTTTACATTCATTTTAAGTCTTACAGGGATATCCTTTTGTACCACAATATCCTCATACCTTCTAGGACCTACATCAATATTTACAACCTGATAACCATCTTCCATGATAACATTACGATTATCTAAACTATTTCCACTAGCTAGTGCTGTATTAATACCTGCTGTTGTTAATCCATTTAACATCATACTTATACCTAAGACTATAACTAAGTAGCCTCCCATTTTAAAGACCAATGTTTTTGATCCAACAGATAGCTTGTTAATAAATACACCCAATCCTAACATAAGTGGCACTGTACCTAAACTAAAAGCTAACATTGCTAATGCACCTTGTATAAAACTTCCTGTACCAAGGGCATAAATCTGCATCATCTGAAGAGGCCCACAAGGCATAAGTCCGTTTACAAGCCCTAATATAAATGGCCCTCTATCATGACTGAGCTGATACCTTATCTTTGACAATTTTAAGTTCAAGTGTTGCATGAACTTAAGATTTGTTAACGCTACAACGCCTGCATTATTTAACCCTATTATAACCATAAGGCAACCAAGTACAATGGGTACGACTGCAAAAAAAGTATTCCCTAAAGTTATCCCTGCCCCAACGGCTCCTACTATACCTCCTAGAAGTGTATAAGAAATAATTCTTCCTATATTATATAAGATATTTCTTTTAAAGTTGTCCTTTTCGCTTGTTACTTGAGATAATGCAATCCCCCCACACATGGATATACAGTGGAAAGAGGTTGTCATACCTATAATAAATAACATGATCAGACTTAGGCTATTACCTCCTGTTAAAAGTGTAGAAAAATCAGGAACAATGCTACTTATGATTAAGAACAGGAGTATTGCTATTCCCGCTAACATCCATACCTTTTTAGGCTTTTCCTCCTGACTTTCCAGCTCTTCCATAAGTTCATAGCCAAGTACTTCTAAAATCTTTTTGATTTCTTGTAACCTAATTTGACGCGGATCATAATCTATCTCTAAACTTTTAGTTTTCAACTGCACTTGTGCCTTTTGAATCCCTTTTTTATTACTTAAATTTTTTTCTATCTTTTCTTTGCACTGGCTACACGTTATGCCACATACTTTATATACCTTATTCATTGTTTCACCTCAACTATTATTGGATTGAATAGAGCTATTCTAACAAAATAGTTTGGTGTAATTACTAAGTAAATATGGAATAATTATGTGATTTGCTTAGTAATCTTAAATGTTACCCCACCTCGTTCATTGACAAAGGTAATCTCATATTGATAGAGTTCTACAGTCTTTTTCACAATGGAAAGCCCAAGACCTGTTACGCCACCTTTGCCTACCTCAAAGGGATTAAATAAACTTCCATTCATACTCGCTTCAATAGGTGGACCATCATTGTACATAGAAAAGACACCATCTTTAACTATAATCCTAATTTGGCTCTTCGCATAGCGTTTGGCATTATCTAACAAATTTTCTATGACAATGCGCCACTTTTCTGTATCTCCAAGGAAATAGGACTCATCTAAATCACTTTCAATATATAAAGGCTCCTCTCGGTCTTGCATATACCCTACAACTTCAAGGACCAAGTCTTTCATTTTAAAAGTATCAGGAATCTCCTTTTGACTTTTAATATATTCTAAGCGATTTAAATAGAGAAGACTTTGTACTCTTCTTTGCAAGCGGTCTGCTTGATCATAGATAACATGAGCTGTTTCTTCTACTGTACCATAAGGATAAACTGCATCAATAATCCCTTCTGCATAGTTTTTGATCACCGATAATGGCGTCTTTAAATCATGAGATATATTGTGAATCATATCTTGCTTTACTTGGTCATTCTCATAAAGTTTTTGACGCATCGTTTCTAGTGAGGTCATCACTTCTTGAAACTCAGCAGTATAATGATCTGTTTTTATAGGATTATTTAAATTTCCCTCACCTATTTCATCTAGCTTAAATTGAATATCTTTAAGATTATTAATCAGTCTAGCATTCCATTTGTAAAAGATAATCAAGATAATACCTATAGTGATACCAATAATCATAAGTACATTCATAAAGAGCTGATTAGATAGCATGGAATAATTGGTCTCTATTTTATATGAAATAAGGATATCTCCTTCATATTGGGTATTAATCACATAATAAATCACTTCATGCCCTTGTACATACTTATACATTCCAAGTGGTTTCTGCTCGGCAACTGCTTTGTCATCCATCTGCAAAAAGAATTCTTTATACATTAATCTTTGATGCAATAAATCTTCTGTTATATCTTCATCAATATTTGTCTCTAATTGACTATATAAGATATGGTAGATGCCATCATATCCATTATACTTTTCAAGTCCTTCTTGACCTAGTTGACTTTGGACTTCTACTATATGATTAAATATTCTATTATCAAAAAAGTATCGCATTGTGCTTGGCAAGATGGTACAAAAGACAACAATACTTCCTATAATGATTACACAAACCGTCAAAAACAACTGATAGTTTAACCTTGTGATCTTCTTCATTCATTTAGCTTCCTTTTACTTATTATTTTGGATATGACTTAGTATGCCAATCATGGCTATTATAACACCTTTTAACACATACAAAAAATCAGTTAATGCCTCTAGATGACATTAACTGATTCTACTTACTTTTTAATGGCAACCGAAGCCATTTCTACCTCTATTAGAACCCTTGTTACTCATACGCTCTATACAGTAGTTGAACATCTCTTTTGCTTGTTCTTCTGTAAGGTTACCTAACTCAATTTGTTGCTCCATCATATCTCTCATTTCATCATAGATGTTGCTATAAGTATCCTCACCTGCTGATAGCGTTACTGCTTGATTATTTACTGTAGCTGTAAGTTCTACCGGTACTGTACCTGTGTTATTCATAGGGGTTGGCCCTTTTGCAAATAATGAAAAACTTCCTACTGCCATTATCCCAACAACTAATACACCTAAATATTTTGCTTTCATATTGTTCCTCCATCTATTCACTGAATTTGCTAGTGCATAATGGGATTATATAAGAGGACTATCTGAGAATGATGGAATAATTACGGAAAAATTATGTGTTTTGCTTTTTATCTCAAAACTGACATGTTACATAAGTTTAAGTAACATCTTTGTGGAATTTTTATACGTATTCTATTTTTATGTCAAATCTAGAAATTTACTTTCTTGATTTCGAAGAAGACTTCTAAAAATACAACCTTTTTATTGTACAAAGTATAAGAATTTTTTATAGGCCTTGCCAATTGTATCTAATCAAAGCATGTCACCAATAAAAAGCCAGCTTAAGTTTGCGTATGATTTTGAAGTAGAAGGCAACTTAAGCCGGCTTTTATTGTTATTAAATAAATTTTTCATAAGTACACTAAATCAAGACTTCATCTCTAATAACAAATAAAAATCTGTTTAAATTACTAATCGTTCATTTTAGTTCTAAACTTATGGTGTAGTTATAGGACACGTACAAGGACATGGTGTTGTTGGTGTTTGTGCATATACATGATGTGCTTTTGTCCTTACTCTAAACTCTCTTTGACCACATTGTGTCGTGCTATCATCATTAATTGCAAATTCTACACAATTACATTCTCTATCATGACACATATTATCTGTGGTTGTTCCTGTTGCTGGAATTCTTACTACTTTAGTTGCATAAGGTGTTTCTGCGATAAGATTACCTGATGCATCCCTTGTTACCTCACTTAATAAAACAGCTACATTAAGATCCTTTTCCTGACAAGCAGTAGCATGGAGGTGTACAAAAAGTCTCCTACCATTTGGTTTAACTACAGCTTCAACAGGTGGTGTATGCACTTCTTCTTCACAAGGATCCAAATAAATAGATTCAAAAGTATCTACATCACAGCCTTCGCAGCAAGTAGGATTACAAGTAATTGTAATTTCTGTCACATTAGGTGTGAAATTAACTTGATTCCCTTCAGTATCTGTATAGGTTACCGTTCTGTTTACTGGTAACGTGGCACTGGTAGAACCTAAATAGCCTACATAGAAACTTAAAGTTGCAGCCTCTGTTGTGGATTTACCTAATACATCTAATTTCCAAGTAATAGATTTACCAGATATAGTATAACTAGCTGTAGTTGTACTTGGTTCTATATGAGTGATTGGAGGAAGAATTTCAAATTCATCTTCTACTGTATCTACTACAGTGATATTTGTTGCGCCTGGCTTCGTAATATTGGCTGCTAAATCTTCAAATGCTTGTTTTAAATCCGCTGGTGTAGGTGCAATGAGTACATGTGTACTATCTGGATCGCTTGCCCAATTATTTAGATTTGTAGGGTTAACACTGCCTAAACCTATAGCATATATCTCAATACCTTGTGCACGTGCTGCAGCTGCAGCTGGATCCGCATTACCACCTGTAGTGGTTTCTCCATCTGTAAACATAATCATAATCTTTTTATTTGGAGGAGTAAGAGGAGGTGTATACTGAGCAGTTGCAAGTTCAAATGCCTCCTTGTGATTCGTATTACCACCAGCTACAAGAGCTTCAATTGCGGTATTTAACGTATTCACATTTCTTGTAAATGCAGTATCCAATGTTGCATTATCTGCGAAAGAAACAATCCCTATTCTACTAGGTGCTCCTATTTGACTAGGATCTCCTGGATTTGTTGCTTCTTGAATAATTGTTACAAATTGATGTGCAGCAAGCTTAAGTTGAGCAATTGGAGTTCCTCCCATACTACCTGATCGGTCAAGCACAAGCATAATATCTACTGGATTTGTTGTAATATCTGGTGCAGCATTAAGTGCTAAAGTTATCTGAGCCTTTTCCTTACATGTAATACTTGTAGGTGTAATTGTTTTAGTAGCTACTGAAATTCCCATTTAAAATCACTCCTTTATATTTTTTATTGTGCCTCTTATGACAGTTATGTTTAAATATCCAATAGCTGTATAGATTAATAAATATAATGAGCCATTACTTCCACCTTAATATCTTCCTTACATTCATCAGTAAACAAGAAGTCAAATTCATCTACATAAAACTTACAAATTTTTCTGCAGCATGGGGAATATCCAGTAAAAACTTTGCATGTTTTTAAAGCATATAACCTACCATTTACAAAAATTTGTACACCTACTACAATTTTTCTACAAGGACATACATTATAGAGATAAACAGGAACTGTTAGTAAGTGACCCTCATCAGAAGCTTGAGTAGCTATATTAATATATTTAGTGTCTTCACATGCTTTAAAGTCTATGTCTACAATACATTCCACATTGGCTCCCCCCTACTTATCTTGGACTCCTTTCTCTATAATTTATGCTTGGACTTTTTAAAACGTTCATCTTTCGACATAATTATTAATTCATATTCTAGATGTACTATTTCAATAAAGATGCTTCTATTATATCTTTACGATATAATAACTTTAGATACTTTCTTTCCTGAACGCAACAAAAGCCAGCCTAAGTTGCCCTCCCCTCCAAAATCACGGGCAGACTTAAGCTGGCTTTATAGGTGACATATTTATTCGGATTCTTAGTCTAATTTCATCAATAGGGTTTTGTGTAAGTCGTTGTTAGGTCCCTTCCTAGCCGATTCTCGTCCTTACCAAAGCGCCTGGTAACCCTGCCGGTGAAAGAGGTCGCAGTGACTTTACACCATTAATCGTCTGGCCACTTGTAACACATAAGAGGTACTATCCGGTTACACTTAACGTTTTACACAGTATGTATTATTGACTCTATTATAAAGTTTGAATCCTCATTTATGCTTTCATCCTCCACCCTAGTGTCACCGCTAAAGTAGGAATGCCTAAGAAAAAAGTGTTCTTTTGGGAGGGGAGGCAAAAGTTAACGTCCTTCTTTCTTAGTGGTATAGGATCCTGAGTATCTAGAATATCAATCGCCTATACTTTTATATTAAGTGTTACTTTATACTTGGTACTGCATGTCTTTTGATATATTTAGTATACTCCTTTGAAACTTTTCTTTCAATTGACAGAATTAACAAAATATTATTTTTCTATTTTTATCTTTTCTAAGGGTTTGTAAAATAACCTCTCTTTATTCGTACTAGAATTTGTATACTTTTATAAAAATAGGGTATAGAATAATAAACCCATTATTCTATACCCTATTTTTATATTTTTTCTATGCTAATCCCACTATAATAATGTCTTAAAATTTCCTTATAAGTATAACCTCTCTCTGCCATACCTTGTGCACCGTTTTGACTCATACCGACACCATGTCCATATCCACCACCATATAGATCTATTTCACTAATCAACTCTGAGTCATCATAGTGGATATCCATGCTGAAGAAAGCACTTGGTAATAAAGACATATTTTTGATTTCGCTGCCATCTGCACGGGTAACCACAATAGCTTCTTTAGTCGCATCCTTTTGTGCCGGTGCAAAGAGTGAGCGTACAAGATATTCGGTTCCTACACGTATGGTTGCTTCTTCACCTTCTATAACCATCTCCATAATATTGCCGCCTTCTCCGCGTTTTGTTACTTGAATTTGCTTGATTGCACCAATATTATTAAGCTCGCCAACGACCCAATCATTGCCTTTTTTCACCTTGACCATGTTTGGATAATTGGTGGAAAGGTTATAAATATTGCTATTAACTATATGTTCTAACTGCTTGGCATCCATATGTACTTGCCATCTAAACCAAGGTGCATCTTGGTCAAAGGCATCTAATTCTTTAGCTGATTTAGTAAAGAAGCTATAAGCATTCTTTTCACTGGATAAGTCTTCAACAGCTCTTTCACCTATATATTGTTGTCTTGCTACAAGGTAGCTTGGTGTATTACTAGGGAAGATCTCACCAATAGCCCACGTCTCACCGTAGTTTGCAGTATATCCTGCTGACGTTGAGAAGAAGTTACCATTTACAATGCGGTCGTTATACATCATGACCTCACCTTTAGTTTCATTCACTGCGTTATAAGCAGCTTCATCTGCTGGCACTTGGTTATACACTTGACTTGCTACTGTGTCATCTAATTGGGCACCATATTTTAGGTATTTATTACTTTTTTGTTGTGATCTTGTAAAGCTTCTTGCGGCAATAGCTTGTGCCTTTAGTGCTTCTTTATCATAGCTTGTTGGCATTTCACTTGGAATTACCCCTGCAATATAGTCTTCTATGTTGACTTCATTAACAAGTGTATAGCCTTCTTCTTCCTTATAGACTTCTAAAGCACCTTTATAAGAGGGATTAGTATCTTTTCTCTTCATAGATACAACCTTCAAAATCCCCTCTCCTTTGGGTGTTAAAGTTACTTTATTTTTTCCAATTTCCCAAGTCATCTCCTTAGCATCCCAAGTCTTGTCTGCTTCAAAATGAGTCTGCTTATCCCCATAGGTCACTGTAAAACCTGTTTCACAGCTTATCTGTACATTTTCTTGATTATAACCCGATGTACCATCTGTTGATAGCAAGATACGTACATCTTGTGACAAGGTGTCATCAATAACCTTAAGGGTTTGTATGCAATCATTTTCCATTGTATAGGTTACCTTAATACCTGAAAAAAGTTGACCTGGTTGCTTATAGACCTCATTACCTGTGCCATCATAAATGGTTAACTTTTGAAAAGGTAGCCTCCCCGCTTTTGCAAGCTCAACATATTCATCTGTCATTCTCACCACCGTATCGCCTACATCTTCTTTAACTTGTTGATAATTAGTAATCGTATTATTTTGTATATTTACAGAACAAATCTTACCTACTTCTTCTGCTGGGATGATTTGATTGTTATAGGTAAGTTCATATTCTCCTACACGAAGCGTTGCCTTTCCATCTTCTACAGATACAACATAGCATTCATTAATACTACTTGTTGCACTCATTGTATCTACAATACCTAGTATTTCATTGTTTTTTACAATGGCTTGCAACGTATAGCCTACGCATGGGTCTAAGATTAAACCTTCAAATCCATAAACCCCTTTATCAGTAAGTACTTGCCATGCACCAAGCTTACTATCTGTAAGGGAAGTTGCCAAAATACTTAACTCTTCGTATTGTAAAATTTCCTTTTTCCCTGCATGTTCTAAGGCTTGTTCAAAGCCTTTTAAAAACTGTTTAAGGGTCAAGTCTTTCTCTGATACATCTTGTGTACCATTAACATTCACTGAATATCCATCACCTAATATATCTGCAAAGAACTGACTTGCTTCTTGATAAGTCATAACTTCCATGGCTTCTTCTTCATTAAAAAAACTAAATTTAGCATCTTCCTTTAAACGTGTGTAGTATTTACTGTACCACACCTCACCATTAGCTCCTTGTTTTAAATCTGCATCATCCATTAAGGTATAAGCAACAATTTTAGCAATATTTGCTTTGGTACAAGGTGTCATATTTGAAGGTAATGTTGTTTCTTCTTCACTTGGCACAACACCCTTACTAATAGCTTGCTGTGCTTTATTCATCCACTCTCCTAAATACCCCTTGCCTTTTTCTAGAAATTCTTTCCCTGATTGTCCACTTACCAAGTACATTCCAATAGCAATTACAAAGAGGAGAACTAATATTGTCACACCTTGACCTCCACTTTCTTCATATCTTCCTCTTCTACTATGTCTTGTATTTCTGCTGCTTCTGTAATCTCTACTACTCCTGTACCCTCTATCGTATCTACTCATAGTCCTCCTCCTTATTTATTCTTACCTTTTGTATGGCACTACTTTAGCTTGTACTATATATATTCTCCCTTGTTCCTAAAAATACCAAAAGTAAGTAATATTTGATTTAAAAATAAAAAAGCCTTGAGATTACTCAAGACTTTTCTTCTTACTTTTTCTATTTTCCCAACTTACCCAAAGTTGACCTGCAATAAATATAGTTGAATAACATCCACTGATTACACCAACCATCATAGGTAATGCAAAAATTTCTATAGCATGAATGCCGTAGTACATTGCAAAGACATACATAATAAGGACACTAATAAATGTGGTTAAACTTGTATTAATTGATCTTGTAAGAGACTGAGTAATACTTAAATTCACTACATCTTGTAGTGGCCATTTAGCTTTATCTTTAATCTCTTCTCTAATACGGTCATAGATAACAATGGTATCGTTAATGGAATAACCAATAATGGTTAATGTAATGGCCACAAATGTATCATTGAGAGGATTCCCTAGTACGACAAAGGCAAAAAAGACAATACACACATCATGTATTAAGGCAACCATAGCCATCATCCCTGCTGATAGGCCTCCAATATGTTTAAATCTTATCCATACATAGACAACGATCATCAAAAATGAAAGTGCAATGGCTATAGCTGAATTGATCATAGCCTTTTGACCAATGTATGGTTCTACCATATAAGACTCTGCAAGTTGAATATTTGCCTCTTTAAAATGTGTCTGTAAGGTATTGCCGAGCTGCTCTTGTTCTTCTGGAAGTAACCCCTGATTACCTGCTAAGGTCACATTTAATTTTTTCTCTTTACTTCCTAAGTCACTTGTTATCTGAACTGTTACAGGTCTCTCTAGAACAGGTGCCAGTATCTTTTCTACTTCTTCTGCATTAATTTCTCCTATGTAGGTATACTTTAATACTGCTCCACCTTTAAATTGGATATCTAGTTGCACCCCTTTAGTCAAGCAAGTGATCATTCCTCCAGCTAAGAGGATAATAGATAATGCAAACGCAATCCATCTTTTCTCATAGAAAGGTACCATCTTATAAGATTTTCCTCTACTAAAAAGACAAGGTGCTTGTATCTTTTTAAATCTAACAAGAGATAAAAGCATAATTTTAGAAGAGAAAATTCCTGCTACAAAGTTTAGAACCATCCCTACTAGTAACGTATACCCAAAGGAAAGCATGGTTCCTGAGCCGAAAATCATTAAAATCACAGCTACTATTGCACTGGTTACATTCCCATCAAATACTGCTGAAAAAGCTCTGTGATATCCATTACGAATAGCCTTTTCTAAACGCATGTCTTTCCTTAACTCTTCTCCTATACGCTCACCAATAATAACATTTGCATCTACACTCATACCTAATGATAAAATAATCCCTGCTATCCCCGGTAAAGTTAAGGTGATTTGTGGAATAGACAAGGCTAAGAGTTCTGCTGCTAACTGCATGGCTAATACAATGGAACTAATAACCCCTACAAGTCTATATCTGATAATCATAAAGAGACAAATAAGAACAAATGCTACAGCACCTGCTACAACCATCACATCCAGTGCACCATTGCCAAGTGTAGGACTGATTGTACTATGATTTTTTGTTGCCATTGAGAAAGGTAATGCCCCTGCATTGATTTGATCTGCCAATGCACTGGCTTCTTGATCCGTAAAATTGCCTGAAATCATGGCATTGCCATCTGTTATGGCTTCATGGACATTTGCTGCTGAAATCAAATTCTCATCCATAAAAATATAAATAGGCTGACCAATCAACCTTTGTGTCACCTCTCCAAAGAGCTTTGTGCCTTCTGTATCAAAGCTTAATTGTACAACATATTGACCATGTTCTAGATCAGCTTGAGGTGCGCTTTGTTTAACATGTTTACCTTCCACTAAGATATTATTATTTGCATCTCTAAAGGTAAGTTTTGCTGTTTGACCAAGTTCTGCTATAGCCTTCTCTGGGTTAAAATCCTTTTCATCAGATTTCCAGGGAAATCTGACAAGTACCCTGCCATTTTGTGCATCTATCGTCACTTCTCGGTCTAGAATTTTCTTTGCATCTAGCCTTGCTTCTATAATAGACCTTGCTGCATTCATTTCCTCTACAGTTGGCTGACGCTCTAAGTCTACAGGCTCATAAATTGCCTCTACACCCCCACGAATATCTATACCATAGCGCATTTGATTGGCACCTTTTATACTACCTATTCCAAAAAACGCTACATAACTTAATAGAATAATTCCTATTAAGAAAATAAAAAATGCACTCTTTTTAACATGTCTCTCCACGTTTCATTCCTCCAAATTTTTAAAATATATTAATTTAAATTGGAGAAATAAACCCTTTTGGTCCATCCTTATGATGTATGTAAGAAATAATTCTAATAAAACTACTGATTACAAATCCTATCAATATTACTCTCATATATAATAAATAGCACAGTTGCACTTGAATACTTTGTAATAGTATCCGTAAGATCTCAATACGGTCTATTTTCACCTCTTGTCTCATCATTGTAAGTCTCATACTACTTATAACAGGTACACTCATAGACTCCCACTCTACTACATTTGAGACTTGATGCCTGAAATCTTGATTTTCTATTTTTAAGCTTTGTAACTGCTTTATGCCAAGTCCTAAGGAGAATAGCATACATAAAATCATGCACAAACTTATAGTTTTTTTGAAATAATACTTTTGGTGATTCACTGCTATTTCTCCCCCTTCTTATCTAGTTTCATCATAGTCAGTTTAAGAGGTTACGTCAATATTTATTTCAAATATTTTAGTATATTATAAACACTAAAATTAAATACTTATTCGAGGTACGCAAAAAAGCACTAACCGTTTGGTTAGTGCTTGATTTTCAACTTTGTCCCAAAATGCCGTTCCTGGTATTTTGACGCCCTAGCTTAGCTAGGTGGGAAACTAGCTATTGAAGTCCTGTTGTCCGCTGCCCAAAGGGAATTAGCTTGCGGCCTAACATTTGCTTCATAGCGCGATATCGTCTCCCGAACGTAAATTGTAGGTTCAAAATAACAGGGTCTCGAACATTACAGGAGTCATTTAAGTTATCTTTATTATATCACTTCTCTCCTCTTTTGCAAGGGAAAAATTAAAGTAATATTTTTCTTATTATTTCTTAATTTTTTTAAGTCTAAAGAAATCTTCACGTTCCTTTTCTTCAAGAACTTCTTGAATATATTTCACTTGTTCTTTGTATTTAGGAATCTGAATATGTTGAAGTGCATTGGTACGTTTTTGAGTTTTCTCAATTTCTTTAGCAAGCTTAAAAATGGAGTTTTCAATTTCTGCTACTTCATACATTAAATATTTCACTTCTCTAAACTGTTCACATGCTCTATCTAATGCTGGATTAGTGTTATGAAACCCATAAGTAGGAAATATAGGTGCTTTATCATATTTAACAGTAGGAATATCTACACCCATAACGCTTTTTAAAAGGATCTCAAAGTTTTCGTCCTTTGGAATACTTCTTGCGATATCTTCTACTTGAGCAATCCCCATTGTAATATTCACTGTTTGGAGTGCTGCATAAGCTTCATCTAATATATCATAAATCTTATTTTGAATATCTCTTGCCTTATCTACAAGAAGCATCATCTCACGAATGAGTACATTACGCTTCTTATCTAAAAGTTCAAAACCCTTTTGTGAAAGTTCAAGTGAGGACTTTGCTTTAATCAAATTGGATTTGGTTGGTGCTACAAGTAGTGCCATAACATCTACTCCTTACGAGCTTTATAGTATTTTTTAATCATATCTTGTGGAATACGATCAAGTTCATTCGCTGGTAAGATAGATAAAATTTCCCAACCTAAATCTAATGTCTCTGTCATTGAACGATTTTCATTTGGTCGTTGTGCCACAAAGCTTTCTTCAAATTCACGACCAAATTGTAAATAAAGTTTGTCTATATCACTTAAGTCATCTTCACCTATAATTTGTGAAAGGGCACGAATATCTTGAACTTTTGAATAGGCAGAGAAGATTTGGTTTGAAAGATCCGCATGATCTTCTCTTGTATATTCTTCCCCAATACCATCTTTCATCAAACGTGAAAGTGATGGTAAAACAGCAATTGGTGGATAAATATTTTTTTGGTTGAGTTCACGGCTTAGAACGATTTGTCCTTCGGTGATGAACCCTGTAAGGTCAGGAATTGGATGTGTAATATCATCATTTGGCATAGTAAGGATAGGAATAAGTGTAATAGAACCATCCCTATCTTCTAACATGCCTGCACGTTCATAAATGGTAGAAAGGTCACTATAAAGGTATCCTGGATAACCTTTACGTGAAGGTACTTCCTCACGTGTAGAAGAAATTTCACGGAGGGCTTCTGCGTAACTTGTCATATCTGTCAAGATAACGAGTACATGCATATTATGTTCAAAAGCTAAATACTCTGCCGCTGTTAAAGCACAACGTGGTGTAGAAATCCTTTCTACAATAGGGTCATCTGCCATATTAAGGTACATAACAACGTGATCAAGTACACCTGCTGCTTCAAAGCTACGAATGAAATAACTTGCATCATCATGACGCACACCCATCGCACCAAAGATAACAGCAAAGTTATCTGCATTGGCCCCTTCAATTTTAGCTTGCTTTACAATTTGTACAGCAAGTTCATTATGTGCAATACCGTTTCCTGAGAAAATTGGAAGTTTTTGACCACGAATAAGTGTCATTAAACTATCTATTGCTGAAATACCTGTTTGAATAAAGTTTCTTGGGTATTTACGTGCTACTGGATTAATAGGTCGCCCATTTGTATTGGCTCTTACATTTGAAACAATTTGATACGCCCCATCAATTGGTTCGCCTACCCCATTAAAAGTTCTTCCTAAAATTTCTTTTGAAAGAGGAATTTCAAGAGGTTTTCCTGTAAATTGTACAGAAGTATTATCGGTAGAGATACCTGCAGTTCCTTCAAAGACTTGGATAATTACTTTATCCCCTTCTATTTTGATGACTTTCCCTTTACGAGTTTCTTGGCCTCCATCTACTTTGATGTTGACAATCTCACCATAGGAAACATCTTGAATATCTGAAAGAACAATAAGAGGGCCGTCTACGCGCTCTAATTTTAAGTATTCTTTTCTCATTTTGACCATCCTAACTGTTATTCATATTTTTCCCTTAAGCTTCTATAAGTGTCCACAATTTTCTTCTCAAGCTCATCAAGAAGATAAACTTGATCATTAGGCACATCATATTTCATCTTCACAACATCATCGAAGACTCTTTCTTTCCTAATTGTAGATAAAGGTATACCTTTCTTTACACAAGCAAGTGCACTTGTATAAAGAGTGTCAATAACGCGCAACATTTTATATTGCTTTTCTAATGACACATAGGTGTCGTCTTTATGGAGCGCATTTTGTTGTAGGAAACCTTTCTTGATTGTTCTTGCAATCTCAAGTACAAGATGTTGGTCATTTGGAAGAACATCTTCCCCTACTAATTGTACAATTTCATTTAACTTTTCTTCTTCTTGAAGTAAACGAATCATCTTTGCACGAAGTGGAAGCATTTCTGGCGATACATTTTCACGATACCATTCATCTAGCATGGTTACATAACCGCTATAACTTGTTAGATAGTTGATAGCAGGATAGTGTCTTGCATAAGCAAGTTTTTTATCAAGAGCTAAGAACGCACTTACGAAACGTTTTGTATTTTCTGTAACAGGCTCAGAGAAGTCACCACCAGCTGGGGATACCGCTCCGATAATTGTAACAGATGCTTCTTTATTATTAAGTGTTGTTACACACCCCGCACGTTCATAGAACTGAGCAAGTCTTGATGGTAAATAAGCCGGATAACCTTCTTCTGCTGGCATCTCTTCAAGACGACCTGAGATTTCACGAAGTGCCTCCGCCCATCTAGATGTGGAGTCAGCCATGATTGCAACGTCATAACCCATATCTCTAAAGTATTCAGCCATTGTAATACCTGTATAAATACTTGCTTCACGGGCTGCTACTGGCATGTTAGAAGTATTAGCAATCAAGATCGTACGTTCCATCAGTGGTCTATTGGTACGTGGGTCAATAAGTGCTGGGAACTCTTCAAGTACGTTAGTCATCTCATTACCACGCTCACCACAACCAATATAAACAATAATATCTGCATCAGACCATTTTGCAAGCTGATGCTGTGTGACTGTTTTTCCTGTACCAAATCCTCCTGGAAGACCAACTGTTCCTCCTTTTGCAACTGGGAAGAAACTATCAATAACACGTTGTCCTGTAATCAGTGGTTTGTAAATTGGAATACGTTTTTGGATAGGTCTTGGGCGTCTAACTGGCCATTTTTGTGCCAATGTTAGCTCATGTACCTCTCCAGCTTCTGTCTCTATTTTTACAACTGTATCATTTAAAGTATAAATACCATTAGGTTTGACTTCGATAACTTTACCTGAAAGATTTGGTGGTACCATTAAACGATGTTCAATACTAAGTGTTTCTTGAACTGTTGCATAAATCCCACCCGGTGTAAGCACATCACCTACTTGGGCAACAACTTTAACTTCCCAAGGTGCTGTTGGATCAATAGAAAGAAGACCTATACCTTCTGGGATAAAGTTTTTAGAGATTTTTTCGATTTGTTTAAGTGGTCTTTGAATACCATCAAACATATTTCCAAGCATCCCAGGTCCTAAGGTCAGTGAGAGAGGTGCACCTGTTGGGTACACTTCCTCTCCTGCTCTAAGTCCTTCTGTTTCTTCATAAACTTGGATAGTTGCCGCATCTCCTTCAAGAGATACAACTTCACCAATCAATTGTTGTCTACCTACTGTTACCATTTCATTAACTTTAAAACTTGCCATTTTGCTTCCTTCAACAACAGGGCCGTTGACAAGCTCTACAATTCCTACTGCCTTACTCATCTAGTCCACCAACCTCTCCAATAGCTTGAAAGAGCATCTCTACGATTTCATCACGGTGGTCATCGATTAATGTAGCAATAGATAAATCAATTCTAAGATTTTTTAGCGGACTATCTAAAATAATCCCACCGATCATACTGTCCTCTTTAACAGCTGGTGTAAATTTATCTCTACTTATACCAGTTGCTTCAAGTTGAGTTAATACATATTCACCATATTGTGCTTGGTCTTCCTTTGTCATATAAAGAACAAAGTCTGTATCATAACTTCTTAAATCATCTAATTTACTCATGCTATTTTCTAAAAACTTCTTGTACTCAGGTGTTGCCTTAAATGCCACAACACGTGCTTTAAGGTGTTCCATAAATACACCAATATATTTTTCCTTAGTAAGCATTGTTTGCTTTTTAGTTTGCATTTTTGCTTTACTCATTAATTCTAATCTTTTAATTTCACCTTTTTTTCTAGCATTTTCTATTATATCATCTGCATCTTTGTCAACTTTGCGCTTGTGCTCAGACATAATCTGGGCATATTCTTTTTCCATGCCTTCGATTTTTTCACCGATTTCTGCTTTGATATCTTGTTGGAGCAGCTTAGAAAATAAGGATAATTTTTGCTCTATAGTTACCATTGTTTTCACCTCATATACGAATACCGACTGATTCTCTTATATAATTGGTAATGGCGTTTTCACTGCGCATCGTTCCATGTCTATCTGGAATTTCCATTATAAGAGGTCTTGCTACTTTTAATTTCATATCCATAATCTCTTCTTTTGCTAAATCCATTGTACGTTCTGTGACAATGACAAGACCAATTTCTTCATCTTTCATTGCAGTCTGTAGCGCTTCAAGGAGTTCTTCTTTCTCATGTACAATGACTCCTCCTATACCTGCTAAGCGCATACCTACCCAGGTATCTCTATTATCGCTAATTAAAAAAGATTTCATAGCTTCTACTCTTTTCTAAAAAGATTTTTATACAAAAAGAATTAAGATAGAAATAATCATACCGTAGATTGCGATACCTTCTGCCATACCTACGAAGATTAATGTTTTACCTAAGATAGATGAATCTTCTGATACTGCTCCAATTGCTGAAGAACCTACTGCACCTACTGCACGACCTGTACCCATTGTTGCAAGACCTGTACTTAAAGCTGCTGCAACATATTTAAGACCATCACCAAATGAAGCACCTACTGTAGCTGCCGCTGTTCCTGCTTCTGCAGCAAATACTGGGCTACTCATTAACATAAATACAAATGCACCTGCAAGAACAAATGAGAAAGCTGAAAGTGAAGTTGTTGTTGCATGTTTTAAATTTACTCTTTTATTTTGACGCATAATACGAACTCCATAACCAATTGTACTTACTGCAATTACTGCTGCTAAAATAACCATAATTTCCATTTTAAATGTCTCCTTTTCGTGTTTCCTTATATTGATTTATTAATCTTCTATTTTAATTGGTGCGTACATTTCGCCGTCACCTGTAAAATACTTACTAAACATTTCGTAGTATTGAAGTCTTAGACCTTGTATAAATACAACTAAGCCCTCAAGGGTTAAAATCAAGATATTACCAATAATTAAAATAATAAATTTTAATATAAAACTACTTGTCATCTCTGACATTACTAAGAATGCCATAAATAATCCAGCATGGTTAAGTGCAAAAGCACCTACACGGATGAATGAAATCCCATTACTCAAAGCACCTAAGATAGTTTCAACACCTTCAAAAATACTTTCAATAAAGTAAGATCCTACTTCACCATGAATATATGGTTTTTCTCTTTTGATCATGTTGGTAAGTGGCTCTTTTAATATCATAATAATGAGCATAAGTGCCATAATACCTAGCGGTACAAAAGGTGATACTGGGATAAGTTTAAAGATTGCAACCAATGTTCCTACAAATCCCATAAAGAAAATATATCCTGCGATACCATTCTTACCAAATATACCATCCTCAATGTCACCTCTTCTAAGTGAATTGATAATTCCAATAATATATGAAACTGAAAGTACTACTACCCCAAATACAACACCTGAAATAAGAACAGGCATAATATTAACTTTTGAAAGTGGGCTACCTACAATATGTGGCAACCAAGGGAGTTGTTCATGTTCAAGTCCAAATAAACTACCATAGACAAAACCAAAGGTAATAGAACTTAGTCCAAGTCTTGTTAAAATACCTCCAGCCACTTTGCTCTTCTTAGCAATCAAAATTCCTGCTAGGAAGTAGATAAATCCTTGACCAATATCTCCAAACATAATCCCAAACATAAGCATAAATGTAATGGCTAAGAATGGTGTTGGATCTATTTCATGATAAGATGGTAGGCCATATAGCTCTACAATCATTTCAAACGGCTTAAACAGCCAGTTATTTTTTAATTTTGTTGGTGGAATCACTTTCTTATCTAATTCATTTGCATCTTTGGCTATAACAACAAATTTATCTGTGATATCTCCAATTTTTTCTTCAATATGAAGCTGGTCTTTTTTACTTACCCAGACATTCATCACAAACAAGTTATTACCATGAACAATTTCTTCTTTTATTTTAAGTATCTTTTCTTCAATCTTAATTCTTGTATAAATCTTATTTAATGCTAAGGTTTTGATTTGTAGATTGTTAAGAAGTACTTTTTCAATTTGTGCTACTTCATTCTGAATTTCATTAATTTTTTCTGTTGTTGACTCAACTAAAGTACCAGGCATTGTAATAATATCATCTGGTATTCTAAGTGGTGTCCAGTTTAAAGATTTAAGCAATCTTTTAGTTTCTTTCTTAAATTGCTTTGGATAAAGAACCAAGTAGATATCTTCTCTTGAATCTTCTATATCCCCAATCTTTAGTACAATTGCACTGATATTTTCATAGTTTTTCTTAATTTGGATTTTATTATCGTACGATAACATCCCTACTTGGAAATCAAAATAATTAAGATCATGTAAATCATTAAAATTACACCATTGATCTTTAATACAACTTACTTTTTGCTTGAAGTTTTGAAGCTCTTTAAGACGTGCTTTTTTATTATTGACAGCCTCTATATTCTCCCATAGTTCTGTCTTTAAGTTTACTAAATCACTCTTTGCTTCAGCTAACTGGTACTTGCGCCCCACATTGACTTTATCTAGTTTTAATGTAAGTCCCATACCACTTGCGATGGTTTTAACCTCTTCAAGCATCTCACCATAATCTGCTTCCATATGTGCATAATTTTCAATAACAGGTAGTGCATCTTGCGGCATCATTGCTTCATATTGATGAACCATATAATTATTGTCATATACATCATTATGTTCTAAGTTTAGGTGAATACTTTCACTGAGTACTAACTCTTCTAATATTGCATGCTCATCTTCGAGTGAGCCTACCAGATTGAGCAAGACCATTTTTTCAATAGCCATCTACTGTTCCTCCACTCATCATAATGTATAAACAAGGTATTTTTTAATCTCTTCTTTATCAAGACCATAACGGATGCCTTCTGTAACAGCTATAAGGTCTTGAGTCTCAATTTCTAAGACAAAAATATATCTAAGAGCGAGTGCAATAGAATCTTCATCATTTATTTTATGAATCGTCTCATAAATGACGTTATCCATATTTCTCTCTAACAGGATATCCCCTCTTCTGCTGAATACATCAGCCTTTAAATGTTTTTCTGCTAAGCTTTCGAATTCGCTTAATGACTTAGCATAAACTAGTTTTTTGAGGCCATTATAAGAAATGTTTCCTCCTGGCAAACTATAAACCATAATTTCTTCTCTCGAAATGTCATAATACTTCATTCCACGATAAATCCATTGAATATTTAAGCAGTCGATCTTAAGTCCTATAATTTGTTTAACCACCTTGTAGTCATTTGGACTAAGTTTTTCAGCTTTTTTCATCAATAGCCTATAGTACAGGAGATAAAGTTTCATTTCCATATGGAATTCGCGTGTCACTACATCTTCTTGTGTCATTGTTTTTAAGTCTTCATAAAAAACCGTACCTTTAAGTGCTTCAACGAATCCTGCAACGGATTGACATGCGATCAGCTTATCATAGGATAATTTAGTATGTGCTTCTGAGTGTACAAAGTGTCTTTGAAAATCATTAATACTTTCATTTCTTGCAATCGCCCGTAATATAAGTTGTAAGTCACTGATGTCATATTGCAAAAGTAATGCTTTTACAAAGTCTTTGTATGGTCCTGAAAAATAATGAAGCATCTTTTCTATTTCATCTACTACATAACGCTCTAAGATCATTTCAAGTTCACCACGGTGAATATCTTCTGGCTTGTTATTGTCTAGGTGAACACTATATCCATAGCGTTTTTTAAGGAACTCAGTAAACTGTGCAACAGATGTATAATCTAGCACCTTGTTCCAATCTTCTCGTGTCAATAAATTTTTCTTTCTTGTATGCAACTTGCTATTAATTGCATTATAAGATGCATAAGCATTCATATTACGCCTCCACTAGAAAAAGTTTGTTAAACACCTGTTCAAGTAGGGGACCTTCCACTTGTAAATATTTATTTTCAATAAGAAGAACCTGTTTCTTAGCTTTCTCTTCTTCAAATTTGTATTGCTCATCGGCAGCTTTTATGACACTCTGATATGTTTCTTCCGCCTTCTCTTTCGCACTTGCCAGTCGTTCCTTTTCATATGCTTCCATCTGGGCTTCATAGTAGGCTTTACGTTCATTAATCCGACTTTCCTGTTGCTTCTTGTTTTCAAGTGCATTGGAATCGATTTTAATGATCTCTTTTATAATATCTTCCATGCCTTTCACTCCTTACTGTCCATTTATTCTTTTTATGAATCACCATTCATTATATATCACATTCTTTATTCTATCACCATATAAAAAAAAAGAAAGTGGTATTTTTGTTAATTAGACATTTTTAACAAAAACTACTAATTTATCTTCGCATTTTCTAATTAGTCTATTATTATTATACAGTTATATATTCCATTTTTTCCCTATTAATAAATAAAAACAAAAAAAAGAGAAACCTTTTCTAAGGTTTCTCTTTTAAATTTGTTCTATTTGCTCAATGAAAAGTTGTCTATTCTTACCGAATAAATAAAATTCCATTCCTTGATAACCATTCATCTCTTCATTAAAAAGTATGGTACAAGTTACTTTTCTTTTACCTTCTTTAATTTTAATATCTTTAATATTAGATTCTTCTAATTCATATCCAGAAATATTAAAATGTTTGTCTTCATTTAAAGCGACAAAGCTCATGCCACTTAATAAGCACATTGTAATAAGTAGAATTGTCATCACAATACTTGAAACATTTAAACGGCTATGACCATATACGGTCATAACATTAATAATAATTGTACATACGGTTGCAATTTTAGCTACAGTAAAGAAAAAGTCCTTCTTAAAGATTACATATTTCTTACCACTTGGATACTCTTCCATAAATTTTTTCAAGATCTTATTATTAATAAGTCTGATGATAACAAGTACCAGTGTAATAATTGCTACTAAGCAATATGACCAAATGATATCCATTCTACTCTCTCCTTATCTAAAACCCATTTTAAAAAAATAACTGCCCAGAGGCAGTTATTATTTATTCATGCAGCATTGTTTGTACTTTTTGCCACTACCGCATGGGCATGCGTCATTACGTCCAACTTTTTTACCAATAACAACTGTTTTTGATTTTTTGAAGTCTCTTTTAACTTCTTGACGTTCTTCTTTTGTAAGAAGGTTTTCCCATTGTGGTAAGTTATATAACCAATCAGCTTGAGCATCAAGCATATTCCAGTATAATTTTTTAAGATCAAATTCTAATCTTACTGTTGATTCTGCTGTTAAAGTATCTAAATCGTATGTGCCAGCTTTAAGACTTTCATTGATTCCATCTACGAAACCTACGAATTCTACTTCTGTCATATTGAAACGTTTAGCAAGGTCAGCTACTGTACCTTCAACGATTGTTTCTATATCTGAAAGAATTTCAGCATATACGTTTCTTTCCATTGTTAAATATCTTTCAACTACTTTTTTGTATTCTTCTGTTGAGCGTGCTTTCGCATCTTCACCATAATTGTCCCATTGTTGATATAATGTCATAATCAATAACTCTCCTTTTTCTTTTAACGTATGTTAGTACTATTTTCTATAGTATAAACGTCTTGATTAAGCATATCTATTATACATTATTTTCGACATTTTTACTACATCTATTTTTTATAACCTATCCTTAATACAATAGCACATTTTTATGGTGTTTTACAAGCCCTCACACAAAAGCTCAGCCTAAGAACGCTCTTACAACTTGCTTCATTTCATCTACTTCACATATGGTTTTATGCTTAATTTCCATAGTTTCTAGATCGCGAATAGTCGATGGCATTTTTTCATTTAAAAGTTTTTCCATCTCTTTTAATAAGATGAAATCATCTTGTGCTTTATACTGGTTGTCTATTGCTCCCATAACACTTCCTGTAAATTTATAAGGACTTGCTGTAGATGCAATCACGGTTGGTGTCATATCTTGTGTACGATTTTTGTAATCCTCATAGACTGCATAAGCAACAGCTGTATGTGTATCCATTAAATAATTTTCTTCATCGTAAACTTTTCTAATTGTCTTTGCTGTTACCTCATCATCTGCATAACCTGCTGCAAATAATCCCATATTTTGCTTCATATCTTCTGGAATTTCATACACGCCTTGATCTTTAAGTGCACCCATTAATTCATTTACAAGTTCAGCATTCTCATTACTCATATGGTACAGGAAGCGTTCTAAGTTACTAGAAATTAAAATATCCATTGAAGGTGAGTTGGTAATATGGAAGTCACGTCTTCTATCATAGATCCCCTTTTCAAAGAAATCTGTCAGTACTTTATTCTTGTTGGATGCACAGATAAATTTATGTATTGGAAGACCCATTTCTTTTGCATAGTAGGCTGCTAAAATATTACCAAAGTTACCTGTTGGTACAACTACATTCATTCGCTCCCCAACCTTAATACTACCTTCTTTTACAAGTTGACCATATGCATAGAAGTAGTAGACTACTTGAGGTACAAGACGTCCAATATTGATAGAGTTAGCTGAAGAGAACACATAACCCTTTTGCGCTAATTCTTTTTCAAGTTCTGCATCTGCAAAAATCTGTTTAACCCCTGTTTGCGCATCATCAAAATTCCCTTTAATTCCCACAACAAAAGTATTGTCACCTTTTTGTGTAGTCATTTGACGCTTTTGTACATCACTTACACCATCTTCTGGGAAGAATACAATAATTCTTGTACCTGCAACATTTGCAAATCCTTCTAAAGCAGCTTTACCCGTATCTCCTGATGTTGCGGTTAAAATAACAATTTCTTTATCTTCTTGCTGATAAGTTTTACTTGTGGTCATAAGATAAGGTAAAATAGAAAGAGCCATATCTTTAAAAGCTAATGTTGGACCATGGAATAACTCTAAAAAGTGTGCTGATAGAATAGTTTTTAATGGTGCAATTACTGATGTATCAAATTTTTCATCATAAGCTTTATTAATACATTCCTTTAAATCTTCTACTTTAAAATCATCAAAGAATAAACGCATCACACGATAAGCTAATGTTTGATAGTCAAATTCTAATATGTTTTCTAAAGTAAAGTCCATTTTAGGTAATGCCTTTGGCACAAATAATCCACCTTCTTTAGAAATCCCCTGCAAAATTGCTTCTGTACATGTAATATTTATATTCCTGTTTCTTGTGCTTTGGTATTCACTCACATTCATCACTCCTTCACATACGTTATAAATAAATCCCTGTATAAATCTATACCTAGGATTATACCATACTTAAACTTAAAACATATGCAAAATATTATTCCCATTCCCTTCATTTTTTTGAATAAATTATACAACACTTCTGTCACATTCTGTCGCAATAGGGCATAGCCTATAGTAGGGAATTTATAGAAAGAGATAAAAAATTTCCCTATTATGTTTTATGGGAGGAATGTTTATGTCATTTTGTTATTCAGATAGTCTATGCCATCTTGTTGGTCAAAAAGCTATTATCCATAGTGGCAACTGCCGCTACAAGGTTTTCATATGCAATATTACACCTAGCTATGTAAAAGCTATAGAGATTTGTTCTGGGAACATTAAAATCTTCAATATGTGTCATATTGACTTTATTGAACCTTGTTGCTGTTAGGAGGATTGAAAATGAGTGCATATCGTAGAGATTATGATGCATATGATGAATCTTTCTTCGGTAGACCTGCTCCATGCCCACCATCAAGACCTATTCCTTGCTATGAGGAATCTTGGGAATGCCAACCATCTTGTAGTAGACCTTGTCCACGCCCAAGACCTAATCCTTGCTGTGAGGAACCTTGTGGATGCGAACCTTGCTTTGGTAGGCCTAATCCTTGCCCACCTCCAAGACCTATTCCTTGTTGTGAAGAACCTTGTGGATGTGAACCTTGCTTTGGCAGGCCTAATCCTTGCCCACCTTCAAGGCCTATGCCTTGTTGTGAGGAACCTTGTGGATGTGAACCCTGTCATTGTACACCACCTTGTGGAAGGCCTCATAGACCTTGCTGTGATCCTGAAAATGTATATTCACCCTGCAGGCCAGTACCACCACTTAATCCTTGCCCATGTGAATGTCCTTGTAATAAAGGACCTGAAAATTTATATGGACCATGTGATAGAAGACCATGTCATCACCCATGTGAATGTTCTATGGCCTCTGAGCTCCGTAGGTTAATTGGTAAAAAGGTTATGTTATGTCTTACTCACAAACGAGGTCCTGCATGTATTTTGGATGTAGATGAAAAATGTGTAAAGGCCATGGCAATAGGATCTGGTAAAATCATTTATATCAATATAGATAGCATTGTAAGCTTTAAAGAGATTTGTTGATGAGAGAATATAGAGATTGGAGCTGTTGCAGTTAGCAACAGCTCCTTTTTTATATGTAATAAGGCCTTACCCAATTCTTTAAGCACATGAGTGGAACGACTGCATGAGATAAGAATATTGGATAAGGCCTTCATAAAAGCACTTTTTGATATTTAAAATTTGGAATGGTTTATATATCTATAAGTTTAGGAATTATATGTTAGGTTGAGTATAAGGTTATTGACATTATTTTTTACGTTTATTTTTCAAGTGCTTTTAATGCTACTAAGTTTAATAGACTCCATGGTTTATTGAAGTGTGGTTGGAAGAAGAAGTCTGTCATTGCTAACTCTTCTACCGTCATGTTATTTTGAACCACTACTGAAAGTGTATTCATAAGTTGTGTTAAGTCATATTTAGAAAGAATTTGACCACCAAGTACACGGTGTGTTCCTTCTTCATATACAAGTTTGATCATTGCTTCTTCATGAGTAGGCATGAATTCTGGTCTATAAGCATCTGTAATTGTTACAGATTGTACTTTTAAATCAGTTGTTGCTTTTGCAGCTTCTTCTGTAAGACCTGTTGAAGCAATATTATAATCATAAATCTTAATACCTGATGTACCTTGTGTACCCATGTATTTTAAAGTTGGTTGAACTAAATTCATTGCAACAAGAGTTCCCATACGTACAGCATTTGTTGCAAGTGGGATATAACGACTTTCACCTGCTGGATTGTAGTTAACTACACAGCAATCCCCTGCTGCAAATACATCTTCTACACTTGTGTGCATATATTCATCAATGATGATTGCACCGTTTGGTAACATATCTACCTGACCTTGTAATAATGTAGTGTTTGGTTTGAATCCAATACAAAGTACTACTAAATCTGCTTCATAAGTACCTTTACCTGTTACAACAGCATTTACTTTACCATCTATTCCTTCAAAACGTACAACTTTTTCACCAGTTGCAAGTTTTACACCATGGTCTGTGAAAGCTTCTTCTGCTTTATCAGTGAATGGTGCATCTAAATATTTACTCATGATACGTGTCTCTGCATCAATAAGTACTGTTTCTTTCCCAAGAATTTCGAAAGCTTCTGCTAATTCTACACCAATGTATCCCGCACCGATTACGACAATACGATTTACTTGTTTAGCTTTTTCGATAATTGCTTGAGAATGATTGTAGTTTTTAGAAAGTACAATATTTTCAAGTTCAATGCCAGGGATTGGAGGAACAATTGGCCAAGAGCCTAATGTAACGATAAGTTTATCGTATGTGTCTTCAAATGTTTCACCTGTGTTTAAGTCTTTTACTTCTACACATTTATTTTTTACGTCTACTTTAATAACGTCATGTTCCATCTTTGTTACAACGCCAAGTTCGCTTAATCCTTCTGGTGAATTATAGAAAAGTCCTTTTGGATCTTTTACGACATCCGCAACATGAAGGGCAATACCACAAGATAAGAAAGAGATATTGTTATTTCTTTCATAAACTGTTACCTCAGCATCTGGATAGAGTTTTTTAGTATTTACAATAGCTGCAGTCCCTGCATGGGTGCATCCAATTACAATAACTTTCATAGTTTAAACCTCCCTTAGAAGTTCTTTTTTGCTCACCATTATTATATTACAACTCCAACAAATAATCAACTAATAATTATTATTTGTTGTTAAAAATTTATTTTGATTGGTATTTAATGATAAAAAAAGAATCTTGATGCTTAATTCTAACTAGAGTTAGTTTTACATCAAGATTCTTTTATTATACTTATTTATTATTTGTTTTCATAAACTTCTGGCTTTAAGATTCCTACAAAAGGTAAATTACGATAATGTTCTGCATAATCAATACCATAACCTACAATAAATTCATCTGGCATTTCAAAACCAACATAATCTACGTCTACATTTTCTTTACGTCTTGCTGGTTTATCTAACAGTGTACAAAGCTTAATGCTAGCTGGTTTTCTTGTATTAAGCATTTCTGTTAAATACTTAAGTGTTAAACCACTATCAATAATATCTTCAACAATCAGTACATGTTTATCACTAATACTTTGTTCAATATCTTTCATAATTTTAACTACACCTGTAGATTCTGTAGCATTGCCATAACTTGAAACGATCATAAAATCTATGTTTAAAGGCATATTAATTTGTCTAATTAAATCACTCATAAAAACATTAGAGCCTTTTAAGATTCCAACTACAAGTAGATCTTTTCCTTTATAATCAGCCGTAATGGCTTCCCCTAATGCTTTTACTCTCTCATGAAGTTCTTCTTCTGTTAGTAAAACACGTGCGATATCGTTTTGCATCTTCGTCCACCTCATATTTGTCTATTCATGATTCTATTATAACAAATCCGTTCTTTAAACTCAAACAAATTTTAATTTATGTGTTAAAATGTTCGTGTTTTTGAAAATATTTTTTATAACTGTCTAAAAATCGGTTTACGTTTTTCAAAAGTTGTATAGTGTGTAAAACCTATATTTTTAAGCATTTTAGCTGCTTCTTCCCACAAAAAAGCTACGTGTTCATTTTGGTGACTATCTGAACCAATTGTGATTATCTTACCGCCTAATTCTAAATAACGCCTTAATATAGGGATTTGTGGATTGAAATGCCCTAGTCCATAGCGTATACCTGAAGTATTAATCTCTAACCCCTTTTCCTTCTTAATAAGGTATTTTAAGATTTTATCAATTTGTTCCCTATAAAGTTGTGTATCTAGATACTTCACTTCATATTCACCATAGCGACTAATATAATCTAAATGCCCGTAAACATCAAAGTTATCAAAATGCTCTAATGTATCGATTACATGATTAAAGTATCCTCTATAAGCTTCCTCTGAAGTTTTCCCTATAAAATATTCGCCATAAAAAAGTTCTGTATCTTCACATGTATGCGTTGAACAAATAATAAAGTCAAAGGGTTTATCCTGAAGAAGTGCTTCAATTTCTTTTTTATAGCGAGTTTCAAAGCCTACTTCCACACCTATACGTATAGAAATTTGATCTTTATACTTTTCTCTATAGCCTTGTAGTGTTTGGATGTATTCGTCTACATGAGGTGATAGATTCCATTTGCCTTCTACCAAATCCATTTCAAAATGGTCTGTTATTGCTATTTCATCCATTCCTTTTTGTATTGCTGTTTCTATTTGACTTTCAATACTTGTGTTGCAGTCTGTAGACATCGCTGTATGCATATGATAGTCTGCTTTATACATCTTTTTCTCCCATCCTCATCCTATTCTACGTTTATAGCTTATCACCCTTATGCTCTATTTATAACCTATGCCTTGCTAAAAGGCTTATACACTTGAATAATAGCTTCAGCTACTTCTATACCATCTACGCCTGCTGATGTAATACCACCAGCATAGCCTGCACCTTCACCTGCTGGATAAATTCCTTTAATATTACATTCATAAGCTTCATCACGTCTTATACGAATAGGTGAAGAGCTTCTTGTTTCAAATCCTGTTAATATAGCATCTGGATGGTCAAAGTTCTTGATTTTCTTACCAAATACACCAAGTGCCTCTACAATAGCTTCTCCCATAAATGTAGGAATTGCTTCTCGTAAATTGCTAAAAACTACACCTGGTTCATAAGTTGGCTTCACAATTCCAAGTTCTGTCGTTATTTTACCTTCTATAAAATCACCTACGCGTTGAAGAGGTGCTTTGTAAGTTTTATTTCCTAGCTCATAAGCTAATATTTCTAATTTTCTTTGAAGCTCTACCCCTGCTAATGGATGCTCTGAGCCAAAATCTTCTGGACTAATATTAACAAGGACTGCACTATTAGCATTTACAGCATCACGTGCATATTCACTCATGCCGTTTGTAACAACCATACCTTCTTCTGAAGCCGAAGCAACAACATAGCCGCCTGGACACATACAAAATGTATATACTGCACGTCCATTACTTGCATGATGTACAAGCTTGTATTCTGCTGCACCTAGCTTTGGATCATCCTTATGGGTGTCACCATACTGAGAGCTATTGATCCAATCTTGTAAATGTTCAATACGCATCCCCATAGCAAAAGGTTTTTGAACCATATTCACACTGTGTTCATAAAGCATTTTAAATGTATCTCTTGCACTATGTCCTAATGCAAGTACACAAACCTCTGTTTCAATCCACTCATTGTCATTGATTTGTACTGCCTTCAACTCACCTTCTTCAATACGAAGTGCTGTAAGTTTAGTTTCAAAACGGTAACTTCCACCAAGCCTTTCAATTTCATGACGAATATTCTTAACAACATCCCTTAATACATCCGTTCCAATGTGTGGTTTGTTTTTGTAGCGAATTTCTTCTGGTCCACCGAACCTAGCTAATTCTTCAAGTACTTTATGACAACGAACATTTTTAATTTGTGTAGTAAGCTTTCCATCTGAAAAGGTTCCTGCCCCACCTTCTCCAAATTGAACATTAGAGATTGGACTAAACTTGCCTTCTTTC
Organism: Holtiella tumoricola; assembly: GCF_027857615.1. Lineage (NCBI taxonomy): Bacteria > Bacillati > Bacillota > Clostridia > Lachnospirales > Cellulosilyticaceae > Holtiella > Holtiella tumoricola. The sequence goes on from NZ_JAQIFT010000068.1 coordinate 305,079, forward strand.
CAAAAAGCTTCTATATCTTGCACACGTGCATCAACTGCTTTTCCACGTTCAATGACGATAGGCTTATATCCCATCTGAGCAAGTATAAGTGCCGCAAACATACCACAAGGTCCACTACCAACTATAACTGGACGATGCTTAAGTACTTTATCTCCTACTTCTGGATAATAATAATTAAGATCTGGTGTTTTTAAATTAGGAAACTTCTTAAGAAGTTCTTTTTCTTTTTTTGTTTCTACATCTACTGTATAAACAATTTTTATATCTTGCTTTTTACGTGCATCTATCGCTTTTTTAAAAATACGATACTGCTGAATATCTGCTTCTCCTATACGAAGCTTTTTTGCTATTTTATTTTTTAATACACTTTCATCTTCTTTTAAAGTGAGAGAAAGGTCTTGTACTCGAATCATATTTGTTTCCTCAAGCTTTCTAATTTTTGTTCTAATTTTGTAGGACAGATTCGCCCGCTACAAGGCCTGTAGACCATGCCCATTGTAAGTTATACCCACCACAATCACCATCTACATCTAGTACTTCTCCTGTTATATAAAGACCTGGTGCCTTTAAAGATTCCATCGTTTCTAAATTCACTTCATCTAAAGTAATACCACCAACTGTAGCTTGTGCAAACTTAAATCCTCTTGTGCCTTTAACTTCAAACACTAATTTTTTCATGGCCTCAGCTAATGCTTCTACCATTTCATAGTCTAAATTTTCACATGGTGCAACTGGGCTTCCTACATCAGCTTGTTTAATAATTGCCATAACGGCACGCTTATTTAACCAACCTATAAAAAGTTCCTCTATTGTTTTATGTGCCCCATTACCTATACGTTCGTAAATCGTTGCTACTAAATCTTCCTTAGTTGCCTCTGGCATAAAGTCCATATGAATCTCACATGCTTGCTTCTTCGCAAAACTATCTGCTGCAATACGACTTAATTGAAAAATCGGTGGTCCAGATAAACCATCTTCAGTAAAGAGCACCTCTCCTCTTTCTGTACGAACCTTTGTGCCCTCTACCAAAATACTAACTTCACTTTTAAAACGCATGCCTTGCATCATCTTACAGTATTTTGTTGGTGATACAATATGAACAAGTGTTGGAAGTGTTGGAACTTGATGGTGTCCTAAAGCTTTTAATAAACTATAACCTGTTTCATCACAACCGAGCTGTGGTGCTGCAAGTCCTCCCGTTGCTACAATGATGCGTTCAAAAGTATACTTGTCATTAGCTTCTGTTAAGACATTCCACTTTACACCTTCTGGTTTAAGTTTCGTCACTTTAGTATCTACTAAAACCTCTATACCTAGTCGTTCTACTTCCATACGTAGAACATCTACTACACTACTTGCTTGCTCTGAAGCTGGGTAGACTTTTGTCTTTTCTATAAGTCTTTCAATGCCAAGTGTTTTAAAGAATGCAAGTGTAGTCTCTACATTTTTACTCACAACAGGCTGATAGCAGTCTTTCTTGCTTGCTGTGTGGAAACGCTCTGCTCCCATATCTATATTGGTTATATTACATCTACCGTTACCGGTTACTAATATCTTCTTACCTATTCTGTTTTGTCTTTCAAAAATAGTGACTTTAGCGCCTAACCTTGCTGCAGTGATTGCTGCTACAAGACCAGATGCACCGCCACCAATAATGGCTATATCCCTCATGTTAGTTAGTCATCCTTTCTTTGTCTTTTATTGTAGGGGTATTTAATGACCTTTGCAAGTACAAAGGGGTTATTTCAAATTTTACAAAAAGGCAGTTGAACTGTACACCTTTTGTTTCTGCTCCTAAGACCTAAAAATACTTCACTATTTTTAAGTTCTCCCTAAAGAAACTTTCAGAGTACAACTCCCCTGCCTTTTCATAAATAAAAGGGGTACACTTATATTGTCCCCCTTCTAGATTACTCACTATAATTTTGTAAAATTTCTTCTATATAATAAGCATCTTTTTCTAGTTTACGTTTTTGTTCTATTGTTAGCTGAATACTTTGATTAGAAATAAGATCTACTGTACGCATTGAAAAATCTCTTGTACTTAAACCCAAATTAATAAATGAAGGGTTTTTCCCTTCTACCACAATACCTATTTGATCATTTTCTATACCAAGAGCAAAAGAAGGTGCTTCTTTGATAATGTAAGTTTGCCTTGTAAGAATCACCTCTTCTGGTGTAAACTTCTCAATTTGATAATCTCTAAAAAGAGCTTGTACTTCTTCCATCGTCTTACTGAGTAAGCTTAATGTATTCAAAGTTTGCTCTTCTACAATGTATCCTTCTTGATCAAGTAACTTTGCCGTAATCTTAGTTGTAGGTAAGATCCTACTACTTTCTTCTGTTTCTACTTCTACAATAGGCTCTTCTGGGTCAAAAGTCTCAATGACCGCATCAGGATTAACTATAGGGTCACTAATCCCTTTGCGATATGCCACTTGAAAACAGACAGTAGCTATTATAATAAAAACGAATGCAGCAACAGTAAGTAAGGTAATAAATTGCTTCTTCGTAAACATGTATATCCTCCTAAACGTCCTTGTTCATTACGTTTGGGAGTATAACCATCTTTTTACACCTTTATACACCTCTAGCCCTTATTCTATCAAGCTTCTTTAAAAAGTTTATTAATAAGCTTACGACCGCCAGGTACATTTTCTAAATCTTTAGCAGTAATAGTACGTGTTAAAAGACCTAATACACCATAGACTACCATAGCTATTGGTATAACAATAAGCATCATAAGTGTTGCATGACCAAATACCTTTACAAGTAAATTAAACAATACATAGCTTACAATCCCCATAACTGCTGCTACTAAAATAGGTTTAATAATAAGCTTTTTGATATTAATTTTAATATGAATAGTACGTACTAAGTAAACTACATTTAATATGGCATAGATTAAATAACAAATCGATGTACTATGAACAACACCATAAATATGCATACTTGGCATAGATAAAAGAATTAAGTTAGCAATTACCTTAACACCACAAGCAATCGCTGCATGGATTGTTGGAATACTTTGTTTACCCATTCCTTGTAATACACCTGTTGTAATCTGAGCAACGGTAATAAAGATAATACTAACGCTACCATAGACTAAAAGCTCTCCACCATCTGGTGCCATAGAATAAAGCATACGAATCACTTGATCGCCAAATACCATAAGCCCTACAGCCGATGGTGCAGCAAAAAGCATACCGATTTTAAGAACCATATTCGTCTTACGGCGTACATCTTTAAAGTCTTGTTTTGCCACTGCAGCTGAAATAGCTGGAATAACTGCCATTCCTAGTGTAAGAATTAAATTAACTGGTAAGTTAATCAATGTGGTGTACTTGGTTGAAAATTGTCCTGCCAAACTATTTACAATAGCAGTCTGACTTGTGAGAACTTCTGGATCTGAAATAGGTAGATTTACAAGTTGTCCTGCTAATGACATCTTTTCTATTGTATTTGGAAGTATTTTATAAATCATAGAGTAATCAATGAGTCCCATAATAGAAAAAATTGAGGAACTAATCATAATTGGAATACTCATAATAAGTATTTTCTTTAAGAGCTCTCCATTTGTTTCATCTGTTGTAGTACGTGACTTACGTCTACGCTTATTAATACTTGGCTTGATTAAATAATAGACAAATACTAAAACCAAAAGTGCAAAAAGTGCACCCACTGAAGTTCCAAATGAAGCACCTGTAACCGCTGCCTCTAGGCTTTTTTCCAATAGCATATAAGCCAATACCACACTAACAATAGCATGTACAAATTGTTCAACGACTTGAGATATAGCTGTTGGCGTCATAGAACTCATGCCTTGGAAATAGCCTCTCATAACAGCCATAATAGCTACTAAGAAAATAGCTGGCACTAATGCTTTCATTGGCAGTGCAGCCTCTGGCATATTAAAGAATATCGTAGAGATACTATCTGCTCCAAACCATAAAACAACAGATAATATAGCCCCAATTAATACTGAATAAATCATTGCCACTTTGTAAACACGGTGTGCATCTTCATAAGCCCCAATAGCTCTTCGTTCTGATACCATCTTAGAAATTGCTGTTGGAAGGGCAACCGATGACAGTGTGAGCATTACCATATAAACTTGATAAGAGGGTGCAAAAATACCATTTCCACTATCTCCAATAGCTCCCGTTAGTGGAATGCGATATAAAATACCTATTAGTTTACTGATAAATACAGCAATCGATAAAATCATAGCACCTTTTAAAATATGTGCGCCTGTTTGCTTATTATTTTCCATAGTCTTTTCCTTTAACCTTATCATTCTTCATTGCTTATCCGCTGGCTAGTATTATGTAGTACTACCCCCTGGATAACGTCATCTAAAATTCAGCTAATCTAAATAATTATCTGAACTAAGAACGCTGTTTATCCGATGCACTATTATAGCACAAAACTTTGAAGAAAATATAGTCTTAATTCATATAAATAAGAAAGAATACATAAAAATAGTGTGCTCTATAGCACACTATTCTTCTTCTGGTAAGGGCTCAAGTATTTTTATACGCATTTTGCGTTTACTATATAAACGATAACGATTAATGATTTCTGGGTACTGTCTCACAAAGCATACAAAGCGTTCAACACTTTCAAGTGCTTCATAAGATAAGAACTGCTTCATGCCTTCTCTCTCTTCTTCACGATTATTCGTAAGCTGTAGAATGTCCAAAAATTCATCAATAAGTTCATCCCGAGAAATCAAGTACTTTGCCATTTCTTTTCCTTTATCTGTAATAGTAATCGGTTGATAAGCAAGGTAAACGATATACTTTTGAAAATGCATACGTTGAAGGGCCTGGATGGTTTTTTTGAGTGGCATGTTTAGCTCTGTACTTAATTCACTACTTTTAATTTCTTGACCTTGCTCACTCAACTTATAAATATGAATGAGATATTGTTCTAAACTTGAAGAGAGCACATCCATTCCTCCTTTTACTATAACAGTACAGTATATGCGAGGCTAGCTTATCCTAATGCTAAACTTATCTTGCAAACTTCTTTCTATTCCCATATAATATAATCGGAATGTTGTACAAATAAAATCCCTATTAAGGAGGTGAATGTAATGAGTGAAATCGTACTTATAACAGATACATCAAGTGATTTAAGTGACACTATAGTTAAAGAATTTGGAATTACACGTATTCCTTTTTATGTTTCATTTAATCAAGTCGATTATTTTAAAGAAATCGTAGAAATGCCTATTAAAGATTTCTATACAAAAATGCGTGAAAGTAAAGTCTTCCCTAAAACATCACTTCCATCAATCAATGATTATCTTGAAGTGTTTACACCACTTGCAGAGGCTGGTAAATCCATTATCTGTGTTTGTTTATCCGGGTATTTTAGCGGTTCATATAGTTCTGCTGTTAATGCCAAAGAAATTATTTTAGAAAATTATCCTAATACGCAAATTGCAATTATTAATTCATTAAATGCCACAGGTGGTCAAGGACTTTTAGTAACAGAGATTGGTCGTATGATTCAAGATGGACTTGAATTTGACCAAATTATTGATCTTACAGATAAACTTATTGAAAAAGCTAGAATTTTCTTCTTTGTTGATACACTTGATTATTTAGAAAACGGCGGTCGTATCGGAAAAGCATCTGCTCTTCTTGGTACAATGCTCAATGTTAAGCCTATTCTCTTTTTAGAAAAAGGACAACTTTATCCACTTGCTAAAGTACGTGGTAAGAAAAAAGCTATTGCTAAAATTATCGAATCCACTGTGGAATATATTGGTGATCGTCCTTGTGACTACAACTACATAGTTGGTCATGCTGACAACTTAGAAGATGCCAATACTATTTTAGCAGGTGCTAGAGCAAGTATTGCTGCTCCTATTCCTGATGAATTCTTCTTCATCGGAGTAACTATTGGTGTAAATACAGGTCCTGATGCATGCGGAATCTGTGTTATTCCAAAGTATCAAACATTAATGTAACTAAAAAGGAAGGTAGGATAATTATTTATCCTACCTTCCTTTTTCACTTTTCAACTTATCTTCTCTTAACTGGCTTAATATAAAACGCATAGGCAATGGCCATAAACGCGAAAATTTCTGTTGCCGTAAATGGTGGTATGATATTAAGTAGATTAACAAAATACCCTATTCCATCCAATGTCAATAAAATACATGCTGCAATAATAAGTGCATAACTACTTCTTAAATATTCATTCTTATACTTAAGAAAGCCAATCACACAAAGTATAATCATGATAGCTACAAAAGTACCTTGTACAACACTTAAATACAGAGGAAACTGACCTGTAAGTTCTAGTCTATAGCCAAATGTTGCTGTCACAATCTTGGTAGGTTGAGTGATAATAACATATATGTAGAATAAAATCCAAGGTGTAAATAAAACTAAATAAGTTAAATAATTTAATTTTTCCCTTATGTAAGGTGTAATGCACCATACTGCTGAAGCCATTGTCATAGTAATTCCAATGCTTGTTGCTAAATAGAAGTAACGTAGGATTTCAAGTTGTCCAAGCGTTGGATGGTCTCCATATACAATTAGTGTTAAATACCTCATCATAGAAAATGCAAATAGAAATGTACAAATCCATTTCAAAGTTACATTTTCTTTCTTTTGTACAATACCTATATTCACCATTAGGACTATCAGTGCTAAAACGCACAAAACAATGAGTAAAAAATAGCTCGTTGACATGGACATCCTCCCCCTTTTTTATTATTTTTATGGACAAGGAAGTTATTTTAGAACTAGATTCTCTAAATTTCTTTGTATAAGAATACAAAAGAGGCCAC